>NZ_JAVDUC010000005.1:0-266258 GCF_031456125.1 Sphingomonas sp. BE138
CGCGTGTTCTCGTGAAGATGCGGTGGGGCGGCGACCGGAGCGCTGCCGGGTTCCTGCCCGTGCGGGGATGGTGATGGTCCGCCGCCCTCCCCGTCGTTCCCGCGAGGGGGGTATAGATGCGCAGGGCTGTCGATAGAGGCGCTGGCGTCGGCGTGTCTGGATTCCCGCCTGCGCGGGAATGACGAGGGAGAAGCGATGCTGGCGTCGTCCTCGCGCGTGTTCTCGTGAAGATGCGGTGGGGCGGCGACCGGAGCGCTGCCGGGTTCCTGCCCGTGCGGGGATGGTGATGGTCCGCCGCCCTCCCCGTCATCCCCGCGCAGGCGGGGATCCAGACACGCAGGTGTCTCGATAGAGGCGGCGGCGTCGGCGTGTCCGGGTTCGCGCCTGCGCGAGAATGACGTGAGCGCGGTGGCGAGGCGGTCGTGTGCCGTGCCGGGTAGGCCGAGGCGGAGGCGGTGGGGCGCGTCGTCGAAGGGCCGGGTCAGGATCGCGGCGGCGGCGAGCGTCTCGAACAGCGCGGGGGCACCGGGGGTGTCGATCAGGCGGAACAGCGGACAGGCGCCGCGGGCATCGAAGCCGTGCGCGGCGAGCAGCGCGTCCAGCGCCGCCGCCTCGGCTGCCAGTCGCGTGCGCATCGCGGTCGCCCAATCGGCGTCGCGGTAGGCGGCGGTGCCGTAGGCGAGCGCGGTCGCCGAGACCGGCCAGCCGCCGAGCAGCACGGCGATCCGCTCGACCACCGACCGCATCCCGGCGACGAAGCCGAGCCGGATGCCGGCGAGCCCGTAGAACTTGCCGAACGAGCGCAGCACCACGACCGGGTCGTGGCGCCCGAGCAGCGGCAGGATGCTGGCGCCGTCGATCGCGTCGGCGAACGCCTCGTCGATCACCAGCACGCCGCCGTGTGCGTCGAGGCGACGGGCGACCTGCACCAGCCGTTCCGGCGCGAACAGCCGGCCATCGGGGTTGTTGGGGTTGGCGAGCAGCAGCGTGCCCCCTGCCCCGGCGGCCGCCTCGACCGCGTCCGCCGCGATCGGGGTCGCGCCGGGCAGCGCGTCACGGTGCGTGCGGTAGCAGGGCGTCACCACCCGCCACGGGCGTGGCAGGTCGAGCGTGGCGAGCAGCCGCAGCGCGATCTCGCTGCCCGGGACGGCCGCCAGCGCGCCGGCAAAGCCGAACGCCGCGCCCGCCGCCGCGAGGAGCGTGTCGAGCGCCTCGGGCGCGGGCAAGGCGTGCTGGTCGATGGCGAACCGCGCCGGCGGGGTCCACGGATGCGGGTTGATCCCGGTCGACAGGTCCAGCCACGGGGACGGCGCATGCGGGAACAGCCGCGCCGCCGCTGCCAGGCGGCCCCCATGGAAGGTCAGATCGCGCACGATGGTGGAGCCTCGACTTGGGCGGTGGCGGCCTCCATCAGCATTTGCGGACAGGCAGGCAAGCGCAAAAGACGGAGGCGACACGGGATGGGCGACGGCGAGTGGCGGACGCGGCTGGTGCTGGGCGGTGCGCGATCGGGCAAGAGCCGGCATGCGCAGGCGCTGGCCGAAGGCTGCGCGGGCGCGCATGTGTTCGTCGCCACCGCGCAGGCGTTCGACGATGAGATGCGCGAGCGGATCGCGCGACACCGCGCCGACCGCGACACGCGCTGGCGGACCGTCGAGGCGCCGGTCGCGCTGGCCGAGGCGGTGGCGGACGTGTGTGACGGGGTGGTGCTGGTCGACTGCCTGACCCTGTGGGCGTCCAACCTGCTGCTCGGCGAGGCGGACGACGAGGCGGCGACGGCGGCGCTGGTCGCGGCGCTGGCCGCCACCCCGGCGCGGGTGGTGCTGGTCGCCAACGAGGTCGGCTGGGGGATCGTCCCCGACAATGCGCTCGCGCGGCGTTTCCGCGACGTGGCGGGGCGGATCAACCAGCGCGTCGCCGCCGCGGTCGACCGCGTCGACCTGGTCGTCGCCGGCCTGGCTATGCGATTGAAATAGATCGCGTTGACAATCGCGGCCGGCATCCGCAGCCTGCCCGGCAGAGAAAAAAGGGAGGTACGCCATGGAGATCGGACGCCGCACGCTGATCGCCGCCGCGCCGTTGCTGGTCGCCGGCAGCGCCTGTGCACAGCCGCCGCAGCGCAAGCTGGGCTATGCGATCGTCGGGCTGGGCGGATACGGGCTCGGGCGGATCATCCCCGAGTTCAGGAACTGCCGCTACAGCCGGCTGGCGGCGGTGGTCAGCGGCGATCCGGCGAAGGCGAAGAAGGTCGCCGCCGAGCATGGCCTGGGCGACAACGCGATCTACGACTATCGGAACTTCGATCGCATCCGCGACAATCCGGACGTCGACATCGTCTATGTCTGCCTGCCCAATGCCATGCATGCCGAATATTCGATCCGCGCCGCGAAGGCCGGCAAGCATGTAATGTGCGAGAAGCCGATGGCGGTGTCGGTCGCCGAATGCGAGGCGATGATCGCGGCGTGCAAGGCGGCGAACCGCAAGCTGATGATCGGCTACCGCTGCCATTTCGAGCCGACGAACCTGGCGGCGATGCGGCTGGCGAAGCAGCCCGATACCGGCAAGATCCGCTATGTGCGGTCCGAGCACGGGTTCAATGCCGGCGATCCGAATGCGTGGCGGCTGAAGAAGGCGCTGTCGGGCGGCGGATCGTTGATGGACATGGGCGTCTACAGCCTCCAGGCGGCGCGCTACATGACCGGCGAGGAGCCGATCGCGGTGACCGCGCGCGAATCGACCGATCGCACCGACCCGCGTTTCCGCGAGGTGGAGGACATGATCGAGTGGACGCTCGAATTCCCCTCCGGTGCGATCGCGGGGTGCCAGTCGATGTATTCGGCGAACCAGAACCGCATCCTGCTGATGGGCAGCAAGGGGCGCGTCGAGCTGGAGCCGGCCACGCGCTACGACGGCAACCGGCTGTGGACCGGGCGCGACGGGCGCGAGCAGGAGGTGTCGCCGCCGCCGGGGCCGGGCAAGACGCAGTTCGCGGCGCAGCTCGACCATCTGGCGGAATGCGCGGTGAGCGGGCGCGAGCCGATCGTGTCGGGCGAGGAAGGCTTGCGCGACATGCGGATCGTCGAGGCGATCTACCGGTCGGCGCGCGAGGGGCGGACGATTAGGCTGGTGTAGGAATTTCACCCGCACGCTGCTACCCGCGCGCCAACTCCCTTATCCTCGAAGGACCGCGCGCATGATCCCCCGCTACTCCCGCCCCGACATGGCCGCGATCTGGGAGCCGGAGGCGCGCTATCGCATCTGGTTCGAGATCGAGGCGCATGCCACCGATGCGCTGGCCGATCTGGGGGTCGTGCCTAAAAGCGCGGCGCAGGCGCTGTGGGCGTGGTGGGCGACGAACCCGCGGATCGACGTCGCGGCGATCGACGCGATCGAGGCCGTGACCAAGCATGACGTGATCGCGTTCCTGACCTGGGTCGCCGAGCAGGTGGGCGAGGAAGCGCGCTTCATGCACCAGGGGATGACCTCGTCGGACGTGCTCGACACGACGCTGTCGGTGCAGCTGGCACGCGCGTCGGACATCCTGCTCGCCGACATCGACCGGCTGCTGGAGGTGCTGGAGCGCCGCGCGAAGGAGCACAAGCTGACCCCGACGATCGGGCGCAGCCACGGCATCCATGCCGAGCCGGTGACCTTCGGCCTGAAGCTGGCGCAGGCGCATGCCGAGTTCCGCCGCAACCGCGCGCGGCTCGTCATGGCGCGCGAGGATATCGCGACCTGCGCGATCTCGGGCGCGGTCGGCACGTTCGCGAACGTCGATCCGCGCGTCGAGGCGCATGTCGCGCAGAAGCTGGGGCTGGCGATCGAACCGGTGTCGACGCAGGTCATCCCGCGCGACCGCCACGCGATGTTCTTCGCGACGCTGGGGGTGATCGCCAGCTCGATCGAGCGGCTGGCGACCGAGGTGCGGCACCTGCAACGCACCGAGGTGCTGGAGGCGGAGGAATATTTCTCGCCCGGGCAGAAGGGTTCGTCGGCGATGCCGCACAAGCGCAACCCGGTGCTGACCGAGAACCTGACCGGACTGGCGCGGATGGTGCGCGGTTACGTAACCCCGGCGCTGGAGAATGTCGCGCTGTGGCACGAGCGCGACATCAGCCATTCGTCGGTCGAACGCTATATCGGGCCGGACGCGACGATCACGCTCGACTTCGCGCTGGCGCGGCTGACCGGCGTGGTCGACAAGCTGCTGGTCTATCCGGAGCGGATGCAGAAGAACCTCGACCGGATGGGCGGGCTGGTCCACTCGCAGCGCGTGCTGCTGGCGCTGACCCAGGCGGGGGTGAGCCGCGAGGACGCGTACCGGCTGGTCCAGCGCAATGCGATGAAGGTGTGGGAATCGGACGGACAGCTGTCGTTGCAGGAGTTGCTGAAGGCCGATCCCGAGGTCACCGCGGCGCTGTCAACCGCCGAGATCGACGAGAAGTTCGACCTCGGCTATCACTATCGCCACGTCGACACGATCTTCGACCGTGTGTTTGCCGGCTGAGCCAAGGCGTTGACGAATCGTCAAGATTTCGGTTGCAAATAGTGCAAGCACGAATGTTCTGTTCGATTGTTGCGCGTTGGAGCAATAAATATCATTTGGCTCCGTGCCGGCATGACCCGGCATACGGAGACCATTCCCATGCGCATGTTCGAAACCGCCGCCAGCACCGCGCTGGCCCTGGCGGCTCAGGCGCTGGTGGTCGGCGTCGTGTTCACCACGCTCTGATCCATCGGCACACCGCCCCTCTCACGGGGGGCGGATCGCCCCGCTCCATACCATGAACATCCTCGGCGCCGTCCTAGCGGGTGGCCAGGCGACCCGGTTCGGCAGCGACAAGGCGCTGGCGATGCTGGACGACGCGACGCTGCTCGATCACGCGTTGAACAGCCTGCGACCGCATTGCACCGCGCTGGTGGTGGTCGGGCGAAGCGACGCGCCGGTTGCCTGCATCCCCGATCTGCCGGTGTCGGGATTGGGCCCGCTCGGTGGGATCGCGGGGGCGCTCGGCCATGCCGCCGACCATGGCTATGACGCGGTGCTGACGACGGCATGCGACACGCCGTTCCTTCCCGACGACCTGTTCGAGGCGCTGCTCGCCGGAACGCCCGCCTATGCCGCCGAGGCGCCGACGGTGGGGCTGTGGCCCGCGCGGCTGGCGCAACCGTTGCTGTCGCATCTGATCGGCGGCGGCGCGCGCGCCATACGGCGGTGGGCCGGTCAGGCGGGCGCGACCGCGGTGCTGCCCGGCGTGGTGCTGGCGAACGTCAACACGCCCGCAGAGCTTGCCAGCCTGTCGCGCCCGTAAGCCGCGGGCGCGCCGTTACTGGTAGCCGCCTTCTTCCTCGCGCTCCTCGGCGGCCTCTTCCTGCGCCTCTTCCATCGCCTGCGCCTGATCGTCGTCGTCGCGCTTTTCGGGGTTGGTCGTCATGATCGCATCTCCTTGCCCGCCATCAACCGACCGCGGCGCGAAGCGATCCGTTGCCCGACCGTTCGCGCCGAGCCCGTCGAAGCGCGTGCCCGGACACGTCCTTCGACAAGGTCAGGACGAACGGGGTGCTGCCGCGTTCGTTGCGAGCGCCCGCCGCACCGCGGGCGCCATCCGGCGGACGACGATCGCGACGCCGCGGGCGTTCGGGTGGAGCCCGTCGCCCTGGAACAAGGCGCGCTGCCCCGCGACGCCGTCGAGGAAGAACGGGTAGAGCGGCACGCCGTGGCGGCGCGCGAGCGCGGGGTACATGCCCTCGAACGCACGGACATAGTCGGCGCCCATGTTGGGCGCGCTGCGCATGCCGGCGAGCAGCACCGGGATGCCGCGGCGGCGCAACTCGGCGAGGATGCAGTCGAGGTTCGCCTGCGCCTGCGCCACCGGCAGCCCGCGCAGCATGTCGTTCGCACCGAGTTCGACGATCACCAGATCCGGCCGCGCCTTCAATCCGCGCAGCCCCCAGAGCAGACGCGCGCGGCCCTGCGCCGCAGTGTCGCCCGCCACGCCGCCGTTGCGCACCGTGGCCGCCACCCCCTGCCGCCGCAGTTCGGCCTGCAATCGCGCGGGGAATCCCTGCGCCGGGGGGAGACCGTAGCCCGCCGTCAAACTGTCGCCGAACGCCCATATCAACGGTGCGCGCGGCGCAGCCTGCGCCGGCGCGACCAGCAACAGCAGCAGGATCGGATGGACAAGCCACCACCACCCTCCGTATCGACGCAATCGTGACCGGCTTCCCATCCGCCCCAGATAGCGCGCCGATCCGGGCACGCAACGTCCGCCTCGCGCTCGGCAAGCCGCCGGCCCGCGTGGAGATCCTGCACGGCGTCGACCTGACCGTGGAGACGGGGGACACGGTCGCGCTGCTCGGCGCGTCGGGATCAGGCAAGTCGTCGCTGATGGCGGTGCTCGCCGGGCTGGAGCGGCCGACCGCGGGCGAGGTGCATGTCGCCGGACTCGATTTCACGACGCTGGACGAGGATGCGCTGGCGGTCGCGCGGCGCGGGCGGATCGGGATCGTGCTCCAGGCCTTCCACCTGCTGCCGACGATGACCGCGCTGGAGAATGTCGCGGTGCCGCTGGAACTGGCCGGGGCGAGCGATGCGTTCGAGCGCGCGCGCGAGGAGCTGACGGCGGTCGGGCTCGCGCATCGGACCGGGCATTATCCCGCGCAACTGTCGGGCGGCGAGCAGCAGCGCGTGGCGATCGCGCGCGCGCTGGTCGCGCGCCCGGCGCTGCTGTTCGCCGACGAGCCGACCGGCAACCTCGATACCACCACCGGCGCGGCGATCATGGACCTGCTGTTCGCGCGCGCCGGCGAGGCGGGCACGACGATGCTGGTCATCACGCACGACCGCGCGCTGGCGGCACGGTGCGCGCGGGTGGTCGAGCTGGCCGACGGGCGCATCGTCGCCGATCGCCGCGCGTGAGCAGCGCATGGACCCTCGCGCTGCGCGACCTGCGGCGCGGGGGCCGCGGGCTGATCCTGCTGGCGATGTGCCTGTTCCTGGGCACCGCCGCGCTGGCCGGGATCGGCAGCCTGTCGGCGGCGATGCTCGCCGCGCTGGATGCGCAGGGCCGCGCGATGCTGGGCGGCGATCTGGAGATGGTCGTGTCGCAACGCCGCGCGACGCCGGAGGAACTCGCCGCCTTCGCCGCCGCCGGACCGGTCGCGGAGGTCGTGTCGCTGCGCGCGATGGTGCATTCAGGGTCTGATCAGAGCGCGCTCGCCGAGCTGCGCGGGGTCGACGATCGCTGGCCGCTGGTCGGCCGCTTCCGGATGGCGCCGGGCGCGCTGGCGACGCGGCCGCATGGCCGGGAAGCCGCGATCGCGCCGGCGCTCGCCGAACGGCTGGGGGTGACGGTCGGGGGCACGATCCGGCTGGGCACCGTGCCGTTCCGCGTCGTCGGGCTGATCGCGCAGGAGCCCGACCGGCTGGGCGCCGGCTTCGCACTCGGCAGCCCGGTGCTGGTCGACCTGCGCGGGCTGGACGCCAGCGCGCTGATCCAGCCGGGCAGTCTCTATCGCAGCGGGTATCGCATCGTGCTGCCGCCGCGCGTCGACGCCGAAGCGACGGGCAAGCGGCTGGCGGCGCGCTTCGCGGGTGCGGGCTGGACCCCGCGCACGACCGAGAACGCCGGGCGGGGCGTGCGCGGCGGGATCGCGACGCTGGGACAATTCCTGCTGCTGGTCGGGCTGGCCGCGCTGGCGATCGCGGGGGTCGGGGTCGGCAGCGGGGTCGCGGCCTATCTGGCGGCGCGTACGAAGATGATCGCGACGCTGAAGGTGCTTGGCGCGCGCTCGCCGCTGATCGCGCGGCTGTTCCTGATCGAGCTGGGGCTGGTCGGCGCGGCGGGGATGCTGCCGGGGTTGGTGCTGGGCGCGGCGGTGCCGTGGATCGTGACGCGCATCGCAGGGAACGCGTTGCCGGTGGTGCCGCGGCTGGCGATCTATCCCGGGCCGCTGGCGACCGCGGCAGTGCTGGGCGTGCTGGTCGCGCTCCTCTTCGCGCTGCCCGCGCTGGCGCAGGCGCGGCGCGTGCCGGCCGCGACGCTGCTGCGCGATGCGCTGGCCGATACCGGGCGGCCGTCGTGGCGGGTGCTGACCGCGATGGCGGCGCTGCTCGCCGCGCTGGTCGCGCTGGCGGTGCTGTCGGCGAGCGACCGCTGGCTGGCGCTGGGGTTCGTGGCGGCGATCGCGGGGCTGGTGGCGTTGCTGTGGGGGGTCGGGATCATGTTGCGTCGCGCGCTTGCGCGGGTGCCGCGCCCGCGCGGCGCGCTGCCGCGCCTCGCGCTCGCCAACCTCCACCGCCCCGGCGCGGCGACCGACCGGCTGGTGGTGGCGCTGGGGCTCGGCTTCTCGCTGTTCGTGGCGCTGGCGGTGATCGATTCCAGCCTGTCGGCGGAACTCGCCGGCTCGGCGCCGGCGCGCGCGCCGCGCTTCTTCGCCGCCGACGTGCCTGCCGAGGACGCGGCGACGTTCCGCGGCGCGGTCCGGCGCGCGGCGCCCGGCGCGCGGATCGAGGCGGTACCGTCGCTGCGCGGCGCGATCGTCGCGATCAAGGGCGTGCCGGTGACGCAGCTGAGAACGCTGCCCGCCGACGCCTGGGTGCTGCGCGGCGATCGGACGCTGACCTGGTCGGCAGGGGTGCCGCCGCGCAACCAGGTGGTCGCCGGGCGGTGGTGGCCGGCGGATTATCGCGGGCCTCCGCTGGTTTCGATCGAGGATCGCGCCGCTGCGGCGCTGGGGCTGCGGATCGGCGACGAGATCACCGTCTCGGTGCTGGGGGTCGACGTGCCGGCGCGGATCGCGGCGCTGCGCAGGATCGACTGGCAGGGGCTGGGGCTGAATTTCGCAATCGTCTTCTCGCCCGGCTATATCGAGGAAGCGCCGCACAGCCTGCTCGCCAGCATCTATGCGCCGCCGGGGCGCGACGGCGCGATCGCGCGTGCGGTGGCCGCGGCGATGCCGGCGGTGACGCTGATCCGTACCGGCGACGTGATCGGGCAGGTTTCCGCGCTGCTGGGGCAGATCGCGACCGCGGTGCGCGTCGCCGCCGCCGCGACGGTGCTGGCCGGGCTGGCGGTGCTGGTCGGGGCGGTGGCCGCCTCCGGGCGCGCGCGCCGCTACGACGCAGTGGTGCTGAAGCTGCTGGGCGGGAGCATGCGGCAGGTGCTGGGCGCGCAGGCGATCGAATATGCGCTGCTCGCCGCGCTGCTGTCCGCCGTGGCGCTCGCGGCCGGCGGCGCGGCGGGGTGGTATGTCGTCACCCGCGTGTTCGACATGGGATTCGCGCCCGACTGGGGGCGGGTCGCCGCGACGCTGGCGCTAGCGAGCGCGATCACGCTGGGGATCGGGGTGGCGGGCAGCGTGCCGGCGCTGCGCGCACGTCCGGCGCGGATGCTGCGGACGCTGTAGCGGTCAGTCGGCCCTCGGCTGCTCGATGAGCGTGAGGACGTTGACGATCAGCCCGCGCATCGTCTCATGCGCGGCCGCGGCGTCGCCGGCCAGGATCGCGTCGCGCACCGCGGTATGTTCGGCGATGCTCGCGCTGCGGCCCGCGATGCGGTTGGTGAAGCGGATCGAGGTGCGCAACGCGGTGCTGACCATCTCGCGGAACTGGAGAAAGAACGGATTGTTCGACGCTCGCAGCACCGCGACGTGAAAGGCGATGTCGGCATCCAGCGTATCGTCCTCGCCGCGTTCGGCCGCCACCATCTGCGCGAGACCGGCGGAGATCGCCTGCTGCTGTTCGGCGGTGGCGCCGCGCGCGGCGAGCGCGGCCGCCTCCGGCTCGACCCCGATCCGCAGTTCGTTGAAATGACGCAGCAGGTCGATCGACGCCTCGCGCTCCAGCAGCCAGCGCAGCACGTCGGGGTCGAGCAGGTTCCACGCGTCCTGC
This sequence comes from Sphingomonas sp. BE138, assembly GCF_031456125.1. Taxonomy (NCBI): domain Bacteria; kingdom Pseudomonadati; phylum Pseudomonadota; class Alphaproteobacteria; order Sphingomonadales; family Sphingomonadaceae; genus Sphingomonas; species Sphingomonas sp. BE138. The sequence goes on from NZ_JAVDUC010000005.1 coordinate 9,893, forward strand.
GGGCGCACGAACGTCCCCTGCTTCGGCCGCGCGCCGAGCAGCCCCTTGGCGGCGAGCATCTTGACCGCCTCGCGCGTGACCGAACGGCTGACGCCGTGTTCGCGGACGATATCGGCCTCGTTGGGGAACGGGCGGTCGGCATAGTCGCCGACGACGATCGCGCGCCCCAGCACCTCGTGGAGCCCGTAGGTCAGGTTGCGACCGAAAGCGTGCTGCACCGACGATTGTCTCCCCGTTCAGGCGCGCCGCCGTCTCGTGGCCGCGCGCGGGCGTATCGTGCCCCGATCCGTGCGGCGAGCACAACCGGCAATTATCCCATCATTGGACGGCATGTTGCAGTGCGGCACTTGCGGTGTGACGACAAGCGGACATATTGTCCGCTTCTTCGCGACTCGCGGCTTCGGTCGCGGGCGCCTTCTCGTTGCTGGACCGGATAGATGGCCGAACAGGGTGCCTCCCCCCACGACACCGCGGATAACGGCGCGACGGACGCGCAGCGCGACGACGCCGGCGCCACGCCGCGCCGCGGGCTGAGCGGGCGCGCCAAGGCGGTGCTGATCGTCGTGGCGCTGGTCGTCGTCGTCGTGGGGGCGATCTGGTACGCGCGCTACAAGGCGCACGGCCAGTATCTTCAGGACACCAACGACGCGACCGTCCGCGCCGACATGGTCACGGTGGCGCCGCGCGTCGCCGGCTATGTCGCGGACGTATTCGTCACCGACAACCAGGACGTCCGCGCCGGCCAGCCGCTGGTCCGCATCGACCCGCGCAACGCACAGGCGCAGGCCGCGCAGGCCGGGGCGCAGATCGCGGTCGCCAACGCGCAGGCCGACAGCGCACGCGCGCAGGTGCGCGAACAATATGCCGCGATCGAGCAGGCGCGCGCACAGCTCGCCTCCGCACGCGACAAGGCGGCGCACGATGCCGCGGAGGTCGCACGCTACCGCCCGCTCGCCGCGTCGGGCGCCGAGACGCGCCAGCAACTCGCGCAATTGCAGCTCGCCGCCGAACAATCCGCGCAGGCGGTGCGCGCGCAGGCCGCGGCGCTGACGATGCAGGAGCGCCGCGTCGCCGCGTTCGAGACGCAGGTTCGCCAGGGGCTGGCGCAGGCGCAGGCGGCGCGCGCGCAGCAAAGCGCGGCCAATGTCGACGTGGGCGCGACGCTGATCCGCGCCGCGATCGACGGGCGCGTCGGCGACAAGACGGTGCAGATCGGCCAGTATGCGGGCACGGGCACGCGGCTGATGTCGCTGGTGCCGCTCGACAAGCTCTACGTCACCGCCAATTTCAAGGAGACGCAGCTGGCGCTGATGCGTCCCGGCCAGCCCGCCGAGATCAAGGTCGACGCGCTGGACGGCATCGTGCTGAAGGGCCGCGTCGCCAGCTTCTCGCCGGGGACGGGCGCGCAGTTCTCGCTGCTGCCGCCGCAGAACGCGACCGGCAATTTCACCAAGATCACGCAGCGCGTGCCGGTGCGCATCGCGCTGGAGGCGACGCCCGAGGTCCGGCGGCTGCTGGTGCCCGGGCTGTCGGTGGAGGTGACCGTCGACACGATTTCCGCCAAGGACGATATCGAGCGGCTGCGCGACCGGCAGCAGCAGGCGAACAAGCGGGAGCGCTGAGCGTGGCGAGCGCCGCTCCCCCTGCCCCCACCCCCGCTGCGTCGCGCGCCGACCTGCCGGCCGGCGGGGCGGAGCGTGCCGACCTGGCGGCCTGGCTGGCGGTGGCGGCGGGGACGCTGGGCGCGTTCATGGCGACGCTGGACATCTCGATCGTCAATTCCGCATTGCCGACGATCCAGGGCGAGATCGGCGCGAGCGGCACCGAGGGGACGTGGATCGCGACCGCCTATCTGGTCGCGGAGATCGTCATCATCCCGATGGCGGCATGGCTGGAGCGGCTGCTGGGGCTGCGCACCTTCCTGCTGATCGCGGCGGTGCTGTTCACGCTCTTCTCGGTGATCTGCGGCACCGCCGACACGCTGCCGCAGATGATCGTGGGGCGTGTCGGGCAAGGGTTCACCGGCGGGGCGATGATCCCCACCGCGCAGACGATCATCGCGCAGCGCCTGCCGCGCGCGCAACAGCCGATCGGGATCGCCGCGTTCGGCATGACCGCGATCCTGGGGCCGGTGCTCGGCCCGCTGGTCGGCGGGTGGCTGACCGAGAACATCAGCTGGCATTATGCCTTCTTCCTCAACCTGCCGATCTGCGGCGTGCTGGTCCTGCTGCTCCTGCTGGGCCTGAAGCACGAACCCGCACGCCTCCACCTGTTCCGCGAGGCCGACTGGCTGGGGATCGCCGGCCTCGCGCTGGGATTGGGCGGGCTGACGGTGTTCCTGGAGGAAGGGCAGCGCGAGCAATGGTTCTCCTCCGAGCTGATCCGCTACATGTTCGTCGTCACGATGGCCGGCTTCGCGCTGCTGCTCGCCGGACAGGTCTTCGCCCGGCGCCCGGTCATCAAGCTCAGGCTGCTGCTCGACCGGCAGTTCGGATCGGTGGCGGTGATGGGGCTGGTGCTGGGCGTCGTGCTGTACGGCACGTCGTATGCGATCCCGCAGTTCCTGGCGGCGATCGCCGACTATAACGCGCTGCAATCGGGCAAGGTCGTGCTGCTGGCGGGCATCCCCAGCTTCGTGATGATGGCGATCGTGCCGATCCTGCTGGTGCGGGTCGACATCCGCCTGGCGGTGGGCGCCGGGCTGCTCATCATGGGCACGTCGGCGCTGCTCGACGCCAATCTGACGATCGATTCGGTGGGTAGCGACTTCACCGAATCGCAGTTGCTGCGCGGGGTCGGGCAGATCCTGGCGATGCTGTTCCTCAGCCAGGCCGCGATCCGATCGGTCCCGCCGTCCGAGGCCGGCGACGCCTCCGGATTGTTCAGCGCGATGCGCAACCTGGGCGGCAGCTTCGCGCTGGCGGGAATCGCGATCATCCAGGACCAGCGGTCGTGGTTCCACGCGCGCCGGATCGAGGAGACGCTGAACGCCAATTCGGTCCGCGTGCAGGACTATATGGCCGCCACCGCGCAGTCGCTGGGCGGGCCGCAGGCGGCGCTGCGCACGCTGGGGCAGCAGATCCAGGGGCAGGCGCTGGTAATGACCTACAACGACATCTTCTGGATCATGGGCATGGGCACCTTCGTCGTCCTGCCGCTGGTCCTGTTCCTTCGTCCGCTTCCCAAGGGCGCCGCGCCGGCGGCGATGCATTGATGCGCCACCTCCTCCCTGCCCTTCCCCTCGCGCTCACGCTGGCAGCGCTGGGCGCGTGCACCGTCGGCCCCGACTACAAGGGACCGCCGGCGGTCGCCTCCGACGCGGTGGCGCGCGGCACGTTCGTCCGCGCCGGCGACGCAGCGTTCACGCCCGCGCCCGGGTTGGCGCGCTGGTGGGAGACGCTGGGCGACGCGACGCTGACCGCGCTGATCGACGATGCACTGGCGCACAGCCCGACGATCGCGGCGGCGGAGGCGAACCTGCGTGCGGCGGGCGAGCAATATCGGCAGCAGCGCGCGGCGCGGCTGCCGTCGGTCAGCGCCAGTGCGGTGTATCTCAACGCGCGGCTGCCCGGCACCGACCTGGGTGGCGGGCAGCAGGGCGGCGCGCAGCAGGGTGGCGGGGACCAGGGCGGCGGGGACCGGGACACGACGCTCGACTTCTACAATCTCGGCGCGATGGCGTCGTGGGAGCCCGACCTGTTCGGCGGGGGCCGCCGCGCGCAAGAGCAACGGCGTGCGACCGAGGGCCAGCGGTTCGCGCAGCTGGCCGATGCGCAGGTGACGCTGTCGGCACAGGTCGCGCAGGCCTATGTCGCGTTGCGCGATGCACAGGCGCGCGCGCGGCTGAACGCGCAGTCGAGCGCATTGCAACGCCGGCAACTGGCGCTGGTGCAGCAGCGCTATGCCGCGGGCACCGCCTCGCTGCTCCAGGTCGAGCGGTTGCAGAACCAGCTCAACAGCACCGATGCGCAGACCATTCCGCTCGCCGCGCAGATCGACGAGTACAAGGGCCAGCTGGCGATCCTGACGGGGCGTGCGCCCGGCGCGCTCGATGCGACGCTGGCGCCGGTGGTGGCGGTGCCGCTGCCGCCCGCGCAAGTGCCGATCGGCGACCCGGCCGCGCTGATCGCGCACCGCCCCGACATCCGCGCCGCCGAACGCGCGCTGGCGGCGGGCAATGCGCAGGTCGGGGTGGCGACCGCCAAGATGTTCCCGTCGCTCAACCTGCTCGGCGTCGTCGGGCTGGGCGGCACCGGGATCGGCGACGTGCTCGATCCGTCGAAGCTGGCGACGGTGGCGGCGCCGATGCTGAACTGGTCGTTCCTCGATTTCGGACGCAACCGCGCTGCGGTGCGCGGCGCGGAGGCGCAGCGCGACGCGGCGGCGGCACAGTATCGGCAGACGGTGCTGGAGGCGCTCCAGGATGCCGAGACCAGCCTGTCGCGGTTCGGCAACACCCGGCAGCAGCTCGCGCAACTGCTGCTGGCCGACCAGTCGGCGCAGCGCGCGGCGCGGCTGAACGCGCAGCGCGTCGATGCCGGGACGAGCACGCTGGTCGACCAGCTCGATATCGAGCGGCAACGGCTGTCGGCGGCGATCGCGGCCGAACAAGGACGCGCCCAGCTGACCAACCAATATATCGCGGTGCAGAAGAACCTGGGGCTGGGCTGGCGCGATCCTGCCCCGTCAGCGCGGCCGTAGCCCGACCGTCACCAGCGCCAGCGCTTCGTCCAGCAGGGCATCGCGACGGGTCGTCGGCGCCTTGGAGACGATCGCCCCCAGCATCCGGACCGCCAGCGTCAGCTCGCGCGCGCCCAGATCGCGCGCCAGCGTCCCCTCGCGGTGGCCGCGCGTCGCCAGCGGTCGCAGCAGCGCCTCCAGCCGCTCGCGCAGCGCGTCGAAGGCGTCGCGATGGTCGCCGTCCAGCGGCATGTCGATCGTCAGCCGCGCGAACAGCCGAGTCGCTTCCTCGCCCTCGATCACCAGCCGCGCCAGCGCGCGGTCGAGCGGCAGCGCGGGGTCGACCAGCGCGCCGAGCCGGTCGATCTCGCGCTCGAACACCGCCAGCGCCAGCGCCACGCGGTCCTTGAAGTTGCGGTAGAAGGTGCCGCGCCCGACCCCGGCGACGTCGGCGATCTCCTCCAGCGGCACGAAATAGCCCGCCCGCGCGAAGCAGACGCGCGCCGCCTCGATCAGCGCATTACGCCGGGCGAGTGCGTCGCGGCGCATCGGCCGTGCGCCCGGCTCCGGCGCATCGGCGCCGTCGCGCACGGTCCGGGTCGGCCCGGGGGGCGGGCTCAGCGGACCGAGACGCGCACCGGCACATGGCCGATCTTGCGCGCCAGGCCGGCGGGATCGCTCAGCCGAACGTGCCCGACCCGCCATTGCATGTCGCCTTCGCGCCGCGCCTGCTGCAACATGCGGTTGACGTGGACCGAGGTGAGCCCGAGCGCGTCGGCGAGCGTTTCCTGCGTCAGCGGCAGGTCGAAGCCGTTGCCGCTGACCGTGCCATTCAGCGTCAGCCGCTCGTAGAGTTCGAGCAGCAGGTCGCTGATCCGTTCCTGCGCGTTCAGGCGGCCCAGCCGCGTGATCTGCGCGAGCAGGTGCCCCTCGTCCATCGCGCGGCTGATCGCATAGGCGACGTGCAGCGGCGAGCCGGCGTCGGCGACCGGCAGCGGGCAGACGGTCACGTCGGACATCGCGATCACGGTCGATACCGCCGCGGCGTGCGGATGGTCGCACGCGCCGATCAGGTCGCCGGGCAGCAGGAAGCTCAAAAACTGCCGCCGGCCATCGGGCAGCAGCCGCACCCGCGCCGCCCAGCCGGACAGCAGCAGCAGCGCCTGCGTGATCTCGCGCCCCTCGGTGACGATGTCGCGGCGCGAGCGGATCGCGCGCGCTTCCTCCATCGCGGCGGTCAGCGCCGCGATGGCGGGCTGGTCCAGCGCGGCGAGCGCCATCAGTCGCGTCAGCGCCGGTCCGCGCGGGTCGGTGCGCAACTGTCCTCGGATCATCGGACCTTCTCCATCTCGCACAGGTTACGCACGGCGGCGACGACCGCTGCACTGTCAAAGGGTTTGACGAGCAGCCGCACGTCGCGCAGCGATTCCGGCAACGTCCAAGCATCATAACCGGTTAGGAACAGAAAAGGCACCCCGCACGTGCGCAGCCGCTCCGCGATGGGAAAACACATCGCATTGCCCAGGTTCACGTCGAGCATCGCCACGTCGATCCGCTCGCGCTCGATCAGCGCCAGCGCGTCGGCGACGCGTCCGACCGGGCCGACCACGGTAATGCCATGCGCTTCCAGCGCGCGCTTCAGGTCGGAGGCAATGAAATAATCGTCCTCGACGATCAGCAGGCGCTTGCCCGTCAGATTGGCGTTATCGCTCAGAATGTCGTCCCTTCCTCCTGCAACGGCAGGGCGATCTCGCATCGCACCCCGCCGCCGACGAACCTCAGTCGCGTTTCCGCACCATATTGATAGGGCAACGCCTCGCAAATCAATTCCGTACCAAAGCCTTGACGACAAGGTGAAATCGGCACGACCGGCACACCTTTTTCGGTCCAGGTCAGCCGAACGGCGGGGACGCCGTCCACCTCCACGCCGGTCGACCAGCGGATGTCGAGCGCCGCGCCTGGCACGCGCAGCGCGCCATACTTGACGGAATTGATCGCCAGTTCGTGGACGGCCAGCCCGATCGCCTCGGCGGCGCGCGCGGGCAACAGAATGTCGGGGCCGGTGATCGCCATCGCCTCGCCATCCGCCACGCCGACGCTGAGCAGCTCGTCGCGGATCAGATTCTGGAGGTCGACGTGCCCGCTGGGCGTGCGCGTCACGATCGCCTGCGTGCGCGCCAGCGCGTCCAGGCGGCCGCGGAAATGGTCCGCGACATCCTCCAGCGCGCCGCCCGCCTCGACGGTGCGTGCGAAGACCGAGCGGACCACCGTCAGGATGTTGCGCACGCGGTGCTGCAACTCGGCGACCAGCCGCCGCTGCCGCTCCTCCAGCATCCGCAGGTCGTGGACGTCGGTGGCCGCGCCCAGCCAGTCGGTGGTCGCCCGCGGCCCGTCGCGGATCGGCACCTGCCGCATCAGGAACCAGCGATAGGCACCGTCGCGATCACGCAGCCGTACCTGATGCTCCAGCGGGTCGCCGCAGGCGTAGGAGTGCCGGAACGCCGCCTCCGCCGCGCTGCGGTCGGCGGGATGCACCACCTCGAGCCAGCCCCATTCGGCCGCATCCGCCTCGCTCTGCCCGGTCAGGTCGGTCCACTGCCCGGTGCTCATCTTGTTGCGGCCGGACGCGTCGGTGCGCCACAGCATCGCGGGCACCAGTTCCATGCTGACGCGGCGCATGTCCTCGCTTTCGCGCAGCGCCACTTCGGTGCGCTTGGCCGTCAGCGCCTGGACGATCGCCGGCGCCAGCTCCTCGGCCGCCAGCCGGTCGATCTCGCGGAAGCCGCCGGCGCGATTGCCGAGCCCGATGACGCCGATCAGCCGCCCCTGCCGGCGCAGTGGCACGCCCAGGAACGATTCCAGCGGCGGATGGCCGGGCGGCGTGCCGATCGCATCCGGATGCCCGCGCGCGTCGTTGGCGATCAGGCTGGCATCGTCGAGGATCACGCGACCGTAGAGCCCGTGCAGGTCGAGATGCGTCGGGACCAGATCCTCGCCGGCGTCCGGCCACGCGCGGCGAAACACCGTCCAGGCACGGTCGCTGATCGCCAGGTCGTGGAGCCGGTCGCGTTCGGGGGTCAGCTCCGCCATGAAGCTGAACGACGCGCCGGTCAGGTCCTCGGCGACCGCCAGGCAGAGGCGGCCGAGCGCCTCCACGGTGGTCGCACCCAGCGCCTCGTGGAAAATGCGGTTGATCGCCTGCAGCACCGCATTCTTGCGCGCCAGCGTGGCAAGCAGGTCGGTTTCGTCGTGCACTTCGGCCTTCACCGCTGCCTCCTTGCCTGTTGCCGGGCGCGATCGTGGCGCCGGGCAGCGTCACCTCGTGCAAGGCAACTTCCGCGGTGTCAGGCGATTAGCATGCCGCCGTTAACAATCGGATGCAAGCACGGGGAAATTAGCGTGTGTTGCCCGCGAGATAGCGCGCCAGCGGATCGATCAGCTCCTCCGGGATGCGGCGTGCGATGACCGGCATTACGTTCTGGGGCAGCCGCGCGTCGATCTCCTTGCCGTCGCCTTTCCAGTAGCGCAGCCGCGCGGCGATATAGGTCGCGCGCTGCCCGGCGAGAACCGGCTGCGGCTTGCCCGCGCCGTGGCAGCTGGCGCAGGCCGGCAATTGCCGTTCGGGCAAGCCGCGCTCGACGATCACGCGCGCGCGCGGGTCGCCTTGCGGAGTCGCCTGCCCGGTACCGGGCTCAATACCGGGCCCGATACCGGGCATCGCGGCGAAATGCCGCGCCAGCGCGCGGCGCTCCGCCGGCGTCAGCACCGCGGCGGCATTGCCCATCACCGCGCTGGCGCGGCGGCCATCGGCATAGGCGGCCAGCGCCGCCTCGAGGTAACCCGCGCGCTGCCCACCCAGTACGGGTATGTCGGGCTGGCCGCGACCGCGCCCGTCCTCGCCGTGGCAGGCGACGCAGCCGGCCAGCACGTTGCTGCCGAGTGCGCGCACATCGGTGATCCCCGCCCCCTGTGCCTCGCCCGCCAGCGCGCGATATCGTGCCGGTGTCATGCCGGGCAGCCGGCGGACGAAGGCGACCATGCGGCGGATCTCGTCGTCCCGCCCTTCCGCCCCCCACGCCGGCATCCCCGAATATTTCACGCCGTGGCGCAGGATGTAGAACAGCTGCCCGTCGGTCCATTGCGCGGCGTTGACCGACAGGTCGGGCGCGGGCGGCATCGCCTTCTGCATCACCGGCGACGGGCGCTGGCCGGGCGCGCCGTGGCACGTCGCGCAGGCGGCGGCGAAATGCCCGGCGGCGCTCACCAGCTGACCGTCGGTCGCGATCGGGTCCTTGGGCGAATCGAAGAAGCTGTGCGTCTTCACCGAATTGCGCATCGTCCAGTGCAGGAACCATTCGGTCACCGCCCAATGCCCCGACGAGGCGGCGATGTTGAAAATGCCCGACCAGGCGAACAGCAGCGCGGCGAGCACGATGCCGAGCAGCGCGGCACCCGCGCGTTTCCAGGTGAGCCGGATCGTCATGCCGCCGCCCGCTCCCGCAACAAGGTGCCGAGCAGCGCGAGACCGCCCAGGCAATAGACCGCACCGCCGATCACCAGCATCACCACGCCGCCGAGCTGCTGGTCGGTCAACGCATCGAGACCGGGCGCGGGATGCATCGCCATCATCGCGTACAGCGGCCGCGACGCCAGCCCGATCAATGCGCCGAGCAAGGTCATGTGCATCGAGGTGAGCAGCAGCGCCGCGACCCCGCCCGCCGGATGCGCGAACGCCGCGCGCCACAGCCCGACGCCGACGATCAGGAACATCGCCTGCTCGATCAGTGCGACGGCGACGTGCGTGTCCGCCAGGTCGCGCAACGCCGGCGCGTGCCACGCCCAGACGACGACGAACTCGATCGTGGCCCAGCCAAGCGGCCCGCCCGCCCCAAGGAGACCGTCATTCCCGCGCAACCGGCAATCCAGACGCGCAGGTCCATCGAAAGAAACGCAACCGTCAGAGGTTCTGGGTTCCCGCCTCCGCGGGAATGACGGGGAAAGCGCCAGCACCGGTGCCGCCAGCGCCACTGCACCCATATGCGCCGCCATGTGCCCGGTCATGCCCAGACCGGCGAACCCCAGCATCGTCGCCGCCAGCGCGAGCAAGATTCCCGCCGCGATCACCGGCAATCCGTCAGCATCAGCGCCGGCACCGCGGTGAAGATCACCGCGATGAAGCTCAACCCCGCCAGCAGCAGCGTCGACATCGCCAGGAAGCGCAGCCGGTCGATGTCGGTGCCCTGGTCGTGCGGTGCGGGGTCGCCGGGCGTGTGGGTCTGGACCCATGCCACCCACCCCGACGCGACGATGATCGCCTCCGCGACGATCGTGCCGATGACGAAGGCGACCGTGAAGCGCGGCAGCTCGCCCAGCTTGGCGCAGCTTACCGCCGCCCAGAGATAGCAGAAGAGGAAGTGCACCGCCCAGACGCTCGGCGGCACGATCAGCGTCCACAAGGTGACGCGTACCTCGCGAAGGCGGTGGCGGATGCCCCGCCGCTCGGGGCCGCGCGGCGCTTCGTTCTTCATGCCGCCCCCGGGAACAGGCCGATCGTGGCGTAGGTGACGATCGCGGTCAGCGCCATGAAATGCTGATAGACGGTGATGTTGCGCACATCGGCGTCGTGGCGCGGCGTCATCTTGCCCGCGACGCTGCGCGCCAGCGTGTACAGCTGCATGATCGCGCCGACCCCGGAATGCGCCGTCGTCCAGATCACCAGCGTCCAGACGATCGCGGGATAGACGTGCAGCTTCGGCGCCATCCCCGACAGCCACGGCCCGGCCAGCCCGGCGCCGATCGCCGCCAGCGACGCGACCGCCCCCAGCCCCAGCAAGGTGCGCGCGATGCCGACCGCGCCGCGGCGGTTCGTCTCGCGCGCAGCGATCGTCATCGCCCAGCCCGCCAGCGACACCGCCAGCGCGACCATCGGCCAGAACGCACCGGGCCCGTCGAGCCCGGCGCCGCTCGGCGGCCAGTCCTCATGCCGGGTCCAGAAGAAGTAATAACCGAACACCAGCCCCGAGAAGGCGGTCGCGTCGGCCATCATCGTGATGAACATCGCCCACCAGCCGCTGGCCGATGCGCCGGAGATATACAGCGGCAGCTCGATCCCGTGCCCGATCGGTTTGCAGTCCTTCTCCGGGATCTCCGCGGTGCCGGTCCACAGCCACCACAGCACCATCGCCAGCGTGACGACCGCGCCGACCAGCGCCGCCCAGTAAAGGTGATAGGTCGTCAGGATGAACACGCTGCCCAGCGCGATCGCGGTCAGCATCGGCTTGATGCTCGGCCCGCCCAGCCGGATGACCTGCACCGGCCGCGCGTCGAGCACGCTGGTGATGATCGTCTCACGCCGGCCTTCCTCCGCATCGGGCAGGAAGAAGCGGCCCTCGTCGACCTTCTTCACGAAGTCCGGCTGGTCCCAGATCGGGTAGCGGCTCTCGATCAGCGGGACCGACCGTATGCCCCAATCCTCGTCGTCCGGATGCGCGAGCCACTCCAGCGTGCCCGCGCTCCACGGGTTGCGCGGGCTCTTTTGCCGCCACGGACTGCGCGCGAGGTCGAAGCAGATCAATGCGACCCCGGCGGCGAACACCCACGACCCCAGCGTCGAGGCCATGTTGAGCCCGCCGATCCCCAGTTCCTCGGGATAGGTGAACACGCGGCGCGGCATGCCTAGCAGGCCGGAGAAATGCATCGGGAAGAAGGTGAGGTTGGCGCCCGCGAACAGCAGCCAGAAGGCGGTGCGACCGATGCGGTCGGACAGTTTCTTGCCGGTGATCAGCGGCCAGTAATAATAAAGTCCGCCGAACAGCGGGATCAGCGTGCCGCCGATCAGCACGTAATGCAGGTGCGCGACGATGAAATAGGTGTCGTGCGCCTGCCAGTCGAACGGTGCGATCGCCACCATCACGCCGGTCAGCCCGCCGATGACGAAGATCGCGATCGAGCCCGTCGCGTAGAGCAACGGCGTCGACCAGACCACGCGTCCAGCCCACAAGGTTGCGATGAACGCGAAGATCTGGATACCGGTGGGGATCGCCACCGCTTCGGAGGCGGCGGAGAAGAAGGCGAGGCTGATCTTCGGCAGCCCGGTCGTGAACATATGGTGGACCCACAGCCCGAACGACAGGAACGCCGTTCCCACCGCCGCCAGCACGATCCACGGATAGCCGAGCAGATGCCGTCGCGCGAAAGTCGGCACGATCATCGCGAACAGCGCGATCGACGGCAGGAAGACGATATAGACCTCCGGGTGGCCGAAGATCCAGAACAGGTGCTGCCACAGGATCGGGTCGCCGCCCTTGGCCTGGTCGAAGAACGGCCAGCCGAGCAGCCGCTCCATCTCGAACAGCACGTCGCCCGCGATCAGCGGCGGGAAGGCGAACAGGATCATCACCGCCACGACCAGGATGTACCAGGCGTAGAGCGGCATCAGGTTCAGCCGCATCCCCGGCGGCCGGCATTTCAGCACGCCGACGATCAGCTCGACCGCCGCCGCCACCGACGACACCTCGATGAAGCTGAGCCCCAGCATCCAGATGCCCGCGCCCAGCCCCGACAGGTCGGTGCGGGTGGTGAACGGCGGATACATGAACCATCCGCCGTCGGGCGCGACGTTGAAGAAGATCGAGCCCGAGACGAAGACGCCGCCGATCAGGAAGCTCCAATAGCCGAACGCCGACAATCGCGGGAACGGCAGGTCGCGCGCACCCAGCAGCTGCGGCAACAGGATGATCGACACCGCCTCGAACATCGGCACCGCAAAGAGGAACATCATCATCGACCCGTGCAGCGTGAACAGCTGGTTGAAGGTCGCAGGGCTGACGAGGTCGTTGTCGGGGACGGCGAGCTGCGCGCGCATGATCATCGCCAGCACGCCCGCGAACAGCATGAAGCCGAACGCGGTCAGCGTGTACCAGATGCCGACCTGGTTGTTGTTGGTGTCGGTCCAGCGGAAGAACCAGCCCTGCGGCGGTTTCCACACCTCCCGCAGCCGATCTTCCTGCGCGGCCCGCAAGCCGGCGTCGTCCTGCGCGTGGAGGCTCATCGTGGTTGCTCCAGCCAGCGCGCGATCGTCGCGGCGTCCTGCGTGGTCATCTGCGGATAGGCGGGCATCCGGGCGCCAGGCTTCACCCCGGGGGCGTTGCGGATGAAGCGCACCAGATTGGCGTGGGTCAGCTTCTGCATTCCCGCGCCCAGCGACGGGCGGCGGCCGAGGTACGTCAGGTCCGGCCCGATCGCGCCGCCCGCGACCCCCGCCACGGCATGGCACCCGCCGCAGCCGTTGGCGGCGAACAACCGTGCGCCCTCGCCGACGACCGTCGCCGGGGCGCGCCGTGCCGCCAGCCATGCGTCGAACGCCGCCGGCTCCATCGCGACGACGTCGAACGCCATCAACGCGTGGCTGAGCCCGCAGAATTCGGCGCATTGCCCGCGGAAGCGCCCGGCGCGGGTCGCGTGGACGACCAGCTTGTTGGTGCGGCCCGGCACCATGTCTAGCTTGCCCGCCAGCCCCGGCACCCAGAAGCTGTGGAGCACGTCGCCGGCCTCCAGCAGCAATTCGACATCGCGCCCGACGGGCAGGCGCAGCTCATTCGAATCGTCGACCGCCGCCTGCCTGGGCGGCTGGTAACGGACCCGCCACCAGAATTGCTCGCCGGTGACGGTGACGCGCAGGTCGTCGGGCTGCACACGGATCGGGCGCATCGCCGGCAGCGTCGCGATCAGTAGCGTCAGCAGCACCACGGTCGGCACCACGCCGCCCGCCCACAGCACCAGCCGCATGCCCTGTCGATGCGTCAGCGCGCCCTCCCGGCTGCGCTGCGCCGTAAACATCAGTACGCCGACCGCGGCTGCAATGACGACGGCGCCGACCACCATCCAGCCGGTCAGCCCGGCCAGCCACCCGGCTTCCGTGCCGAACGTATTGAATGCGGATTGCCGCCCCGACCCGAAGATAATCGCCCCCTGCCCCAACCTATGTTGAAGGCGCGGTGCGGGGCTTTGTTCCTTCGTAACGGTGACGTTATGTTGCTGCGCCTCCAGGCCAAATGCCGTCACTCCCGCGGAGGCGGGAATGACGAAGGGGAGGGCGAGGGCGAGAAGGGATCGCATCACCCCCGCCACCGTTACCGCCTGCGATGAGCGAGCGAAACGATCACCCGTGGTGGGAACGCGGCACCGTCTACCAGATCTACCCGCGCTCCTTTCAGGACAGCGACGGCGATGGCGTCGGCGACCTGGCCGGGATCGAGCGGCGGCTCGACCATGTCGCCTCGCTCGGCGTCGATGCGATCTGGCTGTCGCCGATCTTTCCCTCGCCGATGGCCGACTTCGGCTATGACGTCGCCGATTATTGCGGGGTCGAGCCGCTGTTCGGCGATCTCGCCGGTTTCGACCGGCTGCTCGCCGCGGCCCATGCGCGCGGACTGAAGCTGCTGCTCGACTTCGTCCCGAACCATACGTCCGACCGGCACCCGTGGTTCGTCGAGAGCCGCCGAGGGCCCGACAGCGCGAAACGCGACTGGTACATCTGGCGCGATCCCGCCCCCGATGGCGGCCCGCCCAACAACTGGATCAGCGATTTCGGCGGCTCGGCCTGGGAATATGACGCGGCGAGCGGCCAATATTACCTCCACGCGTTCCTGAAGCAGCAGCCCGACCTGAATTGGCGCAACCCGGCGGTGAAGGCGGCGATGCTCGACGTCATGCGCTTCTGGTTCGATCGCGGGGTCGACGGCTTCCGGATCGACGTGCTGTGGCATATCGTGAAGGCCGAGGGCTTTCCGGACAATCCGCCGAACCCCGATTGGCGCCCCGGCATCACCGAGCGCGACCGGCTGATCCAGCAGCATTCGACCGACCAGCCCGAAGCGCACGCGATTGCGGCCGAGATGCGCGCGCTGGCCGACGGGTACGGCGCCGGGGCGGAGGGGCGCGTGCTGATCGGCGAGATCTTCCTGCCCAACGACCGGCACGCACGCTGGTACGGCACGCCCGAGCGGCCGCAGGTCCACCTGCCGTTCAACTTCCAGCTGATCGAGAATGCGTGGGATGCCGCCGGCCTGCGCGCGATGATCGCGGCGTACGAGGCGAGCCTGCCGCCCCACGGCTGGCCGAACTGGGTGATCGGCAGCCACGACGCACCGCGGATCGCCGCGCGCATCGGCGAGGCGCAGGCGCGGGTCGCGGCGATGCTGCTGCTCACGCTACGCGGTACCCCGACGCTGTACCAGGGCGACGAGATCGGGATCGGCGAGGTCGACATCCCGCCCGAGCGGGTGCGCGATCCGCAGGAGCTGCGCCAGCCCGGCATCGGGATCGGACGCGACCGCTCGCGCACGCCGATGCCGTGGGATGCGTCGCCGTTCGCGGGCTTCTCGAGCGCCGAGCCATGGCTGCCGCTCAACCCCGACTGGCCGTTGCGCAACGTCGCGGCGCAGGACCGTGACGCCGGGTCGATGCTGGTGCTGTACCGCCGGCTGCTGGCGCTGCGACGCGCGCATCCGGCGCTGTCGATCGGCGATTTCCGGTTGCTGGAGGCGGCGGACGGCGTGCTGGCGTATGAGCGGCGGCATGGCGAGGAGGTGTTGCGGGTGGCGCTCAATATGACGCGGCGCGCCATTACCTTTCACTGGGCCGGCGACGCACTCGCGTCGACGCTGGATGGCGATCCCGAACTCGGGATGCTCTACGCAGATGAGGGCCTGATTTTCAGGCCTTAGCCGTCACTCCGGCGGAGGCCGGGGTCCAGTTGGGACACGGTCCCGCATCCCACGAAGCGCCCGCCACTGGACCCCGGCCTCCGCCGGGGTGACAATGCAGGGGGAAAGTAACAAGGACTATCACCCATGAAGATCGCCATGCTCGCCCCGATCGCGTGGCGGACGCCCCCGCGCCATTACGGGCCGTGGGAACTGGTCACGCACCTCCTCACCGAGGCGCTGGTCGAGCGCGGGGTCGACGTCACGCTGTTCGCGACGCTCGACAGCGTGACCGGCGCGACGCTCGACGGAGTCGTCCCCGCACCCTATTGCGAGGATCCATCGATCGACGCGAAGGTGTGGGAATACCGCCACCTCAGCCACCTGTTCGCCCAGGCCAATCGCTTCGACCTGATCCACAACCAGGCGGATTTCCCCGCGCACGCCTTCGCGCCGCTGGTCGACACGCCGATGGTCACGACGATCCACGGCTTCTCGTCGGACCGCATCCTGCCGATGTACGCGCCCTTTCAGGACCGGGTGCACTATGTCGCGATCAGCGATGCCGACCGGCACCCGCGCCTGCGCTACGCCGCGACGATCCACCACGGCATCCCGCTCGACGACTTCCGCTTCCACGCAGCGGGCGGCGACGACCTGCTGTTCTTCGGGCGACTCCATCCGGACAAGGGCGCGGCGGAGGCGATCGCCGCCGCGCGCGCGTCCGGACGTGCGCTCGACCTCTACGGGATCGTGCAGGATCAGGGCTATTACGACCGGGCGGTCGCGTCCCAACTGGACGCACGGGTCCGCTACCACGGCGCGGTCGGCGGCGAGGCGCGCATCGCGGCGCTGGGGCAGGCACGCGCGCTGCTCCACCTCATCAACTTCGACGAACCGTTCGGGCTGTCGGTGATCGAGGCGATGGCGTGCGGGACGCCGGTGATCGCGACGCGGCGCGGGTCGATGCCCGAGCTGATCGAACACGGCGTCACCGGCTTCCTGGTCGAAAGCCCCGCCGAGGCGGTCGCCGCGATCGCCCGCGCCGGCGAGATCGATCGCGCCGCCTGCCGGCGCGCGGTCGCCGAACGGTTCAGCGTCGCGCGGATGGCGGACGACTATATTGCGCTCTACCGGCGCATTCTGGGCGCATGATCCCTATCTGACCGGCATGACCGAGAAACGCGCCACGCTCTATCGGATGGTGATGCCGTCGCACACCTGCCCCTACGGCCTGAAGGCCAAGGACCTGCTCGAACGCCGCGGCTACACCGTCGACGACCATTGGCTGCGCACCCGCGCCGAAACCGACGCCTTCAAGGCCGAGCATGGCGTCAAGACCACGCCGCAGACCTTCATCGGCGAGAGGCGCATCGGCGGCTATGACGACGTGCGGCGCTTTTTCGGCATCCACGTGCCGCCCGCGGGCGCGACGAGCTATCGCCCGGTCGTCGCGGTGTTCGCGATGACCGCGCTGATGGCACTCGCCGCCAGCACCGCCGCGTTCGGCACCGCGTTGACGATGCGCGCGGGCGAGTGGTTCGTCGCGTTCAGCATGTGCGTGCTCGCGCTGCTCAAATTGCAGGATGTCGAGACCTTCTCGACAATGTTCCTCAACTACGACCTGCTGGCGAAGCGCTGGGTCCGCTACGGCTATGTCTATCCGTTCGCGGAAGGGCTGGCCGGCGTGCTGATGGTCGCCCACGTCGCCGATTGGCTGTCGGTGCCGATCGCGCTGTTCATCGGCACCGTCGGCGCGGTGTCGGTGATAAAGGCGGTCTATGTCGACAAGCGCGAGCTGAAATGCGCCTGCGTCGGCGGCGCGACGCGCGTGCCGCTGGGGTTCGTGTCGCTGACCGAAAACGTGATGATGATCGCGATGGCGGTGTGGATGGCGCTTGCCTGACCCCTCCATCCGTCATTCCCGCGAAGGCGGGAAGCCAGAACTTCTGACGTCTCGACTGTTGCGAGGACCTGCGCGTCTGGATTCCCGCCGTCGCGGGAATGACGCCAAGGCCGCTAGACGACGGGCGGGCGTCACAGATGCCGCTTGCCCAGCTTTCGCGCCAACGTCCGCCGGTGCATCCCCAGCCGCCGCGCAGCCTCGGACACGTTGAACCCGCAATCCGCCAGTGTCTGGTGGATATGCTCCCATTCCAGCGTCCTGAGCGAGGTCGGCGAGGCGACCAGCTCGACGCTGGCGTCGCCTTCCCCGCTGGCCTGGAAGGCCGCCTCGATATCGTCGGAATTGGCCGGCTTGGAGAGGTAGTTGGTCGCGCCCAGCTTCACCGCCTCCACCGCGGTCGCGATGCTGGCGAAGCCGGTCAGCACCACGATCCGCATCTGCGCATCCAGCGCGTGGAGCCGCGCCACGCAGGCGAGGCCGGATGCGTTGCCGAGCCGCAGGTCCACCACCGCGTGATCGGGCCTCAGCGCCGCGACCACCGCGTCGAGATCGTCGGGATCGGCGATCGCGCGCACCTGATAGCCGCGCCGCTCGAACGAGCGTGCCAGCGTGCGCGCGAACACCTCGTCGTCCTCGATGATGAGCAAGCGTCGGTCGGTCATGCGCCCTCCTCCGGCACCGCGATCGCGGCGATCGGCAGCGTCAGCGTCACCTCGCCCCCGCCGCCCTCGCGGTTGCGCGCCGACACTGCGCCGCCCAGCGTCCGAAGCACGTTGACCGCCAGGAACAGCCCCAGCCCCGCGCCGCGCCGCGCCTTGGTGCTCAGATACGGCTTGCCGAGCCCGTCGAGGATCGCCGGCGCGAAGCCGCGGCCATCGTCGCGCACCGACAGCACCAGCCGGTCGCCGTCCCACCAGGCGCACAGCGCGATCGTGCGCCCGCCGGCCTCCAGCGCATTGTCGAGCAGGTTCGTGATCGTCTGCGCCAGCGCCTTGTCGGCGACGATCCGCGGGTCGCCGGTCATCAGATGCTCATAGGCCGCCGCCACCCCGGTCTTGCCGCGCCAGTCGCCGACGATCCCCGCCAGGAAGGTGCGCAGCGTCGTGCGCACCGGCGCGATCCCGCGCACCTCGCCCGAGGCGAGCAGTACCTGGCTGAGGATGTCCTTGCAGCGGGTGACTTCGGTGCGCATGTCCTCCAGATCGGCGAGCAGTGCGGGCGAGGCGGCGATCGCGGGCTCGCGCCGCCAGTCGCCCAGCATCACCGCGATCGACGACAGCGGCGTGCCGAGCTCGTGCGCGGCACCGCTGGCGAGCAGGCCCATGCGGACGATATGCTCCTCCTCCGCCGCGCGTTGCCGCAAGGCGGCGAGCCGCGCGTCATGCTCGGAGACGTTGCGCACGATCCGCGTGACGAACAGCGCCAGCAGCGTCGCGGTCAGGGTGAAGTTGAACCAGCTGCCCGCGACGTAGGGGGTCGACAGCGACGACGCCCAGCCCGGCGGCAGTGCGAACGGCGGCGCGGCGTGCGCGAGCCACGCGAACAGCGCGCTGGTCAGCGCCACCATCGCCCAGCTGGCATGATCGCGCAGCAGCAGCGCCGCGATCACGACCTGGAGCAGGAACAGGGTGACGAAGGGGTTGCCCACCCCTCCGCTGAGATACAGCTGCGTCGTCAGGCACGCGACGTCGACGAGCAGCGTCGCGAACAGCGCGCCGTACGTGATCGGCCGCCGGCCGACGAGCTGCCCGATCGCCAGGTTGAGCGCGACCAGCACCGCCACCGCGCCCAGCATCGGTACCAGCGGCAAGCGCACCCCGACGACGAAATGCACCAGCGCGATCGCGGCGAGCTGCCCGCCGACCGCCAGCCAGCGCAGGATCGACAACAGCCGCACGTTGCGCCGCCCCGCGTCCTCGCGCAGCCCGGTTCCGGCGATGATGTCAGAGGCGGGCATTGAGTCTTCCTTACGCCCAAGCACGCAGGAAGCGCCACCATGCAGATGGCCGGGTCGTCGCAGCGACGCGGCCATCCGCGCGGGTCAGGTCAGGCTGAGTGATGCCTCGTTGATGCGACCGATCTCTACCAGCACGTCGGACGTCTGCCGTGACAATCCCCTGACCTCCTCCGCGACGACCGCGAAGCTGCGCCCCTGCGATCCCAGCCGGGCGGCCTCGATGCTGGCGTTCAACGCCACCAACCGGGTATCCGACGCGATCCGGCCGACCTTGTCGAGCATCGCGCGCGCCTCGCGCGCGAGTCCGTCGCGGCGCACGCTGGCGCCTCGCAGGTTGCGTTCGTGGGTCGCATCGACGAACGTCAGCACCGCGCCGCCCTCGCGCAGCGGGTGAAAGCCGATCTCCAGGATCTTCCCGTCGTCGAAATGATGGTCGAAGGTCCGCGAGCATCGCTCCTCCGCCCACAGGCGATGGTTGCGAACGATCGCCGCGCGCCGCTCCGCAGGCCACCCCACCCGCTCGCCGATCCGCTCGATATAGTCGGTCAGCGTGTCACCGGCCGCGATCGCCGTCCGTCCGAGGTCGAAGATCGTGCTGACGCACGGGTTGATCAGGCGGATGCGCTCGTCGCGATCATAGATGACGATCCCGTGACGCATATGCGCCACGACGATGTTCAGTTGCTCCGATGCATCATCCAGTTTCGACACGCGACCACCTCTTCTATCCTGAGTTAGGATCGAAAGGTTGCCGGCCTGTTACCGCAATCATGAGGTTCCGGTTCCCCGATCACGCTCCCGGCGCTCACCGCCCGCGCGTGCGATGCGCCAGGCGAAGAACCCCATCATCGCCGACAGCGTGAACCACGTCACCGCATAGACCAAGTGATTGTTGCGGAAGGTGACGACGGTGAGCCCGCCGCGCGGTCCGGTGTTGCCCGGCACGGCGTCGGCATCGACGAAGAACGGCGCGACCGGCCCCAGCCGCCGCGCCGCCGCGATCGCGTCGATGTCGCGCGAGTACCAGCGGTCGGCGGCCGGATCGTTGTTGCGCAGGAAGCCGCCGCCCGGCTCCGTGACGCGCAACAGCCCGGTCACGCGCGCCGGCCCCTCGGCCATCAGTGCCGGGTCGCGACGCGGCACGAAGCCGCGGTTGACGAGGATCGTGCCGCGCGCGGTGTCCAGCGGCGACAGCACCCAGAAGCCGGCGCCGGCGTCGGTCACGGCCTGCGCGAACACCGGCGGTACCGGGCGCCAGCGCCCCGCTACCACGAGGCGGGTGTAGGCGTCGTCGGCGCCGATCGTCGCCCAGCGCGACGGCGGGGGCGGCGCGACCGGCGGGGCGGCGAGCCGCCGCTCCACGCGGTCGATCAGCGCGAGCTTCCACGCGCGCCGCTCGACCTGCCACACGCCGAGCCCCGCCAGCAGCACCGCGCCCAGCAGCGCGAGCGCGGCAAAGGCCCAGCGCCCCCGCATCACATGCCGCCGCTCGACTGCTCCATCTGCATGCCGGGCATCATGTTGAGGTTCATGTGGTACATCACCCACAGCGACCCGGCGATGACGATGAGCACGATAATCGCGGTGAAGATCAGCGCGAGCATCGTCCAGCCGTTCTCCGACTTGGTGTTCATGTGCAGGAAGTAGATCATGTGGACCACGATCTGCACCAGCGCGAGCGCGATCACGATCCCGGCGGTGACGCGCGGATCGGGGATGATCCCGCTCATCACCAGCGCGAAGGCAGGTGCGGTCAGCAGCACCGACAGGATGAAGCCGATCCAATATTCCCGCCGCGATCCGTGCGCCGCGCCGCCATGGTCGTGGGCGTGGCGGTCATGCGCATCGTGAACGTGGTCGTGCCCGTGGGCGGGGGCGTGGCCGTGCGTATCGGCGCTCATCAGCGGAGCACTCCCAACAGGTAGACGAAGGTGAAGACGCCGATCCAGATGACGTCCAGGAAGTGCCAGAACAGCGACAGGCACTGGAGGCGACGCAGATTGGCGGGCTCCAGCCCACGCCGCGCGACCTGCACCATCAGCGTCACCAGCCAGACGATGCCGAAGGTGACGTGCAGCCCGTGCGTACCGACCAGCGTGAAGAACGACGACAGGAACGCCGAGCGCCACGGCCCCGCGCCTTCGTGGATCAGGGTGCTGAACTCGTACAACTCGATCGACAGGAACGCCGCGCCGAACACGCCGGTGACGCCCAGCCAGCGCAGCGTCGCCGCCTTGTTCTGCTCGTCCGCGTTCAGCATCGCGAAGCCGTAGGTGATCGACGACAGCAGCAGCGCGGTCGTGTTCACCGCGACCAGCGGCAGTTCGAACAATTCCTTCGGCCCCGGTCCGCCGGCATAGCTGCCGCCGTATACGCCGTAGGCGGCGAACAGCATCGCGAAGATCAGGCAGTCGCTCATCAGGTACAGCCAGAAGCCCAGCATGGTGCTGGCGCCCGGCGGATGCTCATGCTCGTCCAGGTCGTAGTAAGAGGGCGCCTCGGTACCCGGCGCCGTCTGCGTCGTCGTGCTCATCGTGCTCACACCCCCGCCTGCTGGAGCGCGCGGGTGCGCGCATCCTCGCTGTTGACGACGTCCTCGGCGGGAATGTGGAAGTCGCGGTCGTAGTTAAAGGTATGCCCGATGGCGGTCGCGATCAGTGCCGCGAACGACAGCGCCGCCAGCCACCAGACGTACCAGATCATCGCCGCGCCGAAGACGGTCGACAGCCCGGCCAGGATGATCCCGGCGCCGGTGTTCTTGGGCATATGGATCGCGCGGAAGCCCGTGGTCGGACGCTCGGCCTTCTTCGACTTCATGTCGTGCCAGGCGTCGAGATCGTGGACGACCGGCGAGAAGGCGAAGTTATAGGCCGGCGGCGGCGACGAGGTCGCCCATTCCAGCGTCCGCCCGTTCCACGGATCACCCGTGACGTCGCGCAGCTTCTCGCGATCGCGGATGCTGACGTAGAATTGCATCAGCATCGAGCCGATCCCGGCGGCGATGATCAGCGCGCCGATCGCGGCGATCACGAACCAGATCTGCAGCGACGGATCCTCGAAGGCGCGCAGGCGGCGGGTGACGCCCATCAGCCCCAGCACGTACAGCGGGGCGAACGCGACCCAGAAGCCGACCACCCAGCACCAGAAGCTGATCGTGCCCCAGAACTTGTCGAGCTTGAACCCGAAGGCCTTGGGCCACCAATAGTTCACGCCCGCGAACATCCCGAACAGCACGCCGCCGATGATGACGTTGTGGAAGTGCGCGATGAGGAACAGCGAGTTGTGGAACTGGAAGTCGGCCGGCGGCACCGCCAGCATGACGCCGGTCATCCCGCCGATCACGAAGGTCAGCATGAACGCGACCGCCCACATCATCGGCAGCTCGAAGCGGATCCGTCCCCGATACATCGTGAACAGCCAGTTGAAGATCTTCGCGCCCGTCGGGATCGAGATGATCATCGTCGTGATGCCGAAGAAGCTGTTGACGCTGGCGCCCGATCCCATCGTGAAGAAATGGTGCAGCCACACCAGGTACGACAGGATGCAGATCACGATCAGCGCGTAGACCATCGAGGTGTAGCCGAACAGCCGCTTGCCCGAGAAGGTCGAGACGACTTCCGAGAACACGCCGAACGCCGGCAGGATCAGGATGTACACCTCCGGGTGGCCCCAGATCCAGATCATGTTCACGTACATCATCGGGTTGCCCCCGCCGGTGTTCGTGAAGAAGTTGGTGCCAACGTAGCGGTCGAGGCTGAGCATCGCGAGGACGGCGGTCAGCACCGGGAAGGCCGCGACGATCAGGACGTTGGTGACCAGCGCCGACCAGGTGAAGATCGGCATCTGCATCAGGCTCATGCCCGGCGCGCGCATCTTGACGATGGTGGTCAGCAGGTTGACGCCGGACAACAGCGTGCCGACGCCGGCGATCTGCAACGCCCAGATATAGTAATCGACGCCGACATCGGGCGAGTAATCGAGCCCCGACAAGGGCGCCATCGCCAGCCACCCGGTCCGTGCGAACTCGCCGACGAACAGGCTCATCATCACGAGCACCGCGCCGCTGACCGTCATCCAGAAACTGAAATTGTTCAGGAACGGGAAGCTGACGTCGCGCGCGCCGATCTGGAGCGGAACGACAAAGTTCATCAGCCCGGTGACGAACGGCATCGCCACGAAGAAGATCATGATGACGCCGTGCGCGGTGAACACCTGGTCATAATGGTGCGCGGGCAGGAAGCCTTCGCTGCCGCCAAAGGCCATCGCCTGCTGCGCGCGCATCATCAGCGCATCGGCGAAGCCGCGCAACAGCATGATGATCGCCAGCACGATGTACATGATGCCGATCTTTTTGTGATCGACGCTGGTGAACCACTCCTTCCAGAGATAGCCCCACAGCTTGAAATAGGTCAGCGCGCCGAGCACCGCCGCGCCGCCGATCGCCACCATGATGAAGGTGCCGACCAGGATCGGCTCGTGGATCGGGAAGCTCTCGAGCGTCAGCCGCCCGAAGATCGTCTTGATGAGGTCGTCCGACATGCTGTCCTCAAGCCTCCTTGGAGGCGTTGGCGCGCCGCAGCGCGGGATGGTCGAGCCCGAGCGTGTCGAGCCTGGTCATGTTGCGGTTGCCCGCCCCCGGATCGTTCGCACCCGGCGCGGCCCCGTGCGGGGCGCTCAGGTGCGGGCTCTCGCCCTTTTCGTCCGCGTCGCGGGTCAGCGCGCCTTCGGGTTCGTCGGCACGTTGCGGCCGGTCGTTCACCGCCGGGCCGGCGTGCGACATATTCTCCATGCAGCTGGTGCCCGGCTTCACGCACATCGCGACGACGCGCTTGAACAGGCCGGGGTCGACGGTGCCGAAGCCGATCGGGCGCACCTTCTCGCTGGGCGCGGCCAGCTTGAGGTAGGTCGCATTGTCCAGCTGCCAGCGGTTGCGCTTAACGCCAGCGGCCCATTGCGCGAAGCGCGCCGGCGACACCGAATGCGTCCAGAAGGTCATGTGCGAGAAGCCGGCGCCCGAGTAATTGCCCGAGCGGCCCTCGAACTTGCCGGTGCGGTTCAGCACGCCGTGCAGCACCGTCTCCATGCCCGGCATGGTGTAGATCATCCCGGCCATCGCCGGCACCCACAACGCGTTCATGACGCTCGACGAGGTCATGGTGAACTTCACCGGACGGTCGACCGGCACGACCAGTTCGTTGACGGTCGCGATCCCCTGCTCGGGGTAGATGAACAGCCACTTCCAGTCGAGCGAGACGACCTGCACCTCCAGCGGCTTGACGGCCGCCGCCACCGGCTTGCCCGGCGCGGTGCGCGCCAGCGGGCGGTACGGGTCGAGCGTGTGCGTGCCGACCCAGGTCAGCGCGCCCAGCGCGATGATGATCAGCAGCGGCGCGGCCCAGATCACCAGCTCGAGCCCGGTCGAGTGATCCCAGTCGGGCTCGTACGCCGCCTCGGTATTCTGTTCGCGATAGCGCCAGGCGAACAGCACCGTCAGCGCCATCACCGGCACGATGATGAGCAGCATCAGCACCGTCGACCACACGATCAGGCTGGACTGCTGCGCGGCGACGTCGCCGGCGGGGTTCATCACGACGGTGTTGCACCCGCCGAGCGCGACGAGCGCGATCGCGGCCGCCAGGTGGCGGACGAAAGGCGGGCGGCCGGGCGCGGAACGACGGGTCATGGGGGCGGGACGACGGGTCATGGTCGCGCAGCTAGGCTTTGCTGCGTCGCAGCGGAATAGGACATTTTGTCCCATCCACGCGCGCGATGGTTTAGGGTAGGGCTCCGCCGGAATACGTCCGTCCGACCGATCGGGAATGAATATGGCCACCGCTTCGTCCACGCCGCTCGAGCAGGATGCTCGCGCCCTTCATAGCAAAGGCGACCACGATGTGCGCCCCGGTGAGATCGCGATCGGCGTCATCATCGGGCGGACCTCGGAATTCTTCGACTTCTTCGTCTATGCGATCGCCTCGGTCATCGTCTTCCCGGCGGTGATCTTCCCCTACATGGAACCGATCGCCGCGACCCTGTGGTCGTTCGCGCTGTTCCCGCTCGCCTTCATCGCGCGCCCGATCGGGACGCAGATCTTCATGAAGCTCGACCGCCGCTACGGCCGCGGGACCAAGCTGACGATCGCGCTGTTCCTGCTCGGCACCTCGACGGTGCTGGTCGCCTTCCTGCCCGGCTACGACACGATCGGCCATTGGTCGGCGATCCTGCTGGCGCTGTTCCGCGTCGGCCAGGGAATCGCGCTGGGCGGTGCGTGGGACGGCCTTCCGTCGCTCCTCGCGCTCAACGCTCCCGACCGGCAGCGCGGCTGGTGGGCGATGGTGCCGCAGCTCGGCGCGCCGCTCGGGCTGATCGTGGCGAGCGCGCTGTTCGCCTTCTTCCTCTCGACGCTGGAGCCGGTCGACTTCATCTCCTGGGGCTGGCGCTATCCGTTCTTCGTCGCCTTCGCGCTGAACGTCGTGGCGCTGTTCGCGCGGCTGCGCATCGTGGTGACCCCGGAATATGCCGAGCTGTTCCACAGCCGCGAGCTGACCCCGTCGCGCGTGACCGCAACCGTCAAGGCGCAGTGGCGCAACATCATCATCGGCGCGTTCGCGCCGCTGGCCAGCTTCGCCCTGTTCCACATGGTGACGGTGTTCCCGCTGTCGTGGGTGGCGCTGTACACGCGCGAGGACATCTCGACCTTCCTGATGATCGAGGTGCTGGGCGGCGTCGTCGGGCTGGGCGCGATCGTGCTGTCCGGGCTGCTCGCCGACCGGATCGGACGGCGCAGCGTGCTCGGCTACACCGCCGCCGGCATCGCGGCGTTCAGCGGCTTCGCGCCGACGCTGCTGAACGGCGGACGCGCCGGCGAGATCCTGTTCATGGTGATGGGGTTCCTGCTGCTCGGCATCTCCTTCGGCCAGTCGTCGGGCGCGGTGACCAGCAACTTCCCCAAGCGCGCACGCTATACCGGCGCGGCGCTGACCTCGGACCTCGCGTGGCTGTTCGGCGCCGGCTTCGCGCCGCTGGCGGCGCTGGCGCTGACGCAGGCGTTCGGGCTGGTCGCGGCGGGCGGGTACCTGCTGTCGGGTGCGCTCGGCACGCTGATCGCGCTGGGGCTGAACGTGGAACTGGCGCGCCGCCTCGACTGAGGCCGCGCGCGGCTGCGGCCACGAAAAAGGGCGGGCGCGATGGAAATCGCGACCCGCCCTTTTTGTTGATCCGCAGCCCGGCTTCCCAAGCCGTCATCCCCGCGGAGGCGGGGATCCAGACGCGCAGGTCTTCGCAAGGACCGGAACGTCGGAGATTCTGGATTCCCGCCTGCGCGGGAATGACGGAGGGATGTGTGGAAACCGGCGTGCTATCTCAGTCCGGCTTCTTCGCCACGCCGACCAGCGCCGGGCGCAGGAGGCGGTCCTTGATCATCCAGCCCGACTGCATCTCCTGCACCACCGTGCCCGGTGCCGCGTCGCTCGGCATCTCCATCATCGCCTGATGCTTGTTGGGATCGAGCGGCTGGCCCATCGCCTCGATCTTGGTCAGGCCGTGCCGGCCGAACACGTTCGCCAGCTCGCGCCCGGTCGCCTCCAGCCCGGTCACCAGCCCCTTGAACTTCTCGTCCTCGCGCAGGCTCGCCGGGATCGCGGCCAGCGCACGGTCGAGATTGTCGGCCACCGACAGCACGTCGCGCGCGAAGCCGGTCGCGGCATAGGCGCGCGCATCGGCGGCGTCCTTTTCGGCGCGGCGACGGACGTTCTGGATGTCGGCCTGCGCATAGAGCGTCTCCTGCCGGGCGGCGGCGAGCTGCTCCTCCAGCTCCGCGACCCGCGCCGCGGCGGCGTCATGCTCCGCGACCTCGGGGGCGGCGTCAGCGGTCGCTTCGCGCAGGTCGTCGGCGGGATTGGCGTTCTCGGTCATGGTCGTCCTGTTCTTCTACGTCGAATTGCCGCGCCTCACCCGAGCAACCGGGTGAGCGTCGCGGCCGTAAAATCCACCATGGGCACGACGCGCGCGTAGTTCAACCGCGTCGGCCCGATCACCCCGACCACGCCGACGACGTTGCCGTCGCGGCCCCGGAACGGCTTGGCGATCACCGACGAGCCGCTGAGCGTGAACAACTTGTTCTCCGCGCCGATGAAGATCCGCGTCGCGTCGCCCGCGCGCGCCGAGTCGAGCAGCGCGGCGACCTCCTGCTTGCCGTCGAGATCGTCGAGCAGCGCGCGCACCCGTTCCAGGTCGGCGGCGTCGGCATCGTCGAGCAGCCGCCCGTGCCCGCGCACGATCAGCACCGGACGCCGGGCGCCATCCTCGCTCCAGATCGCCAGCCCGCGCTCGACCAGCGTGCGCGCCGCGGCGTCGAGCGCGGAGCGGCCCGCCGCCACCTCGCGCTCCAGCCGCGCGCGCGCCTCGCCCAGCGTCAGCCCGGCGAGCGTCGCGGTCATGTAATTTCCCGCCTCGACCAGTGCGCCCGGCGCGACGCCGGGCGGCAGGTCGATGACGCGATTCTCGACCCCGCCGTCCTCGCCGACCAGCACCGCCAGCGCCTGGACCGGCCCCAGCGGCACGAAACCGATCGAGCGCAGCACCGCCTCGCGCTTGGGCACCATCACCAGCCCGGCGCACGCCGACAGCCCCGACAAGGCGGCGGTGGTCGCCGCCAAAGCCTCCTCGACCGGCCCCCCGGTGCCGGCGCGCGCCTCGATCTGCTTGCGTTCGTCATCGGTCGGCGCGTGCGCCTGCATCATGCCGTCGACGAACAGCCGCAGCCCGCGCTCGGTCGGCATCCGCCCCGCCGACGTGTGCGGCGCGGTCAGCAGCCCGGCCAGCTCCAGCTGCGCCAGCACGCCCCGGATCGAGGCCGGCGACAGGTTCAGCCCCGCCTGCGCCAGCGTCCGCGATCCGACCGGCTGACCGCTTTCCAGATAGCCGTCGACGACGCGGCGAAAGATATCGCGCGCGCGATCGGTCAGCTCGGCGATGGGCGGCGATGGGCTCACGCACCAGGATGTATGCAAAGCGGCGGCGCGGCTCAACCGCCCGCGCCTTCATCTTTCGGCAACCTCGGCACGCCATGGTGACAAGCAAGGAAGATCAGTAATGTACGACGTATCATTCGACCAGGATGCCCATCTGCTCGCGATCCGCTGGCACCGGATCTTCACGCCCGCCGAGGTCGCGACCTACACGCAGGACGTGATGCGCGGCTTCCTGGCGGCGCGCTTCCGCCCCGGCTATCGGCTGATGATCGACATGAGCGCGTGCGGCCCGCAACCGCAGGATACGCTGGCCGCCTTCGCACGGCACATGGCGCCGTTCCCGAAGGCGAGCCGGATCGCGATCGTCGCGGTCGGCGCGATCCTGCGCACGCAGGTACGCCGCGTCATGACGCAGCCGTACATGCAGGTCTTCGACGACCCCGCGACCGCACGCGCGTGGCTGACGGCGTAGGCGCGTCCCTGAACGGGCGGGGACGACCTTACGTTATTCCCTCCCGATGAACCCCGCGATCGGCAGCACCCGCGGGGCGGCGGCAAGCGTCTCGCGCAACGTGCGGTTCCGCTCCATCCCGCAGCCGAAGTAGAAGTGCAGGCGGCGCTCGCTCTCGCCCGCCCAGGTCACGTCGGCGCTCGGCATGTCGGTCGCGATATCATCCCCGCACAGCGACCGGTCGCGCTCGTAATCGAGCACGCCCTGCGCCGGTCGATAGGGCGCGAGCATCGCGGCGAACCGGCGATAGGCGGCGGGGTCGGCGGTGAACGCCCGCACACCCGTCACCGCGGTGAAGCGCTGCCCCTCGAACGTCCCTGTCCCGTCGGGCCGGATCGTCACCCGGTACACCGGACACGCCCCGAAGCACGCCCCGGTCGCCAGCGTGATCGCCTCGCCCGCCGCCGCCGTGCCGCCGGGCCGCGCCGCCGCGTGCGTGCACCCCGCCACCAGCGCCGCCGCCATCATCATCGCCCGCATCATATCCCTCCCGCTTGTCGCTGGCGCACCCGCACCAACCGGGCTAGGGCGTGGACGATCCGACCTTGAGGAGAGTTGAATGCGCCCCAGCGGCCGCACCCCCGACCAGATGCGCCCCATCACGATCGAGCCGCGCTTCACGCGCCATGCGGAGGGCTCGGTGCTGATCGGCTTCGGCGATACCAAGGTGCTCGTCACCGCGTCCGTCGAGGAGCGCGTGCCGCCGTTCCTGCGCGGCAAGGGCCAGGGCTGGGTGACGGCCGAATACGGGATGCTCCCGCGCGCCACGCACACGCGCGGCAGCCGCGAGGCCGCCAAGGGCAAGCAGTCCGGCCGCACGCAGGAGATCCAGCGGCTGATCGGCCGGTCGTTGCGCGCGGTGACCGACCTCGGCGCGCTCGGCGAGCGGCAGATCACGCTCGACTGCGACGTGATCCAGGCCGACGGCGGCACGCGCACCGCCTCGATCTCGGGCGCCTGGGTCGCGCTGCGGCTGGCGGTCGACGGGCTGCTCGCCTCGGGCAAGCTGACCGCCGATCCGATCAAGCAGAAGATCGCTGCCGTTTCGTGCGGCATCTACCAGGGCAACCCGGTGCTCGACCTCGATTACGTCGAGGATTCGAACGCCGATGCCGACGCCAATTTCGTGCTGCTCGAAAACGGCCATATCGCCGAGGCGCAGGCGACCGCCGAGCACGCCACCTATGACGAGGAAGCGCTGCTGCGGCTGCTCCGCCTCGCCCGGATCGGCTGCAACGAGATCTTCGCCGCACAGGGCCGCGCGGTCGCATGAGCGGGGAAGGCATGGATCCGCAGGCGATCCGCAAGCTGAAACCGGGCAGGCTGGTGATCGCCAGCCATAATGCCGGCAAGGTGCGCGAGATCGGCGCGCTGCTGGAGGGCTATGGCCTCGAGGTCATCTCGGCGGGCGCGCTCGACCTGCCCGAGCCCGAGGAGACCGGCACCACCTTCGTGATGAACGCCGAGCTGAAGGCGCGCGCGGCGGCGGACCTGTCGGGGCTGCCGGCGCTGGCCGACGACAGCGGCCTTTGCGTCGACGCGCTGGGCGGCGATCCCGGCATCTTCTCGGCGCGCTGGGGCGGCCCGGAGAAGGACTTCGCGCAGGCGATGCGGCTGGTCGAGGACAAGCTCGCGGCGATCCCGGACGCGCCGCGCGACGCGCATTTCATCTGCGCGCTGGCGCTGGCGTGGCCCGACGGCCATGTCGAATGGTTCGAGGGGCGTGTCGACGGCACGCTCGTCTGGCCGCCGCGCGGGCACAAGGGGCACGGCTACGACCCGGTGTTCCTGCCGGTCGGCCATGACGCCACCTTCGGCGAGATGGACGAGCCGGCGAAGAACGAGATCAGCCACCGCGGCGACGCCTTCCGGCAAATGGTCGCGGCGGTCTTCTGACGGCCCGGACTCGCCTACCCGCGGCCGTCATTCTCGCCACCTTTCCCGTCATTCCCGCGAAGGCGGGAATCCAGAAACTCTGACCTGTCGGCTCTACCGAGGGACCTGCGCGTCTGGATTCCCGCCTGCGCGGGAATGACAGTCTGGGAATGATCCCCGACGTCAGCCGTTCTCAATACGCCCGCCGCCCCCGCACCTCGCCGCCCGGCGCATAGCGGCACACCAGGAAATCGTCGCTCTGCCCGGGCACCATCGCGCAGCCGACCTCCGTGGTGTCGCGCCACACGATCTGCGCGTAATGCGCGGCGTCCTGCCAGCGGCCGGTGCGGCTGAAGCGCGGGCTGGGCGCGTTGCGGAAGTTGCGCCGCTCTTCGATCCAGTAGCGCGCCATCTCGCCATAATCGTAGCCGCCGCGCGTGCCCGCGAACAGGTTTTCGCCCTGCCATGCCGCCCCTGCCGGTTGCGCGGCATGGAACAGCCGTCCGCTGCGCGCCAGCACCCGCGCATGCGCCGCCGCCGCCTCGGCCAGCGTCGGGCTCCACGCCAGCGGGGCGAGCCCCACCTCGCCGCGCGCGCGATTGTGGACGTCCAGCATCGCGCGCTGGAGCAGCGAGGCATCGCGTGACGGCGTCGGCGGCCGCATCCGCCACTCGACGCCGGCGGCGACACCGGGCGTGCAGCAAAGGACGGCGAGCAGCAACGCGACGAATCGACGAAAAACCATCGTCGGCGGGAATGGCGCGCGCCCGTGCGTGCTGCAACATGGATCAGCGCCCGCCTGCGCCGCATGTGGCCTTTGCTGCGACGAACCGCCATATGCGCCGCCATCATGGCAGTGATCGACCTCGTTCCCTCCGGCCGCGCCGCGGCAGCCGCCCGCGACCGTGCGGCGCGTGCGGCGGCGCCGCTGGCGCTCTACATCCACTGGCCGTTCTGTGTCTCGAAATGCCCTTACTGCGACTTCAACAGCCATGTCCGCGCCACCGTGGACGAGGCGCAGTGGCACGACGCGCTGCTCGCCGACCTCGCCCACGAAGTCGCGCAGATGCCGGGGCGGCGGCTGGGCTCGATCTTTTTCGGGGGCGGCACGCCGTCGCTGATGCCGCCGCGCACCGTCGCCGCGCTGATCGAGGCCGCGACCGCCGCCTGGACGCCGGTCGGCGACGTCGAGATCACGCTGGAGGCCAATCCGTCGTCGGTCGAGGCGGCGCGATTCGCCGATCTGGCCGCGACGGGGGTGAATCGCGTCTCGCTGGGGCTACAGGCGCTCGACGACGACGCACTGCGCTTCCTCGGCCGCGCGCATGACGTGCGCGAGGGGCTCGGCGCGCTGGAGGTGGCGCAGCGCAGTTTCGCGCGGGTCAGCTTCGACCTGATCTATGCGCGCCCCGGCCAGTCGCCCGACGCCTGGGACGCCGAGCTGGCGCGTGCGCTGTCGTTCGGGACCGAGCATCTGTCGGTCTACCAGCTGACGATCGAGCCCGGCACGCGCTTCGCGACCGAGGCGGCGGCGGGGCGGCTGGCGATCCCCGACGGCGACGCCGCCGCCGACCTGTTCGAGCTGACCCGCGCGCGCACCGCCGCCGCCGGGCTGCCGGCCTATGAGATCTCCAACCACGCGCGTCCCGGCGCGGAGAGCCGCCACAACCTCGCTTACTGGCGCTACCGCGATTATGCCGGCATCGGCCCCGGTGCGCACGGGCGGCGCGACCATCTCGCCACCTTCCGCCGCAAGAAGCCGGAAAACTGGCTGGCGGCGGTCGCGCGCAACGCGCACGGGATCGAGAGCGAGGAACCGCTGGACGCCGCGACCCGCGTCGGCGAGGCGCTGCTGATGGGGCTGCGGCTGCGCGAGGGCGTCGATGTCGAGGGTATCGCGGCGGCCGGCGGGATGCGCGTCGAGGAGATCGTCGACCTCGCCGCGATCGCTGCCTTGCCCGAGCTGATCGTGCGCGAGGGTCCGCGATTGCGGGTGACCGAGGCGGGGATGATCCTGCTCGACGCTATCCTGCCGAAGGTGGTGCGGTAGCCCCCTCGTGCCCGCCCCTGCCCGTCACCCCGGCGAAGGCCGGGGTGACGAAGGGGAGCGAATTCTGGTCGGCCTACTCCGCCAGCCCGCTCCACTTCTGCTCCGACGTCGCGTTGGCGACCACCGCCTCGACGAACGCCATCGTCCGCACGCCGTCTTCCGCACCCGGGAACCATGCCGCGGCGCCGCGTTCCGCCTCCGCATCGCCGCCGCGGATCGTCGCGGCGACCGCGCGGTACAGGTTGGCGAACGCCTCGATATAGCCTTCCGGGTGCCCAGCCGGCGTCCGGATCCGCGCCAGCGTCGTCTCCGCCAGCCCCGGCCCGCCCGTCCGCACGATCTCCGCCGGGCGATCGAGCCAGCGCAGCGTCAGCGTGTTGGGCTCCATCTGCGCCCAGTCGAGCCCGCCCTTTTCGCCGTGGATACGCAGCCGCAAGCCGTTTTCGTCACCGGCCGCGACCTGCGTCGCCTTCAGCACGCCGCGCGCGCCGCCCGCGAAGCGCAGCAGCACGCTGACGTCGTCGTCCAGCCGGCGACCGGGCACATGCGTGGTCAGGTCGGCGCACAGCGACTCGACGCGCACGCCCCCGACATGTTCGGCCAGCTGGAAGGCGTGCGTGCCGATATCGCCCAGGCAGCCGCCCAGGCCGGCACGCGCCGGATCGGTGCGCCATTCCGCCTGCCGATTGCCCTCGCGGTCGAGCGCGCTGCTGAGCCAGCCCTGCGAATATTCGACCTGCACCAGCCGGATCGCGCCGAAGTCGCCGCGCGCGACGCGCGCGCGCGCTTCCTCGATCAGCGGATAACCGCTGTAGGTGAAGGCGAGCGCATAATGCTTCCCGCTCCGCGTCGCCGCGGCGGCGATGTCGCGCGCCTCGGCCAGGTTCAGCGACATCGGCTTTTCGCAGATCACGTGAAAGCCGGCGTCGAGCGCGGCGATCGACATCGGCGCGTGGAGGTGATTCGGCGTCACGATCGCCACCGCGTCGATCCGCTCGCCCCGGGGAAGCGCACGCTCGGCGGAAAGCATGGCATCAATTGACGCATAGACGCGCTCCGGCTGCAACCCGAGCAGGTCGCCGGTGCGCGAATTGCGTCCCGCATCGCTGCTGAACGCACCCGCGACCAGCCGCCAGTCGCCGTCGACGCCCGCCGCCATCCGGTGGACCGCGCCGATGAACGCGCCTTCGCCTCCGCCGACCATGCCCAGCTTAAGTGGTTCTACCCGCGCCATTCATCCTCCCGTTAGTTGCATACCGCCATTACGAAGACCGTAACGTCAGCCGCCTTGCTATCGCCCGGTTTAGCGGTAAACTGGCGGCAATCAATTCGCGTTTGGAGAGATGCATGAAGTTGGTCGCCGGGCTTCTCGCCGCCCCGATCGTCGCGGTCGCCGCTCTGGCGATTGCGGCGCCCGCCCCCGCGCAGCAGAACGGACCGCAGGCGTTCGCCGCGTGCAAGGCGTGCCACACGCTCAACAAGGGCGGCCGCAACGGCATCGGCCCGAACCTGTCGGGGCTGTTCACCCGCGCGCCCGCTTCCGCGCCCGGCTTCAACTATTCGGCCGCCTTCAAGAAGGCGCAGCTGAAGTGGAACGACAAGTCGCTCGACGCCTTCCTGGCCGCGCCGCAAAAGGTGGTGCCGGGCACGCGCATGCCGATCGCGACGCCGGATCCCGCGAAGCGCGCCGCGATCATCGCCTATCTGAAGTCCGAGACCGCCAAGTGAGCGGTGCCCCGACGATGAAGGGGCCCGGCGTCTTCCTGGCCCAGTTCATGGGCGACGCCGCGCCGTTCGACACGCTCGACAACGCGGCGCGCTGGATGGCAGACGCGGGCTATGAGGGGGTGCAGATCCCGACCCGCGACGAACGCTGCATGGACCTGTCGCTCGCCGCCGAGAGCCAGGATTATGCCGACGAGCTGGTCGGCCGCTGCCGCGAGGCGGGCGTCGCGATCACCGAACTCTCGACGCACCTGCAAGGGCAGCTGGTCGCGGTCCACCCCGCCTACGACACCGCGTTCGACGTGTTCGCGCCCGCCGAATTGCGCGGCAAGCCCGCCGAGCGCCAGGCTTGGGCAGTCGAGCAGCTGAAGCTCGCCGCGCGGGCCAGCCGCCGCCTCGGGCTCGACGCGCACGCCACCTTTTCGGGGGCGTTCGCCTGGCCGTTCGTCTATCCGTGGCCGCAGCGCCCCGCCGGCATGGTCGAGGAGGCGTTCGCCGAACTCGGCCGCCGCTGGACCCCGATCCTCGACGCGTTCGAGGAACAGGGCGTCGACCTCTGCTTCGAACTGCACCCCGGCGAGGACCTGCACGACGGCACCACCTTCGAGCGGTTCCTGGACGCGGTCGGCGGGCACAAGCGCGCCAACATCCTCTACGATCCCAGCCACTTCGTGCTGCAGGCGATGGACTATCTCCAGTTCATCGACTTCTACCACGACCGCATCCGCATGTTCCACGTCAAGGATGCCGAGTTCAACCCGACCGGCAAGGCGGGCGTGTACGGCAGCTATTCGGACTGGGTCGACCGGCCGGGCCGCTTCCGCTCGCTGGGCGACGGGCAGGTCGATTTCGGCGGCATCTTCTCCAAGCTGACGCAATATGGCTACGCGGGCTGGGCGGTGCTGGAATGGGAATGCTGCCTGAAGCACCCCGAGGACGGCGCGCGCGAGGGTGCCCCGTTCATCGCCGCACATATGATCCGCCGCCCCGAACGCGCCTTCGACGATTTCGCGGGCGGGGCCGATCCGGGCGCGAACCGGCGCTTGCTCGGGATCGCGTGATCGGCCACTCTGACAAAAATACGATAAAAAGAATCGCGTGAGCGCAAAGGGGTAGAGGGTGCAGACAGAGGCAGCGACGTTCACCGGGCAGCATCGGTCCCGATTGTTCTGGTTGAGCGTGCTGGCGCTGACCACCGCGGCGGTCAGCGCGTCGCTGCGCGCGGCGATCGCCAGCAGCCTGAAGGCGCAGTGGATCGATCCGATCGCGCCGGTCGAGGCCGGCGAGTTGATCGGCGCCGCGCTCGGCTCCGCCTTCCTCGGCTTCGCGATCACCCTGTTCGTCGCCAGCGCGCTGCTCGACAAGATCGGCGCGAAGCGGATCGTGATCGGCTCCGGCGTGTGCTTCATCGTCGGTACCGCGCTGATCGTCGGCGCGGGGGCGATCGCCAGCGGCATGACGATCTATTCGCTCGTCTGGCTCGGCATGATGCTCAGCGGGATCGGCTGGGGCCTGGCGGAGGCGTCGATCAACCCGCTGACCGCGCGGCTCTATCCGGAGGAGACGACGCACCGCCTCAACGTGCTCCACGCCTGGTATCCCGGCGGGCTCATCATCGGCGGGCTGGCGGGCGTGTTCCTCGCCAACGTCGTGCCGTGGCAGGCGATCATGGGGCTGGTGTTCCTGCCCGCGATCGGCGTCGTGGTGATCGGCGCGACCACCACCTTCCCGCCCGCCCCCGCGGTCGTCGAGGGCGAGAGCTTCGGCACGATGATCGGCGAGGTGTTCCGCCGCCCCAGCTTCTTCGTATGGTTCGCCGCGATGTTCCTGACCGCCTCGTCGGAACTGGCGCCGGGCCAGTGGCTCGACGTCGCGCTCACCAACCGCGTCGGCATGCGCGGCATCCTGCTGCTGGTGTATATCAGCGCGCTGATGTTCGTCTTCCGCCACTTCGCGGGCCGGCTGGCGGGCAAGCTGTCGAACCCCGGCTTGCTGTGGATCTCCAGCCTGCTCGCCGCGATCGGGCTGTTCCTCCTGTCGCGCGCGCAGTCGCCGGTCGCCGCGATCCTCGCCTCCACCGTCTGGGGGCTGGGCGTCTGCGTGATGTGGCCGACGATGCTCGCCTCGGTCGCGGAACGCTACCCGCGCGGCGGCGCCTGGGCGCTGGGGCTGGTCGGCTCGGCGGGCGCGCTCGCCAGCTTCTTCGTCCTGCCGCTGCTGGGCGGCATGTTCGACGAGGCCAAGGTGCGGCTGGCCGGCGGGCCCGAGGCCTTCAAGCAGCTGACCGGCGAGGCGCTGCGCCAGGTCGAGGACGCCGCCGCCTCGCAGTCGTTCGCCAAGCTGGCGCTGGTCCCGGTCGTGCTGCTGTTCGTCTTCGGCGCGATCTGGCTGTCGGAGCGTCGCCGCCGCACGGCGGCGGTGGCATGACCCCGTCGCGCCGCTCGGTCCTGGCCGGCGGCGTGGCCGCCGCGCTTTCCTCTTCGGCACAGGGGCAAGGCAAGGTGAGCAACGCCGCCACCTTCTCGCTCAACTACGCGCCGCACGAGGGCAGCTTCGCCAGCCGCGGCAACCGCCTCGAACAGATCGCCTTCGCCGCCGACCAGGGCTTTCGCGCGTGGGAAGACAACGAGGCGCGCGGGCGTTCGGTCGACGACCAGAAGGCGATGGCCAGGGCGCTGCAACAGCGCGGGATGACGATGGGCGTGTTCGTCGCATCGATGCCGAAATGGGCCGAGTTCAGGCCGATCTTCGGCAGCGACGACGGCGCGGAGCGCGAGGCGTTCCTGGCCGACGTCCGCGCCTCGGTCGAGGTCGCCAAGCGGCTGAACGCGAAGCACATGACCGTCGTCACCGGCTTCGTCGACCACAAGGTCCCGATGGAGATCCAGACCGGGCGCGTCATCGACCTGATGCGCCGCGCGGGCGACATCCTCGCCCCCCACGGGCTGGTCGCGGTGATGGAGCCGCTCAACACCCGCACCGACCATCCCAACGTCTACATGCGATCGTGGGCGGCGGGCTATGCGGTGGCGCGCGGGGTGAACAGCCCGGCGATCAAGATCCTGACCGACTGCTATCACGAGCAGATCCAGTCCGGGAACCTGATCCGCTCGCTCGACATGGTCTGGGACGAGATGGGCTACGTCCAGTTCGGCGACAATCCCGGCCGCAAGGAGCCGGGGACCGGCGAGGTCAATTACCGCAACGTCGTCCGGCACCTGCGCGAACGGCGCTACGCCGGGGTGATCGGCATGGAACACGGCAATTCGGTAGCGGGGCGCGCGGGCGAGGAGCGGCTGATCGCCGCCTATCGCGCGATCGACGCCGCGTGACGCATATTCTGGGAGAGGGTGAGTGATCGACAGACGACAGGCTATGGGCGGCATCGCCGCCATGTTCGGGGCGTCGCTCTACGCCCCGCTGGCGCGCGCCGCCGCGGCGGTGGCGCAGACGAAGGGCGTCATCCCCACGATCAGCGAGGGGCCGCCGAGCGTTCAGGTGTTCACCGCCCCGCAGCGCGCGCTGATGACCGCGCTCAGCGACCGGGTGGTGCCGACCACCGACACGCCCGGCGCGATCGCCGCGGGCGTGCCGCAATATATCGAGAAGCTGCTGGCCGACTGGTCTACGCCCGAGGACCGAGTGCCGATCATCGCCGGGCTCGACGCGATCGAGGCGCGCGCCAAGGCCGACTACAAGAAGCCCGCCGCGCAGCTGACGCCGGCACAGCACGATGCGCTGCTGACGCTGGCGATGGACGACAAGCTGCCGGGCGGCAAGGCGTTCTTCGATCCGTTCCGCCAGATGGTGATCGCCGGTTATTACACGTCGGAAATCGGCATCACGCAGGAGCGCGAGTATCTGCCCGTCCCCGGCAGCTACGACGGTGCTTTCCCCTATTCCAAGGTCAACAAGGTGTATTCGTCATGATCGCCACGCGTCGCAACGTCCTCGCCGGTGCCGGCGGTCTGGCAGCCCTCGGGCTGTTCGGCGGGTCTGCCTCGGCCGCGCAGCTCGGCGCGGTCGGGCTCCAGCTCTACACCGTTCGCGAGATCTTCGGGCCCGACCCGATGGGCACGCTCGAGAAGGTCGCGAAGATCGGCTACCGCGAGATCGAATATGGCGGCGGCGGCTATGACAAGATGGATCATGCCGCGTTGCGCCGCACGCAGGACCGGCTCGGGCTGAAGGCGCCGTCGGTCCACGTGCCCTATGAGTGGCTGCTCGCCGACTTCAACGGCGCGGTGAAGATGGCCAAGACGCTGGGGGCCGACACGGTCATCCTGCCGTACATGACCGACCAGCATCGCAACGAGGCGGGTTGGAATACGGCGCTCAAGGACTTCAACCGCTTCGCGCGCGACCTGAAGAAGGCCGGGCTCGACTTCGCCTATCACAACCACGATTTCGAGTTCACGGTGAAGCCCGGCGGCGTGTCGCTCTACGACCGGCTGCTCAAGGAAACCGATCCGGCGCTGGTCAAGGTCGAGCTCGACCTGTTCTGGGCGATCACCGCGGGGCAGGACCCGGCGGCGCTGATCCGCCGGCTGGCCGGGCGCATCTACGCCTATCACGTCAAGGACAAGCGCCCCGACGGCAGCATGTGCGCGGTCGGCGAGGGCAAGATCGACTTCGGCGCGATCTTCAAGCTGAACCGTGTCGCCGGCGTGAAGCACTTCTACGTCGAGAACGATCAGTGCCCGGCGCCCTATCTGCCCGACATCACCACCAGCTACCGCACGTTGCGCGCCCTGCGCTTCTGATCGCGCCGACGGAGAGGATTACAGAAATGGCAGCGACCGACACTTTCGACGCGATCGTCATCGGCTCCGGCGTCAGCGGCGGATATGCCGCGAAGGAGCTGACGGAGAAGGGCCTGCGCGTCCTGATGCTCGACCGCGGCATCATGGTCGAGCATGGCGAAGGCTACCCCTATGACGGCAAGCCCGCCTATGAGGTGCCCGCGCGCAACTCGATGCCGCCCGCGCTGATGGAAAGCGATTATTTCATCACCAAGCACGGCTATGTCACGCCCAGCAACCGCAAGTTCTACAACGACGACCGGCTGAACCCCTATGCCTATGACGAAGGCAGCAAGTTCTACTGGATCCGCCCGGCCGCGGTCGGCGGCAAGTCGCTGATCTGGGGTCGCTGGTCGTTCCGCTGGGCGCCCGAGGACTTCGAGGCGAACAAGCGCGACAATATCGCGATCGACTGGCCGATCCGCTACGAGGACGTCGAGCCCTGGTACAAGTACGTCGAGAATTACATCGGCGTGTCGGGCTCGCGCGAGAATTTGCCGCAGCTGCCCGACAGCGACTTCCAGCCGCCGATGGACATGAACATCGCGGAGAAGTGGGTGAAGCCGCGGCTCGAGGCCAAGTTCCCCGGTCGCAAGCTCATCAACACGCGCCTCACCAACATGACCGAGGACAAGCCCGACCAGAACCGCACCAAGTGCCAGTATCGCAACCAGTGCGGCAACGGTTGCTCGTTCGGCGCCTATTTCTCGACGCAGGCAGTGACGCTGCCCGCCGCGCGCGCGACCGGCAAGCTGACGCTGCGCTCGGACGCGGTCGTCACCAACCTGGAATATGATGCCGCCAGGAAGCGCGTGACCGGCGTCCGCTACATCGACGCCAAGACCGGCCAGGCGCAGGTCGTGCAGGCACGCATCGTGTTCCTGTGCGCCTCCGCGCTCGCCTCGGTGCAGATCATGATGAACTCGAAGCGGCCGGACGGGCGCAGCTGGTTCGACAGCAGCGGCACGCTCGGCAAGTACGTCATGGACCACATCTTCCGCGTCAGCATCGGCGGCAACATCCCGGGCATGACCGAATATATCGAATATGGTCGGCGTCCGGGCGGCGTGTACATCCCCCGTTTCCGCAACGTCGGTGGCGACGAGGGCGTCGGGTTCAAGCGCGGCTACGGCTATCAGGGTTCGGCCTTCCGCTCGCCCGCCGCGCCGGTCGGCTTCGGCAAGTCGATGAAGGACGGCATGCGCAAATATGCCAACTGGCAGTTCGGCATGACCGCGTTCGGCGAATGCCTGCCGTACGAGGACAACCGCGTGTCGCTGCACCCCACCAAGGTCGATCGCTTCGGCGTGCCGCTGATGGTGTTCAACGTCACCTTCCGCGACAACGAGCTGAAGATGATGGCCGACGCGCGCGAGCAGGGCGAGGCGATGCTGCGCGGCGCCGGCCTCACCGAGGTCACCAGCCGCGAGGGCGAGCATGTGCCGGGCGACGCGATCCACGAGATGGGCGGCGCACGCATGGGCGCGGACCCGCGCACCTCGGTGCTCAACCGCTGGAACCAGGCGCACGACGCGCCGAACCTGTTCGTCACCGACGGCGCGCAGATGGCGTCGGTGTCGTGCGTCAACCCGTCGCTGACCTTCATGGCGCTCACCGCCCGCGCGTGCGACAATGCGGTGAAGCTGATGAAGGCCGGCACGATCTGAGCGACACGGTCGTCATCGCGGGCGCGTGCGCCGTGATCCGGGTCCGGATCGCGGCGCGGCGTCCGCGATGACGGTGGACGCGATGTCGCCTGGCGTTCGCTCCTGCGTCGTTCGTCCTGAGCTTGTCGCGCGGCGGGGCGCACCACCACCACCCGCTCGTACTGAGCCTGTCGAAGCACGTGTCCCACGACACGTCCTTCGAACTCGCCAAGGACGGCGCGGAGGGTGCGACCCGTTGCGGGAACCGCGCCCCGCCCCCCGCGACGCAGCCGGCGCGCCATGACCGAGCGCCGCCGCCACGGCGTCACGATCCGCGCGGTGGCCGAGCGTGCGGGCGTGTCGGCGATGACCGTCTCCAACGTCATCAACCGCGCCGGGCGCGCCAGCCCGGCGACGGTCGCCGCGGTCCATGCCGCGGTCGCCGAACTGGGCTATGTCCCCAACGTCCTCGCCCGCCGACTCGCCCGCGCGCGCGCCACCACCGTCGGCCTGCTCTACAGCGGCACGCGCGCGCCGTTCCTCGATGCGATCCTGGTCGGCGCGCTGCGCGCCACCAACGCGCGCGGGCTGCAACTGCTGCTCCACGAGGAAGTACCGGGCGAAGTCGCCGCCGCCGAGGCCGCGGCGCGCGCGCTGGCGCGCGGCGGCGCCGACGCGCTGCTGCTGGTGCCGCCGTTCGCCGAGCTGCTCGGCGGATCGCCCGCGCTTGCCGAGCTGGGCCTGCCCGTCGCGGCGATCGCCACCGGGCACGTCCTGCCCGGCATCGCGACGGTGCGGATCGACAATCGCGCCGCGATGGCCGAGCTGACCGCGCTGCTGATCGCGCGCGGCTATCGCCGGATCGCGCTGATCGCCGGCAACCCGCGCCATTCCGACAGCGCCGCGCGGGTCGCGGGCTATCACGACGCGCTCGCCGCGCACGGGCGGGTCGCCGATCCGGCGCTGCTGATCGCCGGCCGCTTCGACCGCACCTCGGGCGAGGAGGCCGCGCGCACGCTTCTGACCGGCGCGGTGCGCCCCGATGCGATCATGTGCAGCAACGACGACATGGCCGCCGGGGTGATCGCCGAGGCGCACCGCCACGGCCTCGTCCTGCCGCGCGACCTGGCGGTGACCGGGTTCGACGACACCACGCTCGCCGCGCGGATCTGGCCGCCGCTCACCACCGTCCGTCAGCCCGCCGAGGACATGGCGTTCCGCGCCGCCGAGCGCCTGATCCGCACCGGCGACGGCGCGGAGGACGCCACCGACCTGATCGTCCCGCACGCGGTCGTCGAACGCGAGTCGACCCCGCCCCGCTTCTAGATTTGATCCACTGTCGTGGAAGCGGCGCCGATCCAGCGTTGCCGGATCGAAGTCTAGGGATGCACCCGCCCGGCGAGCACCGGCTCGTCCAGGTCGATCGCGACCCGCTTCGCCTTGTCGGGCTTGCGCCGGCCGGCCTTCGCGGCCCCGCCCACCACGTCGCCGACCAGCATGAACGGGTTCGTCGCCTCGCCCGGCCGCTCGCAGCAACTGTTCGGCGCGACCAGCTTCTGCACGCCGCGGATCAACGCGGTGCCCGCCCCGAAGACGTCCAGCCCGGCCTGGCACCCGCCCACCTTCGTCGCGCACGGCGATCCCTCGGCGTTCAGCGCCCCGGTGCCGGTCATGTCGCGGTTGATCGGCACCGGCCGCGTGGACACCGCCTCGCCCGGCAGCGGCAGCGCCTGTTCGGGCAGCGGATCGGCACAGACGACGACCTCGTCACCGTCGCGCCGCCGCACGCACGGCTGGTCGGCGACCGGCGCCAGGATCGAGTGCTGCGCCGGCACGGCGGGCGCGGCGGCCTGGAGCAGAAGCGCGACGATCAGCATCGCCGCGCATCCTGCGCCCGCCGCCCTGCCCGGTCAATCGCGGATCACGGGCGCAAGGCGGTGTCGCTGCGGTCGTCGAGCTCGTCGTCCTCGACCGATCCGTCGTCGAACTCCTCCTGCAACTCGTCTTCCTCGATATCGGCGTCGTCGGCGTCGACGTCGCCCGCCGGGGCCGCGACCTCGTCGTCGGTCATCAGCAGCTCGTCCTCGTCCTCGGCGTCGTCGTCGCTGCCGACATCTGGGTCGAGGTCGACGATGATCGTGCCGTCGCCCGGCCCGTCGCGCGTCGCCTCCAGGATTTCGGCGCGCTGGCTCTCGTCATAGCCGTCCTCGTCGTAGCCGTCGTCACCCGAACCCTGGCCATGCACCTGATGCCCGCCCATCGCGAAGCTCCTCCAATCGTTACGTTCATCGAACGGCAGACGCGCCATGCGGGTTCCGGTGGCTGGCATCGCCGCCGCGCAGCGCCTACCTAGGGCGATCAGAATCACGGACCCGCCCCATCATGCTCGATACCCCCGCCACCGCTCCCGACACCGCTGACGTCCCCACGCTCAGCCTCGCCGATCAGGCCCGCGATCCCGATGCGTTCGCCGCCGCGCTGGGTGGTTCGTTCGAGCGGTTCGGCTTCGCGATCGTCGCCGACCACGGCGTGCCGCAGCCGCTGATCGACCGCGCCTGGGCCGAGACCGGGCAATTGTTCGCGCTGCCCGAGGACGAGAAG
Organism: Sphingomonas sp. BE138; assembly: GCF_031456125.1. Taxonomy (NCBI): domain Bacteria; kingdom Pseudomonadati; phylum Pseudomonadota; class Alphaproteobacteria; order Sphingomonadales; family Sphingomonadaceae; genus Sphingomonas; species Sphingomonas sp. BE138. The sequence continues at coordinate 53,324 of NZ_JAVDUC010000005.1, forward strand.
CGCCGCTACCACACCCCCGGCGGCGGCGGTGCGCGCGGCTACACCCCGTTCAAGACCGAGATCGCCAAGGACGCGCGCCACGTCGACCTGAAGGAATTCTGGCACGTCGGCCGCGAACTGCCGGAAGGCCACCGCTACGCCGCCGACATGGCGCCCAACGTCTGGCCAGCGCGCCCGGCGGGCTTCCGCGATACCTTCGTCGAACTCTTCGCCGCCTTCGACCGGGCCGGCGACCGGCTGCTGTCGGCGATCGCGCGCCATCTCGGCCTCGCGCCCGACTGGTTCGATCCGGCGGTGAAGGACGGCAATTCCGTCCTGCGCCTGCTCCACTATCCGCCGATCCCTGCCGATGCGGAAGGGGTTCGTGCGGGCGCGCACGAGGACATCAACCTCATCACCCTGCTGCTCGGCGCCGAGGAGGCGGGGCTGGAACTGCTCGACCGCGCCTCGGGCCAATGGCTCGCGGTCAAGCCGCCGGAGGGCGCGATGGTCGTCAACGTCGGCGACATGCTGCAACGGCTGACCAACCACGTCCTGCCCTCGACCACCCACCGCGTCGTCAACCCGCCGCCCGAGCGCCGCGGCCATTCGCGCTATTCGATGCCGTTCTTCCTGCACCCCGCGCCCGATTTCCTGATCGAGACGCTGCCGCAGACGATCACCGCCGACAATCCGAACCGCTACCCCGATCCGATCACCGCGAACGGCTATCTCCACCAGCGGCTCGTCGAGATCGGGCTGATCAAGGCATGAGGGACCTGTCGGGGATCGTCAGCGGCGCGTTCCGGCTGGATCAGGACGCCGACGTCTCGGGGATCGTCAGCGGCGACATCACGATCGCGGCCGGATGCCGCGTCACCATCTCCGGCATGGTCCGCGGCGACATCACCGCCGAGCCGGGCGCCGAGGTGACGATCACTGGCATCGTCAACGGCGCGGTCCACGCCGAGGGCGCGACCGTGCACGTGACGGGCATCGTGACGCTTCCGTGAGGTAGATGCGGTCGTAGCGCGGATCGACATCCATGACGCTCGCCGTCCTGCCCTCGCCCCTGGACAGGGGAGAGGGATAGCGGAGCTTGCCAGCTTGCTGGCTAGCGCAGCTTGGGTGAGGGGTCGAGCGAGCCGGAGGCTCGCGCGCTCCCTGGCGTGAGCGCCACCCCTCACCCAGCTTCGACTAAGACTTTGCTCCGCAAAGCCTAAGTCTGCGCATCCCTCTCCCCCCGCAGAGGGGCGAGGGAGCGGCACACTCGTTGAATTTAGATAAGGCCTACGCCGTCCGCTCCGGCACCTCGTCCGCGTCCGCCGCGATCGAGGTCGCGGGGGCCAGCGCCTCCCACGGGAACACGAACCAGTCCTTCGTCACCGCGCGGTCGATCGTGCGCGCCGCCAGATCGACCTTCGCCGCCGAGCCGCGATTGTCGATCAGCGTCGCGAAGCGCACATGCGTCCGCGCCGCCCCTGCCTGCTCCAGCAGCGTGCGCAGCTGCGCGATCGTGCGCCCGGAATCGTTGATGTCGTCGACGAACAGCAACCGCTGCCCGTCGCGGGTCAGCGCGGCCAGCCGCTCGATCGCCGGTGCGGCGCGCGCATCGTCCTGCGCCGAATAATCGACCGACTGCATCGGCACGCCCGCGGCATGGCTCAGGTACACCGCCGGCACCAATCCGCCGCGCCCGACGCCTACCAGCCAGTCGGGGCGCCAGGCGGTCTCGCGCGCGATCTTCGCGGCCAGCGCGCGGACATCGGCAATCAGGTCGGCATGGGTGACGGCGGTCAGGATCGGCATCCCGATCCTCTACACGACCCCCATCCGCTTGCCATACCCCGCCGCAACGATTTTCGCGTGATCCGGAACGGGTTGGGTAAGGGGCCTCGCAGAGAGCAACCCGGAAAGCGCCCGATTATTTCCCCTCGAACCCGGTCGGCGCCGGCGACACCGTCACCGTCTCGCCGCCCCGGATCTCCTGCACCTCCAGCGCGCGCTCGGCGACATTGTCGCGCCCGAACCGGAACGCCCCGTCGATCCCGGCGAAGCCATCCGCATCGCGCAACCGGTTCTCCGGGAACGGCGCGCCCGGTCGCCACTCGCGCGAGATCCGCACGACCAGCAGCACCGAGTCGTAGCCAAGGCTCGACAGCCGGTACGGCGCGGCGTTGAACCGCGCGCGATAGTTGCGCGCATATTGGCGGTACAAGGTATCGGGGACGCTGGCGAACCACGCGCCGTTCAGCGCCGCGCCGCCGCGCGCCGCGCCGTCGGAGTTCCACAGCTCGGTGCCCAGGATCTGCGTCGACGGGCTGCCCCGCCGCACCAGCGGCACCGCCGCCGCGGCGGTGGCGGCGCTGTCGGCGATCAGCACGCCGCCGAACGGCGCATCCTTGGCCATCCGCTGCACGGCTGCCCCCAGGGCGCCGGATCCGCGGTCGTAGGTCTGGAGCGAAACGACGCGCCCGCCCGCCTGCTCCACCGCGCGCAGGAACGCCGCCGACGCGCGCTGCCCGTACAGCGCGTTGGGGACCAGCCCGCCGAAATTGTCGATGCCCCGCCCGCGCGCATAGGCGACCACGCGCTCGATCGCCTGCGCGGGCGCATAGCCCAGCACATAGGCGCCGTTCCCCGCCACGCCGGTGTCGTTGGAGAAGGACAGCACCGGCACCTTGGCCGCGCGCGCGATCGGCGCCACCGCGCGGACGTCCTCGGCCAGCAGCGGCCCCAGGATCAACTGCGCGCCCTCGCGGATCGCACGGGCCGCCGCCGCCCCCGCGCCGGTCGCGGTGTCGTAGCTGGTGATGCGCACCTGCTGGTTGCGCGTGTCGAGCAGCGCGAGTTGCGTGGCATTGGCCAGGCTGCGCCCCACCCCGGCGTTGCTGCCGGTCAGCGGCACCAGCAGCGCGACGCGGTTGCGCGCGGCATCCTGCGGCAGCCCGGTCACCACCTCCGGCGCGCTTTCGCGCGGCGGCGGCGCGGGCTGCGCGGTCGGCGCCTGCTGCACCGGCCCGCGCGGCACCACGGTCGAACACGCCGCCAGCAGCAGCGCGCCCGCGACCGAGATCGCGCGCGACATCGCGCTCGCCCATTGCGAACGCCCGATCGCCTCTGCCATGACTACTCCCGTGAACCCGTTGACCCCCGGCCTGTACATCGTCGCCACCCCGATCGGCAATCTCGGCGATCTGTCGCCGCGCGCCGCGCAAGTGCTTGCCGCCGCGGACGTTATCGCGGTGGAGGATACGCGCGTGACCGCCGGATTGCTCCGCCACATCGGCACGAAGCGCCCGATGACCCCGTATCACGACCACAATGCCGAACATGTCCGGCCACAGCTGATCGCGCGGATGGCCGGGGAGATCGTCGCCTTGGTCTCGGACGCGGGCACGCCGCTGATCTCCGATCCCGGCTACAAGCTGGTGCGCGACGCGCGCGCCGCGGGGCACCTCGTCGTCACGATCCCCGGCCCGTGCGCCGCGGTCGCCGCGCTGACGCTTGCCGGGCTGCCGACCGACCGCTTCTTCTTCCTGGGGTTCCTGCCGCCCAAGGAACAGGCGCGCGCCGCCGCGATCGCCGAGGTGGCGGCGGTGCGGGCTACATTGGTCATATACGAATCCGGCCCGCGGCTGTCCGCGTGCCTGACGGCGCTCGCCGCCGGGCTCGGCGACCGCGAGGCGGCGGTCGCGCGCGAGATCACCAAGAAGTTTGAGGAAGCGGTTACCGGGACGCTCTCATCGCTTGCCGAACGCTATGCCGATGCTCCCCCGCGTGGTGAAATCGTGGTCGTCGTGGCACCGCCGGCCCCTCCGGCGGCACCGGAGGCCGCCGACGCCGACGCCGCGCTCGCCGACGCGCTCACCCGCCTCCCCGCCTCCAAGGCCGCCGGAGAGGTCGCCAGGGCGCTCGGCCTCGACCGCAAGGCGCTCTACGCCCGCGCGCTGGAAATGAAGTCCTCCCCGTCTCCGGAGCCGTCATGACGAAGCTGCTGATCCTGCTTGCTTTTCCCCTCCTCGCCGCCGCGCCCGCGCCGGTGCACAAGTGGGAACGGATCTTCGACGGCCGCACGCTCGCCGGCTGGAGGCCCAAGATCACCGGACGCGCGGTCGGCGAGGATCCGCTGCACACGTTCGTCGTCAAAGATGGTGCGATCACCGTCAGTTACGATCATTACAAGGCGTTCGACGGCGCGTTCGGGCATCTGTTCTGGAAGGCGCCGCTCACCGCCTATCGCCTGCGCTTCGACTATCGCATGACCGGCCCGTCGATGGCCGGGATCGAGCGCTGGCAGAACCGCAACTCCGGGCTGATGCTCCACGCACAGCCCCCCGCGACGATGACGCGGGACCAGCAATTCCCGGTCAGCTTGGAATTGCAACTGCTTGCCGTCCCCCGCCCTGACCGGGAGCCGAGCGGCAATCTGTGCACCCCCGGCACCACCGTCGAGATCGACGGCAAGCGCCCGACCAGCCACTGCGTCACCGGCACCGGCCCGCTCGTCCCGCTCGGGCAATGGACGCATGTCGAGGTGGAGGTGACGCCCGACGGCCGAATTACTCACCTGCTGAACCGCAAGCCCGCGATCCGCTACCGCGACGCGCAGCTCGACCCGAACGACAAGGACGCGCAACCGCTGATCGCCGCCGCGAACGGCCGCCTCGCATTGACCGGCGGCTATGTCGCCCTCCAAAGCGAGGGCCAGCCGACGCAGTTCCGCAACATCGAGGTCATGCGCCTCGACTGACACGGCCGCTCTTTTCAGCGACTTGCCGAGCCGCGATTACCCTCTTACACGCTATTTGTAAGACCAATAGCGTACCGGAGAAGAACATGAAGCGTAGCGCCCGTCGCCTTGGCCCGCCCCTGTTGGCGGCGGCGCTTCTGACGGCACCGGCGCATGCCGCGACGCGCCCGGCGATCTTCCCCGCGCCCACCGAACTGACGCTCGGCACCGGCACGGTGACGCTCGGCCGCGCGGTGACGCTGGTCGTGGCACCGGGCACCGATCCCGCCACGGTCGCGCTGGTCGAGCGGATCCTGCGCACCGCGGGGGTCGAGCGGATCGACACCGCCCGCCGCCGCGCCCCTGGCCCTGATCGCGTGAGGATCGTGCTCGGCACCAGCGACGCCGCACCGGTCCGTGCGGCGCTCGCCGGGACGACACCCGATACCGGACGCGAGGGCTATACGCTGGTCGTCGCGCCGGCGACGAAGACGATTACGCTGTCCGGCCACGACGCCGACGGGCTGTTCCACGCCGCGCAGACGCTGCGCCAGCTCGTCCGGCGTACCGACCTGCCCGCGCTGACGATCCGCGACCATCCCGCGATGCCGGTGCGCGGTACGATCGAGGGCTTCTACGGCAAGCCGTGGACGATGGCCGAGCGCACGCGCCACCTCGACTTCCTCGCCACGGTAAAGGCCAATACCTACATCTACAGCCCCAAGGACGACCCCTATGCGCGTGATCGCTGGCGCGAGGCCTATCCGGCCGCGACGCTGGCGCAGCTCGGCACGCTGGCCGCCGCCGCCGCGCGCAACCACGTCGACTTCGTCTATGCGATCTCGCCCGGGCCGACGATCTGCTTTTCCGCGCCCGCCGACCTGCAGGCGCTCGGTGCCAAGTTCGACGCGTTGCGCGGGATCGGCGTGCACCGCTTCTACGTCGCCCTCGACGACATCGAATATCAGAAGTGGAATTGCGACGCCGATCGCGCGGCGTTCGGCCCATCGGGTGCGGCGGCCGCCGGCAAGGCGCAGGCGCAATTGCTCAACGCCGTACAGGCCGAACTGACGCGCCGCGACCCCGCGGCACCGCCGCTCATCATGGTGCCGACCGAATATTACGACGCCAAGGAAACGCCGTACAAGGCCGCGTTGCGCCAGTATCTCGATCCCAAGGTCGTGGTGCAGTGGACCGGTACCGACGTCGTGCCGCCCGCGATCTCGATCCCCGATGCAAAGGCGGCGACCAAGGCGTTCGGCCGCAAGACGCTGCTATGGGACAATTATCCGGTCAACGACTATGGCCAGACCACCGGGCGGCTGCTGCTGGCCCCCTATGCGCGGCGCGAGGCCGGGTTGTCGGCGGAGCTGACCGGCATCCTATCCAACCCGATGAACCAGGAAGCGCCCAGCCGCGTCGCGGTGACCGGCGTCGCCGCCTTCGCCTGGAACGACAAGGAGTACGACCCCGACCGGGTGCAGGCGTTCGCGGCGCGCGAACTGGCCGGCGGCGACGTGCGCGCGGCCGACGCGCTGCTGACCTTCTTCGATACGCAGCATCTCGCCCCCACCTTCGGCAGCCAGCCGTGGCAGGAGCAGGCACCGCGGCTCCGCGTGCTGCTCGACCATGTCCGCGACACGCTCGCGGGGGGTGATGCGGCCGCGCGCCGCGGCGCGATCGCGGAACTCGCGCGCGCCGCGGACGAGCTTGCCGCCGCCCCCGACACGATCCGCGCCGGCGTGGCGGATGCGTCGTTCGCGGAGCAGGCCCGCCCGTGGCTCGACGCGACCGCACTGTGGGGCCGCGCACTGCAACAGACCGCCGCCGGCCTCGCCGCCGCCGATGGCGACAGCGCCGCCGCGTCGCGCTACTTCACCGCCGCGCAGCGGCTCGCCGCCTCCGCCGCCGCGGTCAGGACGATCCCCGGCGCGACGCGGTTCGACGGGCCGGTGAAGATCGCCGACGGCGTCCTCGACCGTTTCGTGGCGGACGCGCCGGGGCTGATCGCCCCTCCGGATAACGCACCCGTCGAGTGATGGCCAAGTACAGCGCCGCGACGGCGCCCATCATTGTACGAAACTTCCAAGAACAACCCTCATACAGATACTTACAGTTGTTTCTAGGTGACAATCCGCCGACTCGCCGTTAACTCTGCACGCGGACCAGTTGCTCGCGGCACGATCGCTGCCTCGAGAAATGGAACGGGGGGATCAGGTCATGGGAAGAGACAAGCGACCAAGCGTTGCGCAGGGCGGGGGCACGACCAGCACGGCGCCGGCGCAGACCACGTTCATCAGCCTGCTCGCCTGCCCGGAAGGTCAGACGACGCCCGAAGACAGCTTCTCGCGATGGCGCAAAGCACCGATGGCGCATCGCCGTACAAGCAGCGGATCGAAGCGATCAAGTCCGATGGCCCGCCGGAGCGCGCGCGTCGCGAGATGGTGAACAACGTCTCGTGCCTGCATGACACGCAAAAGGCCAACAACTGCACGGTCTTCTACGATTGGCAGGGCAGCACCCTGAAGGTCTACGGCCTCGGCTCGCATGTCGGCGGCAGCGGTGCGGGCAACAGCAAGTACGGCGGGCTGTGGTACACCGGGAAGAAGTTCTCCTACAACCGCGGCAAGTAGAGCGTTCGATCGCAGCCGGCCGGTCTCCATCGCCGGCGTCACCGGGAACAGCCGGCGGAGCGGTTGCCGAACGCGCCGGACCGCGCCATCCTCGGCGCCGATGCGCCCGCCCCCGCCCCGCTCCGCCGCCACCCGTCGTGTCGCCGAGGAGGCCGGGCGGCGCGGCGAACGTCTCGCGGCGTGGTGGCTGCGGCTGAAGGGCTGGCAGATCCTCGACCGCCGCGTCCGCACCCCGGCCGGTGAGGTCGACCTCGTCGCCAGGCGCGGCGCGCTGGTCGCGTTCGTCGAGGTCAAGGCGCGGCGGACCGCCGCCGAACTCGACCATGCCATCGACCAGCGCCGCCTCGCCCGCGTCGCCGCCGCCGCCGAGCTGCTGATGCCGCGCTATGCCACCGCCGGAGAGGACATCCGTGTCGACGTGATCCTGCTCGCGCCGGGCACGCGGCCGCGCCATATCGAGAATGCGTGGATCGGCTACTGACAGCCGCGCCGCCGCCGCCTACATCGCTCGGCATGACCCAGCCGCTCACCGTCGCCGTCCAGATGGACCCGCTCGACCAGATCAACGTCGCGGGCGACAGCACCTTCGCGCTGATGCTCTCGGCGCAGGCGCGCGGGCACCGGCTGTTCCACTACACCGCCGACGCGCTCAACTACGGCGACGGCCGCGTATGGGCCGAGGCGCATCCGGTCACGGTGCAGCGGCCGGAGGGCGGCGGCGCGGGCGACCATTTCCGCTTCGGCGCACCGGTCGCACTCGACCTGGGCGAGGAAGCCGACGTGGTGCTGATGCGGCAGGATCCGCCGTTCGACCTCGGCTATATCACCGCGACGCACCTGCTCGAGCGCGTCGCGGATCGCACCTTGATCGTCAACGATCCGGTCAGCGTCCGCAACGCCCCCGAAAAGGTGTTCGTGCTCGACTATGCGCGCTTCATGCCGCCGACGCTGGTGACCCGCTCGCTCGACGAGGCGCGCGCTTTCCTGGCGCGGCATGGCGAGATCGTGGTGAAGCCGCTCCACGGCAATGGCGGCAAGGCGATCTTCCACGTCCGCGCGGGCGGCGAGAACCTGTCCGCGCTGATGGAGGTGTTCAACCAGACCTGGCGCGAGCCGCACATGGTGCAGGCGTTCCTCCCCGCGGTGGCGAAGGGCGACAAACGCATCGTGCTGGTCGACGGCGTCGTCGCGGGCGCGATCAACCGCCTGCCCGGCGAAGGCGAGATCCGCTCCAACCTGGCGGTCGGCGGCTCGGCGGAGAAGACGCAGCTGACCGCGCGCGAACGCGAGATCTGCGACGCGCTCGGCCCGGAGCTGAAGCGGCGCGGGCTGATCTTCGTCGGCATCGACGTGATCGGCGGCGAATGGCTCACCGAGATCAACGTCACCTCGCCGACCGGGATCGTCGCGATCGAGCGGTTCGACGGTACCGACGTGGCGGGCATGATCTGGGACGCGATCGATGCGCGGCTGAAGGAACGCCGCGCCTGATCCCGCCGTTGCCCGCGGCGTGACCGATTTCATCATCCACTGGATCGTCGCGGGCGGCTATTTCGGCATCTTCCTGCTGATGGCGCTGGAAAACGTCGTGCCGCCGATCCCGTCGGAGGTCATCATGGGGCTGGGCGGGATCGCGGTCGCGCGCGGGCAGATGGACATCGTGCCCTTGCTGATGTGGGGCACCGCCGGCACCACCGCGGGCAACATGTTCTGGTATGCGATCGGGCGACGGCTCGGCTATGCGCGCTTCCGCCCGTTCGTGGAGCGGCACGGGCGCTGGCTGACGCTCGAATGGGACGATGTGGAGCGGGTGCGCGGCTTCCTCCACGATCATGGCGGCCGGGTGATCTTCGTCTTCCGCTTCATGCCGACGTTCCGCACGATGATCTCGCTGCCTGCCGGCATGGCGGCGATGCCGCTGCCGCGCTTCCTGGCGATGACCTTTGCGGGCAGCATCATCTGGAACGGCGTGCTGGCAGGCGCCGGCTTCTATCTCGGCAGCCGCTTCGCCGAACTCGATCGCTATGTCGGCCCGGTCGGCATCGCGCTGACCGTTGTCGCGCTCGGCTGGTATGCGTGGCGCGTCGTCACCTGGAAGCCGCGCGGCTGAGCCGTCACCCGCGCGGATGCGCGGCGCGATACACGTCGAGCAGATGCGCGGCATCGACCCCGGTATAGACCTGCGTCGAACTGAGGCTCGCGTGCCCGAGCAGCTCCTGCAACGCGCGCAGGTCCGCGCCGCGCCCCAGCAGATGCGTGGCGAAGCTGTGCCGAAGCGCGTGCGGCGTCGTCCGTTCCGACAGCCCCAGCCGCGCGCGCGCCGCACGCACCCGCATCCGCACGATTCCGCCGTCCAGCGCGCCCCCGCGCACGCCGCGGAACAGCGCCGCGTCGCCGGTCAGCGGCCACGGACAGCGTGCCGCATAATCCTCGATCGCGGCGCGCACGTCGGGCAACAGCGGCACGATGCGCGTGCGGTCGCGCTTGCCGGTCACGCGCAGCGTCGCGCCCAGCGGCAGCGCCGCGCCGGTCAGCGACAGCGCCTCGCCGATCCGCAACCCCGCGCCGTACAGCAGCAGCAGCACCGCCCAGTCGCGCGCCGCCACCCATGGCTCGTCGCTGTCCTCCTTCACGTCGCTGGCCAGCGCCACCGCTTCGTCGGGGGAGATCGGGCGCGGCACGCCCTTCTTGACGCGCGGCCCCTTCATCCGCGGCGCGGCACCGACCCCGCCCGCCCAGTCGAGGAACCCGCGCACCGCCGACAGTTCTCGCGCAGCCGACGCATTGGAAAGCCCGCTTCCGCGCCGCTGCGCCAGATAGGCGCGCAGGTCGCCGGCCGTAACCCGCGCCAGCGCATGGCGATCCACCGCCTCGCCCCAATGCGCGCCCAGGAACGCCAGCAATCGCTCCGCGGTAGCGCGATAGGCGCGGACGGTATGTTCGGACCGCCGCCGGTCGCGCGCCAGATGCACCGACCATTGCACCGGCAGCGGGAGGGGGGGCAGCGGGAGAGGAGCCGACAAATCACTCATCTCGCCGCATCCTTTCGGTCTTGAACGAAGTTGGCAAACCAAAATTAACATTGTCGTGCTTATGATCGCCGACATGACGAACGACCTGTCCGCCAGCCGCCGCTATGACGAGGAAGCCCGCGCAGCGGCGCTTCAGGCGCTCGCGCTGCTCGACACCGCGCCCGAACAGGAATTCGACGCTCTGGTCGCGCTGGCCGCCGAGCTGCTCGGCTGCCCGACCGCTCTGCTCAACCTGGTCGATCACGACCGGTTGTTCGTCAAGGCGCGCAGCACGCCCGGCGCGATGTCCTTCGACCGCGACAGCGCCTTCTGCGACCGCACCGTCGTCGAGGATCGCCTGGTGGTGATCGACGATACGCTCGCCGACGAGCGTTTCTGCAAAAGCCGGCTCGTGACCGACGCCGGGGTGCGCTTCTACGCCGGCGCGCCGCTGCACGTCCCCGACCCCGAGGGCGTTCGCCGCGCGGTGGGTACCTTGTGCGTCGTCGATCATCGTCCGCGCCACGCCGATCCACGCGAACTGGCGGCGCTCGCGCATCTCGCCACGCTGGCCGAAGCGCTGCTGGAGGCGCGGCGCACCGCATTGAAGGCGATCCATATCGCGACGACCGGCGAGGAACTGGTCACCCGGCTCGGCCGGCAGGACCAGATCTTCCGCCAGGCCGAACAGATCGCCGCGATCGGATCGTGGCGGCTGTCGCTCGGCGACGGCCTGCTCGACTGGTCCGACAACGTCTATCGCATCCACGGCCTGCCGGTCGGGAGTCACAAGCCGCCGCTCGACGATGCGCTGTCCTTCTACCCGGAACACAGCCGTGCGCTGGTGCAGTCCGCGCTCGACGATGCCGTGTCGCAGGGCAAGCCGCTGTCGATCGAGACGGACTTCCTGACCGCCGATGGCCGGCTGCGCCGCGTCCGTGCGATGGCCGATCCGGAAATCGTCGACGGCCGGGTGGTGGCGCTGGTCGGCGTGTTCCAGGACGTGACCGAACGCCACGCGCTGGAACAGCAATTGCGCCGCTCGGCGGATACCGATGCGCTGACCGGCATCGCCAACCGCGCCGCCTTCGATCGCGAGTTGCAGGAGGCGATGGACCGTGCGCGTGCGTGCCGCACCCCGCTCCACCTCGCGCTGATCGACCTCGACGGCTTCAAGGCGATCAACGACACCCTGGGGCACGGCGCAGGCGACGACGTCCTGCGCCTGACCGGCCAGGCGCTGCGCGAACCGTGGCTGATGAACAGCATGGTGGCGCGGATCGGCGGCGACGAGTTCGCGGTGATCGTCGAGCACCCGGCGCTCGCCGCCGACATTGACGCGCTGCGCGAGCGGCTGGAGGCGGCGCTGCGCGTCTCGGTCGAGGCCGATGGCGTGCGGATGTCGAGCGCGGGATCGGTCGGGATCGCGGCGATCGACGACCAGTGCCATTCGCTGCGCGACTTCGCCCGCCGCGCCGACGCGATCCTGTATGCCGCCAAGCGCGCCCGGGTCGGTCTCCGCTCGATGCCGCGCGCGGCCTGACGCGGGGTCGGCCGGGCCGTGCCGCACGGCGGCGGCGGCATCGGCGCGACTTCCCTACGACTCGCGCACGTCCCATATGAGGCGGGCATGTCTTCCCGCGCGCGCGTCCTCGTCCTGAACTCCGCCCTCGGCCCGCTCGATTACCGGGTGCCGCACGGGATGACGGTCGAGCCCGGTTCGGTCGTGGTCGCCCCGCTCGGCCCCCGCCAGTTGCTCGGCGTCGCTTGGGAGGCGGAGCGGATGCCGTCCGATGCCGAAGTCGGCGACAATCGCCTGCGCAACCTGCTGGCGGTCGCCGACGTGCCGCCGCTGGCCGCGCCGCTGCGGCGGCTGATCGAATGGACCGCCGATTATTATCTCGCGCCGCCGGCGGCGGTGGTGCGGATGACGCTGTCCTCCACCGCGGCGCTGGAGGGCGGGCGCAGCGTCGTCGAATATCGCGCCACCGGCGCGGTGCCCGAACGGCTGACTGCGCAGCGCGAACAGGCCCTGGAGCGGATCGGCGACCGGCAGGGGCTGATCCGCGAACTCGCCGACATCGCCGACGTCAGCGACGCCGTGATCCGCGGGCTGGTGAAGGCGGGCGCGATCGAGGGCGTTTCGGTCGATATCGACAGCCCGTATCCGGTCCCCGATCCCGATCACGCTCCACCGACGCTGTCCGACGACCAGCGCGCCGCCGCGGACACGCTGGTGGCCGATGTTGAGGCCGCCGCCTTCCGTCCGACCCTCCTCGACGGCGTGACCGGATCGGGCAAGACCGAGGTCTATTTCGAGGCGGTAGCCGCGGCGATCCGCTCCGGCAAACAGGTGCTTGTCCTCCTTCCCGAAATCGCGCTGACCGAGCCGTTCCTCAAGCGCTTCCACGACCGCTTCGGCTGCGAGCCCGTTGCGTGGCATTCGGGCCTGCGCGCCACGCAGCGTCGCCGCGCCTGGCGCGCGATCGCCGGGGGCGAGGCGCGGGTGACGGTCGGCGCGCGCTCGGCGCTGTTCCTTCCCTATGCCCGCCTCGGGCTGATCGTCGTCGACGAGGCGCATGAAACCAGCTTCAAGCAGGAGGACGGCGTCCATTACCACGCGCGCGACGTCGCGGTGATGCGCGGACTGTTCGAGGGCTGCCCGGTCATCCTGGCCAGCGCGACCCCGGCGATCGAGACGCGGCATCAGGTGGCGCTGGGCAAATATGCCGAGGTGAAGCTGCCGGGCCGCTTCGGCGTGGCGCAGATGCCGACGATCGAGGCGATCGACCTGATCGCCGAACCGCCCGAGCGCGGCCGCTGGATCAGCCCGCGGCTGGTGAAGGCGATGGACGAGGCGCTGGAGCGGCGCGAACAGTCTTTGCTGTTCCTCAACCGCCGCGGCTATGCCCCGCTGACGCTTTGCCGAACATGCGGGCATCGCTTCCAATGCCCGAACTGCACGGCGTGGATGGTCGAGCATCGCCTGACGCGGCGGCTGGCGTGCCATCATTGCGGGCATATCGAGCCGGTGCCGCGGCTGTGCCCCGAATGCCAGAACGAGGATACATTGGTCGCGTGCGGCCCCGGCGTCGAGCGGATCGCGGACGAGGTCGCGGCGCTGTTCCCCGCGGCGCGCACCGCCGTCGTCACCTCCGACACGATCTGGAGCCCCGCCAAGGCCGCCGAGTTCGTCGCGCGGATGGAGGCGGGCGACATCGACATCGTCGTCGGCACGCAGTTGGTGACCAAGGGCTATCACTTCCCCAACCTGACCCTTGTCGGGGTGGTCGACGCCGACCTGGGGCTGGACGGCGGGGACCTGCGCGCGGCGGAGCGGACCTTTCAGCAGATCCGCCAGGTGTCGGGGCGCGCCGGGCGGGGGGCCAAGCCCGGCCATGTCTTCATCCAGACGCACAGCCCCAAGGCGCAGGTGATGCAGGCGCTGGTGACCGGCGACGCCGACGCCTTCTACGCCGCCGAGACCGAAGCGCGTGAGGATGCCGGCGCGCCGCCGTTCGGCCGCTATGCCGCGATCATCGTGTCGAGCGAGGATCAGGCCGCCGCGCACGAGACCGCGCGCGCGATCGGCCGCGCCGCACCGCGCGTCGACGGCATGGAGGTCTACGGCCCTGCCCCTGCTCCTCTGGCCATGCTGCGCGGGCGGCATCGCTTCCGCCTGCTGGTGCACGCGCGGCGCGCGCTCGACGTGCAGGACGTGATCCGCGACTGGCTGGGCGGGGTGGAATGGCCTGCGAAGGTACGCGTCGCGGTCGACGTCGATCCGTACAGCTTCCTCTGACGGTTACGCTCCAACCCGCACCCACAGGGCGGTCGCATCGTCGCTGGCCTTGAAGCGCGGGAAGCGGGTGCAGGCGGCATCCTCCTGCTCGATCGCGCGCAGCTCGGCACCGAGCGCCGCGAGCCCGCGCGTGCGGACCGCGGCGAACAGCGCGGTCGCATCATAGGCGGCGTAGGAATCGACCAGCGCCGCCATGCCGTCGGTCATCAGCAGCAATTCGTCATCCGCCGCCGCCGCGATGCGCGCATCGTCCATCACCGCCGCACTCTCGGCCGCATCGACACTCATCACGCGCTGTCCGGCGCGCGAGCGCGCCGCACGGCGATCCGCCAGCACCGCCGGGGTACGCAGCTTCGTCGCGCCGACCCCCGGCCCCAGCGCCGCGGCCTGCGCACTCTCGCGCGCCCGGTCCGGCGCGGGCGTGCACCACGACACCACGCCGTCGCTCAGGCGCAGCACCGCGCAATCGCCCGCCCAGGCCACCTGCAGCGCCTCGCCGACGATCTGCACCGCCGCCCACGATGCGCGCGGCAGCTCCCACGCGCCCTCGGGTTCCCGCCGCCGCTCCGCCGCATAGCGCGCCGCCACCGCCGCAAAGACCTGCACGCAGGTGCCGCGCAGGTCGTCCGCCGCCCCGCCCGCGAACGCGGCATCGGCGGTCGCGGCCAGCCATGCCGCCCCGCCGCACGCACCCAGCAGCCCCGGCGGCGACAGATCGGTGGCGCCGTCGATCACCCACGCGTGCCGCGCGCTGCTGCCGGCGCGATCGTCGTTGGGCGTGGCGCTATCGCCGCACAGGCTCAGCGACTGGATCAGGTCGAGGTGCATGCCCCCCTTAGTAGCGGCTCAATCGGCGAAGAGCAGCACCGGCGTTTCGAGATATTTCTTCAGCGCCTGCACGTAGCTCGCCGCATCCCAGCCATCGACGACGCGGTGGTCGCAGCTGATCGACAGGTTCATCAGCTTGGCGCGCACGATGTCGTCGCCCCCCTTCCCATTTGGCCGGAAGACGGGTCGTTCGACGATCTTGTTCGGCCCGATGATCGCCACTTCCGGCCGGTTGATGACCGGCGTCGTCGCGATCCCGCCGAGCGGCCCCAGCGAGGTGACGGTGATCGTGCCCCCGCCCAATTCCTGCGGGGTCAGCTTGCCCGCACGCGCGGCATTCGCCAGCCGCGCGATTTCGGTGGCGAGCTGCCAGACGTTGCGGTCCTGCGCATCGCGGATGACGGGGACGGTCAGCCCGGCGTCGGTCTGCGCCGCCATGCCGACATGGACGCGCCCCGAGCGCGTCACGATCCCCGCCTCGTCGTCGTAGCGCGCGTTGAGCATCGGGAAGTCCGGCAGCGTGCGGCACATCGCGACGATCAGCAGCGGGAGCAGCGTCAGCTTGGGCCGCTCGCCACGGTTCGCATTCAGGTCCGCGCGCATGTCCTCCAGCGCGGTGACGTCGATCTCGTCGACATAGGTGAAGTGCGGGATGTTGCGCTTCGACGCGGCCATGTTCTCCGCGATGCGGCGGCGCATCCCGATGACGCGCACCTGCTCGTCCCCGCGCGCGCGGTTGGCGTGGGGGGCGTGATAGCCCTGGGCGGCGTTGTAGCGGAGATAGGCATCGAGATCGGCGTGGCGGATGCGCTCGCCGTCGGGGACGCGGATCGCCGAGAGGTCGACGTTGAGGTCGCGCGCACGGGCGCGGACGGCGGGCGAGGCGAGGACGGGAGCGTGATCGGCGCGCTGCTCCCTCTCCCCTGCGGGGAGCAGCGGGTCGGTCATGCCCCCGGCATGACCTTGATCGCGCTGGGCGCGATCAACCCGATGCTGGTCGGGGTGAGGGGCCGGGGTCTCACCGGCCCCGCCCTCTCCGTGAGACACCGGCCCCTCACCCAAACCCTCTCCCCGCGGGGGAGAGGGCTTATCAGCAACCTCCTCAACCCCCGGGTTCTCCGCCTCCAGCGTCGCTCCCTCGGTGGCGGGCGAAGCGACCTCGCCCTCGCCCTCGGTCTCGATCACCACCAGTGGCGCGCCGATCGAGACCTGGTCGCCGACCTCGCCCGCAATCTCGACCACGACGCCCGCGACCGGCGATTCCATCTCGACCGTCGCCTTGTCGGTCATCATGTCGGCGAGGCTCTGGTCCTCCTCGACGCGGTCGCCGACCGCCACGTGCCACGCGACGATCTCGGCTTCGGAAATGCCTTCGCCGATGTCCGGCAGCTTGAAGGTGAAACGCGCCATCTGCCTTAGTCCTTCAGGATTTTCTTGAGCGCCTGGCCGATCCGCACCGGTCCGGGGAAATAGGCCCATTCCAGGCTGTGCGGGTAGGGCGTGTCGAAACCGGTGACGCGTTCGACCGGCGCCTCCAGGTGGTAGAAGCACCGCTCCTGCACCAGCGCAGCCAGCTCCGCGCCGAACCCGGCGGTGCGCGTCGCCTCGTGGACGATCATGCAGCGCCCGGTCTTCCGCACGCTCGCCTCGATCGTCTCGATATCCAGCGGGACCAGCGTGCGCAGGTCGACGATCTCGGCATCGACCCCGGTATCGGCGACCACCTGCGCGCAGACGTGCACCATCGTGCCGTAGGCGAGCATCGTCACCGCCTCGCCCGCGCGCACCACGTTCGCCTTGCCCAGCGGGATCTTGTAATAGCCGGTGGGTACCTCGCCGCCGGGATGCTTGGACCAATTCTCCGCCGGGCGGTCCCAATGGCCGTTGAACGGGCCGTTGTAGATGCGCTTCGGCTCGAAGAAGATGACCGGGTCGTTGTCCTCGATCGCGGCGATCAGCAGCCCCTTGGCGTCGTAGGGGGTCGAGGGAATGACGGTCTTCACGCCCGAGACGTGCGTGAAGATTCCTTCCGGCGATTGCGAGTGCGTCTGCCCGCCGAAGATGCCGCCGCCGAACGGCGAGCGGACCGTCAGCGGCGCGGTGAACTCGCCGCCCGAGCGATAGCGCAGCCGCGCCGCCTCGCTGACCAGCTGGTCGAGCGCGGGGTAGATATAGTCGGCGAACTGGATCTCCGGCACCGGGCGCAGGCCATAGGCACCCATCCCCACCGCGACGCCGATGATGCCGCATTCGGTGATCGGCGTGTCGAAGACGCGGGTCTTGCCGTATTTCTTCTGCAACCCCGCGGTTGCGCGGAAGACGCCGCCGAAATACCCGACGTCCTCACCCATGACGACGATCGACGGATCGCGCGCCATCGTCACGTCCATCGCGGAATTGATCGCCTGGATCATGTTCATGCGGGTGGTGGTGTCGTCCACCGGTTGTTGCAGCGTGTCCGTCACCACACAAACTCCGTCATTCCCGCGCAGGCGGGAATCCATAACCTCTGACCTTGCGGCCCTTGCGACGACCTGCGCGTCTGGATCCCCGGCTTTGGCCTGCGGCCAAAGTTTATCCTGAGCGCCTGCCTTGCAGGCAGCCGAAGGGCGGGAATGACGAAGCGCGCGGGGAAAAGCGTCCTCACTTGCGCGCCCACGGCCGCCCGCTCGCCTCTTCCTCGTCGATCATCATCTGGCGCTGCTCGCGCAGATGCCACGGCATTTCCTCGAACACGCCGTCGAACAGGCTGTCGAGCGGCTGGTGCAGGCCGTGTCCCAGGATGCCGTTCTTCTCGGCCTCCTTCTGCGCCGCCTTCACCTCCTCGGCGACCTCGCGGTCCATCGCCTCCTGCCGCGCCTCGTCCCATTCGCCGATCGCGACCAGATGATCCTTCAGCCGGCGGATCGGATCGCCCAGCGGCCACGCGGTCGGCTCGCCCGCCGAGCGATATTGCGTCGGGTCGTCGGAGGTCGAATGCCCCTCCGCGCGATAGGTGAAATGCTCGATCAGCGTCGGCCCGGCATTGGTGCGCGCGCGCTCCGCGGCCCAGGCGGTCGCGGCATAGACCGCCAGCGCGTCGTTGCCGTCGACGCGCAGCCCCGCGATGCCATAACCGACCGCGCGCGCGGCGAAGGTGGTCGCCTCCGCGCCCGCGAACCCCGAGAAGCTCGAAATCGCCCATTGGTTGTTGACGACGTTGAAGATCACCGGCGCGCGGTAGACGGTCGCGAAGGTCAGCGCGGAATGGAAGTCGCCCTCCGCGGTGCTCCCCTCCCCGCACCAGGTCGCCGCGATCCGCGTATCGCCCTTCGATGCCGAGGCCATCGCCCAGCCGACCGCCTGCGGATATTGCGTGGTCAGGTTGCCCGAGATCGAGAAGAAGCCGAAGCGCTTCTCCGAGTACATGATCGGCAGCTGCTTGCCCTGCAGCTTGTCGCCGGTGTTCGAATAGATCTGGTTCATCATGTCGACCATCGGGCACCCCCGCGCGATCAACAGCCCCTGCTGGCGATAGGAGGGGAAGCACATGTCGTCGGCATCCAGCGCGTGCGCGGCGGCGACCGCCACCGCCTCCTCGCCCAGCGACTTCATGTAGAAGCTGGTCTTGCCCTGGCGCTGCGCACGGAACATCCGTTCGTCGAACGCGCGTACGGTCGCCATGTGGCGCAGCATCCGTCGCAGCGTGTCGGGCGACAGGCGCGGATTCCACGGGCCGACTGCCTGGTTCTGCTCGTCCAGGACGCGCACCATCGTATAGGCAAGGTCGGTGAAGCCGCTGGCGGCCTCGGCGGTATCGGGGCGGCGCGCGGCACCCGCCGCAGGCACGTCGACATCGGCGAAATCGACCGCATCGCCGGGCCGGAATTTCGGCTCGGGCACATGCAGCGAAAGCGGCGGCAGGTTGCCGCGCAGGCGCGGATTGCCGGGATCGTCGGCCACGTCTCACTCTCCATCACGCGCCGCCGTTACGCAGCGCCGTTTCAGCCGCTTGTAATATTGTTTCAAGCGCCGGAAAAGCGTTTTCCGCAAGATCGATGCTGGAGATACCATTTTCCGGGGCGTATCAGGGGATTGACTCGAACCGGCCGAAGAGAACAAAAAAGGAACGATATTCCCATCGCGGAGTCGTACCTGCTGTGCCCGAGTCGAGCGTCCTCCAATCCCTGCGCGACACGCTCCGCGCCATCGAAGGCGACGGCCATCGCCGCCGCCCGGTGCTGCCGTTCGGCATCGGCGAGATCGATGCGCGTCTGGCCAACACCGGTCTGCGGCTCGATGCGCTGCACGAGGTGGCGGCGGCGACGCCGTCGATGGGCGATGACGCCTCGGCCACCCTGTTCCTCGCCGGGATCGCCGCGCGCGCCTGGGGTCCGGTGCTGTGGGTGGTGCGACGGCGCGACCTGTTCGCGCCCGGCCTCTACCAGTCGGGGCTCGCCCCCGAACGGGTCCTCTATGCCGAGGCGGCCGACGATGCCGAGGTGCTGGCGCTGATGGAGGAAGGGCTGCGCCACCGCGCACTCGGCGCCGTGATCGGCGAGACGAGCCGTGCGGCGATGGCCTCGACGCGGCGGCTGCAACTCGCGGCGGAGGGCGGGCGAACGATCGCGCTGCTGATGAAGCGTCATGCGCGGGAGGGTGCCGATCCGCTCGCGGTCCCCTCCGCGGCGGTGACGCGCTGGCGCGTGGCGTCGGCGCCGTCCGCACCGCTGCCGGTCGCCGGCATCGGTCGTGCGCGCTGGGACGTATCGCTGGTGCGGCAGCGTGGCGGCGAAGCTTTTCAGACGATCGTGGAGGCATGCGATGAAACGGGTCGCCTCGCTCTACCTGCCCGACTGGTCGATCGACCGGCTGCGGCGGGCCGAGCCCGCACTCGCGCCGCCGCCTGAGCGGCGCGTCGCGCTCGACCTCGCCGCGATCAAGGCGGCGAGCGATGCCGAACAGGGCGGCAAGGCCTGCGACGCGCCGCGCAACAGCGGCTGGCGCCCCGGCGCGCGCTGGGCGCGCGACGATGCCGTTTTCGCACCGCTCGCCGGGGTGGACGAGGCGACCGGCGGCGCCGAGGCGTGCTGGGCGGGCGAAACCCGCGCCGATGTCGCGCGCCGCGTCGCCGCCATTCCCGCGCACCAGCGCCCGCCGATGCGCGAGATGGGCCGCCGCAGCGAGGCCGCGGCGCATCCATATAAATACCTGCCCGGCGATGACGGCGGGAAGGCGAGCGGCTGGGTGGAGCCGGCGATGGTCGCGGTGCGCGCGCATGGCGAGGGCGTGCGCGACAAGGACACCCGCCATCGTCATCACCTCACCCGTCACCCCAGCGAAAGCCAGGATCTCTCCCGGCAAGCGCGGGACGCTCACCCCTCGCAGACCCCGGCTTCCGCCGGGGTGACGCACAAGACCGGAGTGGCGACGTCCGCCGCCTGGAACGCGATGCCCGCGATCCGCTACCCCGGCGATGGTCCGCATCCGGGGGGACGCCGCGGCTCGAACGATGCCGGCGCGAGCGTACCCGGTGTCGCCCCCTTCTTCGACACCGGGCGCAGCACCGCCGGCACCGTCGCGCGCGTCTGCCGCGACGCCGTGCCGCCGCCAGCGCCCGCGCAGGACAGCGCCCCGCCGCTCGTCACCGTGCAGAAGACCGGCAGCCGGATCGAGATCGCCGCCGTCTCCGCGGCCGCACGCGCGCTCGGCATCGCGCCGGGCATGGCGCTGACGCAGGTGCGCGCCGCCTCGCCCGAGGTGGTCGTGCGCGACGCCGACCCGGACGGCGACGCGCGCGACCTGCACCGGCTGGCCGTGGCGCTCGCGCGGCGCTGGAGCCCAAGCGTCGCGATCGCCGATGCGCAGTCGCTGTTCCTCGATCTCACCGGGGTGGCGCACCTGCACGGCGGCGAGGCGCGGATGGCGGCGCGGATCGTGCGGCTGCTCGCGCGGATCGGCATCACCGCGCGGATCGCGATCGCCGATACCACCGGCATGGCCTGGGCCTGCGCGCATCATGCGGCACAGCGGGTGACGATCCTGCCGCCTGGCGCCCCGCTCGACGCGCTCGCGCCTTTGCCCGCCGCCGCGCTGCGTATCGACGGCCATGCGCTGGAGCTGCTGCGCCGGCTCGGCATCGACACCGTCGGGCAACTCGCCGCCCTCCCCCGCGCGCCGCTCGCGCGCCGCTTCGGCCGCGCGGTGCCGCTGCGCCTCGACCAGGCGAGCGGGCGTGCCGCCGAGCCGCTCGACCCCGTGACGCCGCCGGTCGCGATCTCGGTGGAGCAGCGCTTCGCCGAACCGCTGCTGACCGCCGAGCCGATCGCGCACTGGATCGCGCAGCTGGTGACGCGGCTGACGGACGAGCTGGCGCGCGCCGGGCGCGGCGCGCGCGTGCTGCTGCTGGCGGCGACGCGCATCGACGCCGCGGTGCAGGTGGTACGCGTCGGCTTCGCGCGCCCGACCCGCGCCCCCGACCATATGCTGCGGCTGCTGCTGCGCCGCATCGAGCGGCTCGACCCCGGCTTCGGGATCGAGGCGCTGGCACTCCACGTCCACCGCGCCGACCCGCTGGGGGCCGAGGCGCTGGAGGGCGACCTGGCCGATGGGGAACGCCCCGATCTCGCAATCCTGGTCGATGCGATCGTCAACCGCATCGGCGCGCGGCGGCTATGGCGCGCGCGCGCGGTCGAAAGCGACGTTCCCGAACGCTCGGTCGGCGGCACGGCGGCGCTCGACCCGCCCGCGCGCGCCGCGCCCGAACTGGCGCGCGACGACGTGCGGCGGCTGGATGCGCGCGGGCACGACCATCCGTGGCACCCGCGCTGGCCGCGCCCGGCGCGGCTGCTGCGCCGTCCCGAGCCGGTCGACAACGTCATCGCGGAACTGCCCGACCGCTGGCCGCGCCGCTTCACCTGGCGCGGCATCACCCACCGCATCGTGCGCGGCGACGGGCCGGAACGGATCACCGGCGAATGGTGGCGCCGCGTCGCCGAACGCGACTCGGTGCGCGACTATTTCCAGGTCGAGGACGACGAGGGCCGCCGCTTCTGGCTGTTCCGCCGCGGCGACGCGCAACGCAGCGTCACCGGCGACCTGTCGTGGTACGTCCATGGCACGTTCGGCTGACTCAATCGCGCGCGTCGACCGCGTTCACGTGCCCCGCAGCGGCATAGCGCAGGATCTTTTCGTCGGCGGTCAGCAGCACGCATCCCAGATGGCGCGCGGTAGCGACCATGATGCGATCGCACGGGTCGCCGTGGAGCCCCCCCGCCAACCCGCCCGCACCACGGGCGATCGCGCGCGTCACCGGTACGTCATGCGCTTCGAGATTGCGCAGGCTGCGCTCCAGCCATGCGTCCAGCGTCATCGCAAAGCTCAACCGCTCCTGTCTCGCCAGCATCGCGAGTTCCCACGCCACCATCGTCGATACGCGCCGGTCGTCGTCGGCTTCGATGATCGCGCGCGCGCGGGCGCCCAGCTTCGGATCGTCGTCGACGGCCCAGATCAGCACATGCGTATCGAGCAGGATCATGACGCTTCATCGGCAGTGCGCACCGGAAAGCCGCGCTCGTCCCACTTGGCGTTCCACTTCACCTCCCAGTCGGGATCGACCGGCCCGACGATGTCGCCGTGAACCGTCACCGTTCCCTTCATGCTCCCGAACAGCTTCGGGCGCTGTGTCACCGCCTCGCGCGCGCTCAGCGTCAGCGACGGCTTGCCGCGCCGCGTAATGGTCAGCGGCTCGCCGCTACGCTCCATTTCCTCGAGCAAGGCGATGCATTTCGTCTTGAACTCGCTGATGCCGACCATCTTGCCCATGCGCGCCTCCAATCGACCAACTCATATAGTCATTTCGCCCCGTGACGTACAGCGAGCTTCAGGTCACCACGCATTACTCGTTCCTGCGCGGCGCCTCGTCGTGCGAGGAATTGTTCGCCACCGCCGCGCTGATGGGGATGCCCGCGCTCGGCATCGTCGATCACAACTCGGTCGCCGGGCTGGTCCGCGCCCTCTACGCCACCGATCAGCTTCGCAAGGAAAGCGGCGTCACCATCCGCGCCGTTCCGGGCTGCCGGCTCGACCTGGTCGACGGCACCTCGCTCCTGGTCTGGCCCGAGGATCGCGCCGCCTGGTCGCGGCTCACCACGTTGCTCAGCCGCGGCAAGGCGCGCGCGGATGCGCAACGCGGCGAAAAGGGCCGCTGCTTCCTCCATTGGGAGGATATCGCCGCCCACGCCGCCGGGCTCGTCGCGGCGCTGGTACCGGGGGCGCAGGTCGACCGCGACGCGTGCCGCTGGATGGCCGACGTGTTCGGCGCCGACGGCCATGTCTGCCTGACGCATTACCGCCGCCCGGGCGAGGCGCTGCGCCTCCACGACCTCGCCGCCGCCGCGCGCGCGCACGGGCTGACCCCGCTCGCCACCGGCGACGTGCTGTACCACGCCCCCGACAAGCGCATGCTCCACGACGTCGTCACCGCGATCCGCGAGAAATGCACGATCGACGAACTGGGGCTGCGCCGCACCCGCAGCGCCGACCGCCACCTGAAACCCCCCGAGGAAATGGCGCGGCTGTTCGAGAACCACCCCGATGCGCTGGCGGCCTCGGCGGCGATCGTCGAGCGCTGCACCTTTTCCCTGCGCGAACTCGACTATCAATATCCCGAGGAACGCGTGATGACCGGGCGCACGCCGCAGGACGCGCTGGCGAAGCTGGCGCGCGACGCGCTGTCGCGTCATTTCGACGGCGTACCGCCCGCCGACTACGCCAAGATGCTGGAGCACGAACTCTCGCTGGTCGAGAAGATGAACTATGCCGCCTATTTCCTGACCGTCTATTCGATCGTCAGCTTCGCGCGCGGGCAGCATATCCTGTGCCAGGGCCGCGGCAGCGCCGCCAATTCGATCATCTGCTTCGTGCTCGGCATCACCTCGATCGACCCGATCAAGCACCAGTTGCTGTTCGAGCGCTTCATCTCCGAGGAGCGCGCCGAGCCGCCCGACATCGACATCGATTTCGAGCACGAGCGTCGCGAGGAAGTGATCCAGTGGATCTACGAAACCTACGGCCACGACCATGCCGCGCTGACCGCGGTGGTCAGCCGCTTCCGCACGCGCGGCGCGATCCGCGAAGTCGGCAAGGTGCTGGGGCTGCCGGAGGACATGACCGGTGCGCTCGCCAGCCAGGTGTGGGGCTGGTCGAACGAAGGCGTGCCGACCGCGCATGTCGAGGCGCTGAACCTCGACGCAAGCGAGCCGCGGCTCGCACTCGCGCTCGACCTTGCCAGGCAGCTGATCGGCGCGCCGCGGCATCTGTCGCAGCACCCCGGCGGCTTCGTGCTGACGCGCGCGCCGCTGTACGAACTGGTGCCGATCGAACCCGCCGCGATGGAGAACCGCCGCGTCATCGAATGGGAAAAGGACGATATCGAGCTGCTCGGCTTCATGAAGGTCGACATTCTCGGGCTCGGGATGCTCGGCTGCATGCGCCGCGCGTTCGACCTGCTGCTCGAACACAAGAACCTCGACCTGACACTCGCCAGCCCGGCGTTGCAGGACGACGATCCGGCCACCTTCGCGATGATCCAAAAGGCCGATACGCTCGGCGTCTTCCAGATCGAGAGCCGCGCGCAGATGAGCATGTTGCCGCGCATGAAGCCGAAGGAATTCTACGACATCGCGATCCAGGTCGCGATCGTCCGCCCGGGACCGATCCAGGGCAACATGGTCCACCCCTATCTGAAGCGGCGCGAGCAGAAGGCGCCGATCGAATATCCCAGCCCCGCGCTGGAGGCGGTGCTGAGGAAGACGCTCGGCGTGCCGCTGTTCCAGGAACAGGCGATGCAGGTCGCGATCCTGGGCGCGGGCTTCACGCCGGGCGAGGCCGACCAGCTGCGCCGCGCGATGGCCACCTTCAAGCTGACCGGCGGGGTCGGGCATTTTCGCGAGCGCCTGATCGCGGGGATGCGCCGCAACGGCATCACCGATGCGTTCGCCGAACGGCTGGTCGCACAGATCGAGGGCTTCGGCAGCTACGGCTTCCCCGAAAGCCACGCCGCCAGCTTCGCGAAGATCGCCTACGCCTCGTCATGGATGAAATGCCACCATCCCGACGTATTCTGCGCCGCATTGCTCAACGCGCAGCCGATGGGCTTCTACGCCCCCGCACAGATCGTCCGCGACGCGCGCGAACACGGCGTCGAGATCCGCGCGGTGTGCGTGCTGGACAGCGAATGGGATACGACGCTGGTGGAGCCCGCTAGCCCTCCCCCATCCGGGGGGAGGGTTGGGTGGAGGGCCGCCACAAGCGCCACCGTCCGTGGCGCCCCCCCACCCGCCGGGGAGCGGGCCAAAAAGCGCCACGCGCTCCGCCTCGGCCTGCGCGTGGTCGCCGGCCTGTCCGGCGCGGACGCCGGCCGCATCCTCACCGCCCGCGCGCATGCGCCGTTCCGGTCGGTCGAGGATCTCTGGCGCCGCTCGGGCGTCCCGCTCGCCACGCTCGAGAAGCTGGCGCGCGCCGATGCCTTCCACGCGCTCGGGCTCGACCGGCGGCAGGCGCTATGGGCGATCCGCGGGCTCGGCGAGGCACCGCTGCCGCTGCTCGCCGGGCTGGAACGCCGCGAGGAACCCGTCACGCTCACCCGCCTGACGGAGGGGCGCGAGGTCGTGGAGGATTACCGCGCCACGCAATTGTCGTTGCGCGCGCATCCGCTGCACTTCCTCCGCCCGCAACTCGACGACCGCCGCATGACGCGCTGCGCCGATCTCAAGCGCCACGACGGCCGGACGATCGAGGTCGCCGGCATCATCCTCGTCCGGCAGCGCCCCGGCTCGGCGAAGGGCGTGCTGTTCATCACGGTCGAGGACGAGACCGGCGTCGCCAACGGCATCCTGTGGCCCGACCGGTTCGAGGCGCAGCGCCGCACGGTGATGTCGTCGGCGATGGTCAGCCTGAAAGGGCACGTCCAAGTCGAGGGCGAGGTGGTCCACGTCATCGTCGAGCGCGTGACCGATCTCACCGCGATGCTGCGCGCGGTCGGCGATGTCGATCTGCCGCGCCTGGTCGCGCGCGGCGACGGTGCGACGCATCCCGGTGCGCCCGACCGCGGGGATCCGGGCTGGAAGGTCCGCCCGCGCTCCGACTATCATTTCCGCGACCGGCGTGACGACGATCTTCCGGTGCAAAGCCACGACTTCCACTGACTCAGATCAGCGATTTGTAAAGTTCCGGCACTGACGACCTGGCCAATATGCGTCATCACCGGCCTGATGACCGAAGACGTCTATCAACTGGTGTATATCAGCCGCGCCACCCGCCCGCTCGACAATGCCGAGCTGGATCAGCTGGCGCGCACCGCCGCCGCTTCCAACGCGCGCCGCGACGTCACCGGGCTCCTGCTCCACGACGGTGCCCGCTTCATCCAGGCGCTCGAAGGCGCCCGCGCCACGCTCGACCACCTGATGATGCGGATCGCGCGCGATCCTCGCCACGATTCGATCGCCTATGTCGAACGCCGCGACGTGATCGCGCGGCAGTTCGGCGGCTGGGCCATGGACGTGCGCCGCGTCCGCGACACCGGCGGCGCGCGCGCCTTCCTGACCGACGTCAAGCAGCTGCTGGCGCATGTCGACGACCACCGGGTGATCGCCGCGTTCCTCGGCTTCGCGATGCTCGGCCGCCCCGAGCTGCGCACGCGCGACGGAGCGCCCCCCGCCGACGGATAAGCCGCGATCTGACGCGGCGGAGCGCGGGCTAGCCGACCGTCTGCTCGATCGTGCCGAAGATCGGACGGTGGCGGTCGTCCTCCATCCAGATCCGCACCGTGTCGCCGCGCGACAGGTACGGCGTCGTGGCGGCACCGTCGCGGATCGTCTCCACCATGCGCAGCTCCGCCAGGCACGAATAGCCGACCCCGCCGTCCGCGACCGGCCGCCCGGCCCCGCCATCGGCATCGCGGTTCGACACCGTCCCCGATCCGACGATCGTACCCGCCGACAGCACGCGCGTCCTGGCGGCGTGCGCGATCAGCGTGCCGAAGTCGAAGGTCATGTCCACGCCCGCATCGGCGCGGCCGAACGCGCGGCCGTTCACCTCCACCATCAACCGGCGATGCAGCTTGCCGTCCTGCCACCAGTCGCCCAGCGCCTCCGGCGTCACGAACACCGGCGAGAAGGCCGAAGCGGGCTTCGACTGGACGAACCCGAATCCCTTGGCGAGTTCGGCCGGGATCAGGTTGCGCAGCGACACGTCGTTGGTCAGCCCGACCAGCCGCACCGCGGCCAGCGCCTCGTCGCGCGACGCGCCCATGGCCACGTCGCCGGTGACCACCACCACCTCGCCCTCCAGGTCGCAGCCCCAGCTCTCGTCGGCCAGCGGGATCGCGTCGCGCGCGCCCAGGAACCCGTCCGATCCGCCCTGGTACATTAGCGGATCGTGCCAGAAGCTCTCCGGCAGCTCCGCGCCGCGCGCCTGCCGGACCAGCGCGACATGGTTCACATACGCCGAGCCGTCGAGCCATTGATAGGCTCGCGGCAACGGCGCGGCCGCGTCATGTTCGTGGAAGCGTTCGCGCGGGATCGCCTCGTTGCGCAGGTCGATCGCCAGCAGCTCCAGCGCCGGCGCGATCCGCGCCCAGTCGTCGAGCGCGCCTTGCAACGTCGCGCAGATATGCCCGGCATCGGCATACCAGGCCAGATCGTCCGACACGACGACCAGCCGGCCGTCGCGCCCCTGCCCCGAACCGGGCTGCCCCGAACCGGGCTGCTTCAGACTGGCGAGTTTCATGCGCTACCTCTCCTTTATCGGCAGCGATTGTAGCCACGCCGCTACAGCGTCCGCAACAACAGCCGCGCGCGCCCGATCACCTCGATCTCGTCCGCACCGACCCGCTCGACCGGCCACAGCGGATTGTCGCTGCGGATCTCCACCGCGCTTCCGTGCGGGATCAGCCGCTTCA
The DNA here is from genome assembly GCF_031456125.1 of Sphingomonas sp. BE138. Lineage (NCBI taxonomy): Bacteria > Pseudomonadati > Pseudomonadota > Alphaproteobacteria > Sphingomonadales > Sphingomonadaceae > Sphingomonas > Sphingomonas sp. BE138. The sequence continues at coordinate 81,249 of NZ_JAVDUC010000005.1, forward strand.
CCGCGATCATCTCGGCGCGCCGCAGCACGTAGATCCCCCCGCGCGCCACCAGCCGCCGCGCGTTGCGATCGACCAGCACGCGGTCGCCGTCGCGCAGCGTCGGCGCCATCGAATCGCCCGCCACCCCGATCAGCGACGCCGCGTCCGGCGCGACCCCGGCGGCGCGCAGCGCGGTGCGCGGCACGATCGCGCGCCCGATCACGCGCTCCTCCGGCACCCGTCCCGCGCCGGCCGCGGCGGTCACCGCCAGCAATGGCACCGTCACCTCCTGGGTGGGCGGCGGTGGCGCGCCGAGCAGCGCCTCGTCGAGATCGAGGAAGTCCGCCAGCATCCGCCGCTCGCGCTCGGGCAGGACGCGCGGCGACCCGCGGTTCACGAATTGCCCGAGATACGCCTGATTGCGCCCCAGCATCCGCGACAGCGCCGATAGCGCGACCCCGCGGCGGCGCGCGGCCTCGGCCAGGGCAAGCTGCGGGGTCATCACCATCGCGCGACCCTAGGCTGAGGATTTTTCCTCGACAAGAAGAACAAACCAGAACATATAAGGAACATCGGAGTCGGAGGGACGATTCATGAGCCTGATGAGCGAAATCGACAGCTATCTGCACCGCACGGGGGTTGCGGAAACCACTTTCGGACGGCGCGCGGTCAACGATCCGCGGCTCGTCCGTGATCTGCGCCGCGGGCGCGTGCCCGGGCCGGACCTGCGCGCGCGGATCGAGGCGATCCTCACGGCGCGCCGCCCGTGAGCGCGCTGCAGTTCGAACGCGCGCTCGCCCGCTCGGCGGCGCGCGCCGGCGCCGCGCTGGCGATCGCGAGCCACCGCGCGACCGCGTGGCACAGCGCGACCTTCTCGGGCGACCGCCACGAGCTGACGCTCCACGCCACGCCCGGCGCCGCACTCGATGCATGGTCCGACGCGCTGCCGGCGCTCGATCTCGGCCTGCCCGGCCACCTGCTCGCCGACCTGCGCATCACCGCGCGCGAACGCCACGGCGACCGCACGACGCTGCACATCGAAGGGCTGACGGTCGCCTGTTGAGAGAAATTACAGCGCCGGGATCCGCCGCAGCGTCTGCTCCAGGATCATCGGATCCACGAACCCCGCCACCGACACCTTCGCACAGCGCCCGAACGCGCCGGGATCGAAGGCACTGAGCGGCAGGTCCAGGTCGCGCGGCAACGCGCGCACCGGCGGGGGTCCCGACCAGGCGCACGGCGTCGCCGCTGGCGTGCGCTTGCGGCGCCACAGCGGCAGCCGCGCCGCGGCCTCGCGCAGCGTGTCGAGGACATGAGCGCCATGCAGGGCGCTCGGGCGGGCCAGGGTGTCGTCGATCATGCCGCCCCTGTTACGCGGCAGAGGTAACGCATTGGTAAACGCGGCGGTATCCATAATCCGCTGCACAAAAGGCCGCGCCCGGCATCCCCGGCGCGGCCCCTCACCGTCAATCGGCGTCGGCCAATTCCTCGGTCAGCGCATCGATGATCGCCTTGTTGAATGCCGGAATGTCGTCGGGCTTGCGGCTGGTGATCAGATTGTCGTCGATCACGACTTCCTCGTCCTCCACCTCGGCCCCGGCATTCTCCAGGTCGGTGCGGATCGACTTGAAGCCGGTCACGCGCCGCCCGTCGATCACGTCCGCCTCGGCGAGCAGCCACGGCGCGTGGCAGATCGCGGCGACGATCTTGTCCTCGTCCATGAACTGCTGGACGATCTCGACCGCCCGGTCCTCGACGCGCAGCTTGTCGGGGTTTGCCACCCCGCCCGGCAGCACCAGCGCGTCGTAATCGTCGACCTCGACCTCGTCGAGCGTCAGGTCGGGGGTGGCGGTTTCGGCCTGGTTGATGTCCGCCTTCATTCCCTGGATCGGATCGCGCTTGATCGACGCGAGCGTGACGGTCGCGCCCGCGGCTTCCAGCGCCTTGCGCGGCTCGAACAATTCCACCGTTTCGAATCCGTCGGCGGCGATCATCAGCACGCGCGCCTGCGACAAATCGGCCATGTCAGTCTCCTGCTGGAAAGGGAGTTTCCGCAGCGCCCAACCCGCCGCGCAACCCCGGCGTTCCGGAACGATGCGATGGCCCGCGCATTTGCGAGGTGAACGGCATCTCACCGGTGGAAGGGCGGCAGTGACGCAGAATATCGTTTTCTGTGAAGACGACGCACCCGGAATCACGCGCAAGCGCACGCGCCACGACGCCTGGGCCTATTATGACGTGGACGGCAAAAGGATCACCGATCGCGACGAGATCGACCGGCTGAACGCGATCGGCCTGCCGCCCGCTTACACGAACGCCTGGTTCTGCCCCGATCCCGACGGCCACATCCAGGCGGTCGGCTGGGACGAAAAGGGCCGCAAGCAATATCGCTATCACCTAGGCTTCCGCGCGCAGCAGGAGGCGGCCAAGTACGACCTCTGCGCCCCGTTCGGCCGTGCCCTGACGAAGCTGCGCGCGCGGGTCGAGGCCGACCTCGAACGCCGCCGCCATACCAAGGAACGCACCGTTGCGGCGGTCGTCAAGCTGCTCGACGTCGCCGCGCTGCGCATCGGTAACGAAACCTACGCAAAGACGAACAAGAGCTTCGGCCTGACTACGCTGCGCGACCGCCACGCGCAGATCAGCGGCAGCGTGCTGCGGCTGGAATACAAGGCGAAGTCGGGCAAGATCCGCAAGCTGAAGATCACCGACGGTAGCCTCGCGCGCTTCGTCAAGAAATGCCAGGACCTGCCCGGCCAGAAGCTGTTCCAATACGTCGGCGACGACGGCGCGCCGCACGCCGTCACCTCATCGGACGTCAACGCCTATATCCGCGAGGCGATGGGCGCGGGCTTCACCGCCAAGCATTTCCGCACCTGGGGCGCCAGCGTCGTCGCGTTCGAGACGCTGGTCGAGGCCGAGGCGCCGATCGGGCTGAAGACGATGCTGGAACCGGTCGTCGCCCATCTCGGCAACACGCCGGCGATCGCGCGCAAGTCCTACGTCCACCCCGCGCTGATCGAGCTCGGCAAGGACAAGGCGGCGCAGGCGGCGTTCCGCCAGTCGCTGCGCCTGCCGCGATCGACGCAATATCTGACGCGCACCGAGCGCGGGCTGATCGCCTTCCTCGAAACCTGCGGTGCGTGCGAACTGAAAGCCGCCTGACATGAGCAACACCCATGCCGCCGCCGCCCGGAAGGCGGCGGCGTTCGACACCGAGCGCGTCGGCGCGCAGGCCAGCGCGCTGCTGCGCTCCAGCATCGTCTGGCTGCAACAAAATTGGTTGCAGATCCTGATCGCCGTCGGGGTCGGCATCGTGGTCGCCATGGTGCTGTTCTGGGTGCGCAGCTTCGGGCCGAAGCTCGTCGATCGCAGCGCCTCGGGCAAGGGCTGGGCCGCGGTGCTCGGCCGCGCGGTGGAGCGGACCAATGCCTTCTTCATCGTCATGCTCTCGGCCAAACTGGTCGACGGCTATGCCGCCACCCCCGCCGACGTCGACAAGACGATCACCTTCCTCTTCACCGTCGCCGCGGTGTTCCAGGCGGCGATCTGGGCGCGCGAGCTGATCCTCGGCGCGATCGAGCACCGCACCCGCGACGAACATTATTCGGGTGAGGCGCTGATGAGCGCGATGGGGCTGATCCGGCTCCTCGTCAGCTTCGCCGTCTTCGCGATCGCGCTGGTCGTCGTGCTCGACAATCTCGGGGTCAACGTCACCGGGCTCGTCGCCGGCCTGGGCGTCGGCGGCATCGCGATCGGCTTGGCCGCACAGGGCATCTTCGCCGATCTGTTCGCGGCGCTGGCGATCATCTTCGACCGCCCGTTCCGGCGCGGCGACAAGATCGCCTACGACAATACCAGCGGCGTGATCGAGGCGATCGGGCTGAAGTCGACGCGCATCCGCGCCTTCACCGGCGAGTTGCGGATCATCTCCAACCGCAACCTGCTCGACAAGGAGATCCAGAACACGTCGTGGCGCGACCACATCCGCGTCTCCTACACGATCGGCGTCGCCTATGAGACGCCGCCCGACACGCTGGCGCGCGTCCCCGACATCCTGACCGAACTGGTCGAGGCCGAGGGCGCCAAGGTCGCGCGCGCCGGGTTCGAGTCGTTCGGCGCCTCCAGCCTCGACTTCGCGCTTCAGGTCGATACGCCCGGCGATGACTGGGCGACCGCCCACGCCACCCGCAACCGCCTGCTCGTCGCGATCGTCCGCCGCTTCGCGCAGGAAGGGATCACCATCCCCTATCCCACCCAGACGACATACACCGCCGCCCCCGACGGCACGCTGGTGATGCCGTATGCGGCTGTCGGGCGGACGCAAAAGCCCGGCTGATCCGCAAATACCCCGTCATTCCCGCGAAGGCGGCAATCCAGAACCTCTGACGTCAGGCCGCTATCGACAGCCCTGCGCGTCTGGATTCCCACATTCGCGGGGATGACGAAGAGGATAGGTCAGCCGTTGCGCGGAATAGCCCCGCTCGCCCCCCGCAAACGCGAAATTGCTGGCGCTGCTGTACGCCGCATTGCAACATTGCCATCATGAAGAGACCCTCGTTCACCGTTCAGGTCTTCGCCGGCATGGCGATCGGCGTCGCGCTCGGCTTCGTGGCGCGGCAGGCACCCGACGGCATCCTGGCCGAGGCGTTGCGACTGACCGGTGAGAGCTTCGTCAAGCTGCTCAAGGCGCTCGTCGTCCCGCTCGTCTTCACCGCGCTGGTCGCCTCGGTCGCCGCGCTGCGCGATCTCGGCAATGCCGCGCGTCTCGTCGGACAGACGCTTCTGTGGTTCGCGATCACCGCGCTGATCGCGGTCGCGATCGGCCTGACGCTCGGCACCGTCCTGCAACCGGGCGTGCGCACCGGGGTCGATGCGGCGAGCGCCGTTGCACCGGGCACCACCGACTCGTGGCTCGACTTCCTGCGCGGGCTGATCCCGGGCAATGTCCTCGGGCTGGAGGCATCGACCAGGCTGAAGGACGGCGCGGCGACCACCGGCATCTCGTTCAACGTGTTGCAACTGATCGTCGTGGCGATCGCGGTCGGCGCGGCGGCGGTGAAGGTCGGTGCGGCGGGCGAGGCGTTCCTGTCGGTCAACGCCGCGCTGCTCGCGATCTTCCGCCAGCTGCTGCGCTGGGTCGTGCGGCTGACCCCGCTCGGCACCGCCGGGCTGATCGGCACCGCCATCGTCCGCTACGGCTGGTCGTCGCTCGCCGCGCTCGGCAGCTTCGCGGGCGCGGTCTACATCGGGCTCGCGCTCGTGCTGTTCGGGGTCTACCCCGCGCTGCTCGCCGCCAACCGGCTCTCGCCGCGCCGCTTCTTCGCCGCCGCGTGGCCCGCGATCCAGCTCGGCTTCGTCTCGCGCTCGTCGATCGCGACGCTGCCGGTGACCGAGGAGGTCGCGCGCAAGGCCGGCGTACCCGACGATTACGCCGCCTTCGCCGTCCCGTTCGCCGCGACGACCAAGATGGACGGCTGCGCCGCCATCTACCCGGCGGTGTCGGCGCTGTTCGTGGCCCAATATTACAACATCCCGCTCCACGCCCCAGACTATGTCCTGATCGCGCTCGTCTCGGTCATCGGCTCGGCGGCGACCGCGGGGCTGACCGGCGCGCTGGTGATGCTGACGCTCACGCTCACCACGCTGGGGCTGCCGCTGGAGGGGGCCGGGCTGCTGCTGGCGATCGATCCGATCCTCGACATGGGGCGCACCGCGGTGAACGTGGCCGGGCAGATCGTGGTCCCGATGATCGTCGCGCAGCGCGAGAGGCTGCTATTTTCGGATGTGGAGCGGTCCCGAACGCTCCCTGCGTGAACCCTTCCGTGCCCTGCCACGTTCGTGCGGGCAGTGGTAAGGAGTATGATCCAGATGAAAAAGGCCCTGTTGACGGCGCTGGCGATCGCCACCGTCTCCGCCCCGATGGTCGCCGCCCCCGCAGCGGAGGCCCAGCGCCGCGATCGCGACCGCGATTATCAATGGCATGGCGACCGCGACGACTGGGATGCCTCGCGCGACTACCGCCGCGGCAACTATCGCGAGCGTCGCCTGAACCGCGAGGACCAGGTGTATCGCGGGCGTGACGGTCGCGCCTATTGCCGCCGCAACGACGGCACCACCGGCCTCGTCGTCGGCGGCGCAGGCGGCGCGCTGCTCGGCAATCTCGTCGGCGGCGGGCTGCTCGGCACGCTGGCGGGTGGCGGCGCGGGTGCGCTGCTCGGGCGCGAGATCGACCGCGGCAAGGTGCGCTGCCGCTAGGGCAACGCGCCCGCTTGCGGCGTTTTAGAAGATCCGGTCCGGCACAGCACCCCTGTGCCGGGCCGGTTTTCATTGGCAGGGTCCGCAATCCTGCTTGCGGATAGACCGGCGTGCGGCCTACACAGCGATCAAAGGATCACCGGGAGAGGCACGTGACGGTCGAGGAGATGCAGGCGGCCATCGGGCGAACCGCCACCTCCGGCTGGATCATCGTCAGCCAGGCCATGATCGACGCCTTCGCGGACGCGACCGGCGACCGCCAGTTCATCCACATCGATCCCGTCCGCGCCGCCGCCACCCCCTTCGGCACCACGGTCGCGCACGGTTTCCTGACACTCTCGCTTCTGCCGCGCCTCATGGAAGACATGCCCGACGCACCACGGCTGACCGGCGCGACGATGTACGTCAATTACGGCGGCAACCGCGTCCGCTTCCTCGCCCCCGTTCCGTCCGGCGCGCGCATCCGCGCGCACGCCCGCCTGCTCGCCGTCGAGCAGAAGCGCCCGGGCCAGTACCGATCCACCTCGGAAATCACCATCGAGATCGACGGGCAGGCCAAGCCCGCGATGGTCGCCGAATGGATCACCCAGATCTTCGCCTGACTTCCCCACGAAAGGTCCGTCCATGCGCTCCGCCGTCATCGTCTCCACCGCCCGCACCCCGATCGGCCGTGCCTATCGCGGCGCCTTCAACAACCTGCCCTCGCCGACACTCGCCGCACACGCGATCAGGGCCGCGGTGGAGCGCGCCGGAATCGAGGGTGCCGAGGTGGACGACGTCGTGATGGGTGCCGCGCTGCAACAGGGCCACCAGTCGCCCAATATCGCGCGCACCAGCCTGTTGCGCGCCGGCCTTCCGACGACGGTGGCGGGGATGTCGCTCGATCGCCAATGCGCCTCCGGGCTGATGGCGATCGCCACCGCCGCCAAGCAGATCGTCGTCGACGGCATGCAGGTTGCGATCGGCGGCGGGGTGGAGAGCATCAGTCTGGTGCAGACGCCGGAAATGCGCGTCGCGCCGGATCCCGAATTGCTGGCGATGCACAAGAACATCTACATGCCGATGCTCCAGACCGCCGAGATCGTCGCCAAGCGCTACGGCATCTCGCGCGACGCGCAGGACGAATACGGCTTCCGCTCGCAGATGCGCACGGCGGAGGCGCAGGCCGCCGGCCGCTTCGACGACGAGATCGTGGCGGTCACCGCCACCAAGGCGAACGTGCACAAGGAGACCAAGGACGTTTCCTACGAAGAGGTCACGCTGGCGAAGGACGAGGGCAATCGCGCCGACACCACGCTGGAAGGGCTGCGCGCGCTCAAGTCGGTGATGGGGCCGGACCTCAACATCACCGCCGGCAACGCCTCGCAGCTCTCCGACGGCGCCTCGGCGAGCGTGCTGATGGAGGAGAAGCTCGCCGAGCAGCGCGGGCTTACCCCGCTCGGCCGCTATGTCGGCATGGCGGTGGCGGGCACGGAGCCCGACGAGATGGGGATCGGGCCGGTCTTCGCGATCCCCAAGCTGCTGGAGCGCAACGGCCTGTCGATGGACGACATCGGTTTGTGGGAGCTCAACGAGGCGTTCGCGGTGCAGGTTCTCTACTGCCGCGACAAGCTCGGCATCCCGGACGAACTGCTCAACGTCAACGGCGGCGCGATCTCGATCGGTCACCCCTACGGCATGTCGGGCGCCCGCATGGTCGGCCACGCGCTGATCGAGGGCAAGCGCCGCGGGGCGAAACACGTCGTCGTCACGATGTGCGTCGGCGGCGGCATGGGCGCGGCCGGGCTGTTCGAGGTGCTGTGACGTTGAAAGCGTAACGTCGCTACGCTATGTATCGTCTCCGGCGATGACATAGCGCCTTTTCGGGAGCCTCGATCGTGCCAGCGGTCGAGGCTCTTGCCGTTTGGGGCCCGGCTGCCAGACCGGACCCCGCCCGGCCCTAGCTCTTTCGAGAAACTTCGATCACCTCAGCACCAACATGCTGAAAGCGATCAGCAACCCTAGGCGGCGTGGACAATCCGGTGAGTGACATAGTTCACCTTTTCGGTTTCGCGGCGTGATCGCTGCGCCGATGTTTATGTCCATGGGCAAATCGCTCGGCAATCTGCCGCTGGCGGAAGCCCATGCGGCCGGCACGGCAACCAACGCCCTATCCCCTCGTTCTCCCGTCGAAACCGAACAGGAGAAACGACATGGCCGACGCCAACACCGATCCGCGCAAGCTGAAGCAGGACCTTTGGAAGAAGATGGCCGACAGCCCGTTCGTGATGGTCGGCCCGGCGGACGGCCACGCGCATCATGAACCGCTGACCGCGCAACTCGACGAGGATCAGGTCGACACGCTGTTCTTCTTCATCGGGAAGACCAACCGTCTTGCCGATGGCGGCCGCGTCATGGCGCAGTACGTGTCGAAGGGGCACGACTTCTTCGCCTGCCTCGACGGCACGGCGCGGATCGACAATGATCAGGCGCAGATCGACAAGCTCTGGAATAACCAGGTCGAGGCGTGGTTTCCCGAAGGCCGCAACGATCCGAACCTCGCACTGCTGCGCGTCGACATCGACTCCGCGGAGCTGTGGGAAACCGACATCTCGCTTTCGGGTCGCGTGAAGATGCTGTTCGGCGGCACCATCAAGGCCGACGAGACCGGCAGCCACGCCAAGGTGGAGACCACCGCGGAAAACAGCCCCGCCTGACTCGTCAGATAGCTCCTGCATGGGCAGGGGCTCATCCCTGCCTACGCGAGGATGACGGGGGGCCGGTCGCCACAGGCGACCGGCCCCTCGCGTATCAGCCGTTCGCCGCCATCCACTCTTCGACGACCGGCGCGATCCGGTTGCGCCACTTGGACCCGTTGAAGATGCCGTAATGGCCGACGCTCTCGGCCATGTAATAGCGCTTCTTCGCCTCCGGCAGCGCGGTGGCGATCGTCAGCGCCGCCTTCGTTTGTCCCAGCCCCGAGATGTCGTCGCGCTCGCCCTCGATCGCCAGCAGGCCGACGTCGGTGATCGCGCCGCAATCCACGCGCCGCCCGCGATGCATCATCTCGCCCTTGGGCAGGCTGTGCGACTGGAACACGGTGTCGATCGTCTGAAGGTAGAATTCCGCGGTCATGTCGCAGACCGAGCGATATTCGTCATAGAAGCGCTTGGTCGCCTCCGCGCTGTCCTCGTCGCCGGTGACCAGGTGCTTGAACAGCTCGTAATGGCTCATCATGTGATTGCCGAGGTTCATCGTCATGAACCCGGTCAGCTGCAGGAAGCCCGGATAGACCTTCCGCCCCGCGCCGGGATACAGCAGCGGTACGGTGGCGATCACGTTCTGCTCGAACCACGCGAACGGCCGCTCGGTCGCCAGCGTGTTGACCGCGGTCGGCGCCTCGCGCGTGTCGATCGGGCCGCCCATCATGGTCAGCGTGCGCGGTCGGCACGGGTTGCGGTCGGCGCTCATCAGCGCGGTCGCTGCCAGGCACGGCACCGACGGCTGGCATACCGCCAGCATGTGTGCGCCGTGCGGCCCGTCCGCCGGACCGTCGCCGTCCGCGCCGATCGCCTCCAGGAACGCGATCAGATAGTCGATGTAATCGTCCAGGTCGAAGCGCCCCTCGCGGGTCGGCACCAGCTTCGCGTCACGCCAGTCGGTGATATAGACGTCCGCGACCGGCAGCATCCGCTCCACCGTCCCGCGCAGCAACGTCGCATAATGGCCCGACATCGGCGCGGCGATCAACAGCCGCGGACCGCCCTCCACCCCTTCGCGGCGGAAGCGCTTCAGCTGCCCGAACGGCCGCTGGAGCACGATCTCCTCCACGACCCGCACCTCGCGGCCGTCGATCGTCGTCGTCTCCAGCCCGAACGCCGGCTTGCCGCGCGAGGCCGAGGCATGCGCGAACACCTCCAGCGCGGACGCCATCATCGGCCCGCCGCCGAGGTAAGCGAGCGGGTTCGACGGGTTGTTCAACCAATTGGCGCCGACCGTCGCCATCGCGCTGGCCGAAGCGAGCCACGAGCGCTGGAATTCATAGGCGTCGTACAACATTCGGTCTTCCTTCCCCGGCCGCGCTGGCGCGGCGATGTGGCCAACCCGCCGGCGTGGCGTCCTATAGCAACGTCACGGGTCGCAACGCGACTGCAACGATTGCAGCAGCCATCCGGTCCCGGAACGCGAGCCGAGACATGCGTTGAGCGGGGCTGCCCGCGCTGCTAGGCCCGCGCGCATGGCCAGCGCATCCGACGTCGCTCCTTCCCGCCGCCTCGGCAATCTGGCGATGGTCTTCCGTCATGCCGGTCAATACCCGCGACAGATTACCGCCGCGTTGATCGCGTTGACGGTCACCTCTGCCGCGACCGTCGCGATCCCGTACGGGTTCAAGCGCGTCATCGACCGCGGTTTCGCCGGCGGTGCGTCGCCGGAGGCGGTCGCCGCGTCCTTCCACTATATGCTGATGATCGTCGCGGTGCTCGCGCTCGGCACCGCGGTGCGCTTCTACTTCGTCGCCTGGCTGGGCGAGCGCGTGGTCGCCGACATCCGGACGGAGGTACAGCGCCACCTGATGACGCTCAGCCCGTCCTTCTACGAATCCAACCGTCCGTCCGAGATCGCCTCGCGCCTGACCGCCGACACCGGACAGATCGAGACGGTCGTCGGCAGCACGTTGTCGATCGCGCTGCGCAACACCTTCGTCGGTATCGGCGGGCTCATCTATCTCTTCGTGATCTCGCCGAAGCTCGCCGCGATGCTGCTGGTCGGCATCCCGCTCATCATCGCGCCGATCGCGCTGCTCGGCCGGCGCGTACGGGGGCTGTCGCGCACCTCGCAGGATCGCATTGCGGACGTCGGCTCGATCGTTGTCGAGACGCTCGGCGCGATGAAGATCGTGCAGGCGTTCGGACAGGAACGGCGCGAAAGCGCCCGCTTCGCCGATGCGGTCGAGGCGACGATGGCGGCGGCGCGCAAGCGCGTGGCGCTGCGCGCGGTGATGACCGCGATCGTCATCGGGCTGATCTTCGGCGCGATCACGCTGGTGCTGTGGGAAGGTGCCGACGACGTCGCGGCCGGGCGCCTGTCCGGCGGCGCGATCACCGCGTTCGTGCTGACCGGCGGAATCGTCGCCAGCTCGTTCGGGGCGCTCACCGAAGTCTATGGCGAGTTGCTGCGCGGCGCCGGCGCGGCGGGGCGGTTGTCGGAGCTGCTCGACGAACGTCCCGACATCGCGCCGCCAGCGCATCCCGTCGCGCTGCCGCAACCGCCGCAGGGCCGCGTCGCGTTCGAGCGGGTCGAATTCCGCTATCCCACCCGCCCCGACGTCGCCGCGCTCCACGATTTCTCGCTGGAGGTCGCCCCCGGCGAGACGCTGGCGGTGGTCGGCCCGTCGGGCGCGGGCAAGTCCACGCTGTTCCAGCTGCTCCAGCATTTCTACCGCCCCGCCGGCGGTCGCGTGCTGGTCGACGGCGTCGATCTCGCCGCGGCGGACCCCGCCGAGGTGCGCGCACGGATCGCGATGGTGCCGCAGGAAACGGTGATCTTCGGCACGACCGCGCGCGACAACCTGCGCTATGGCCGCTGGGACGCCGACGATGCGCAGATCTGGGCGGCGGCGGAGGCGGCCAATGCCGCCGACTTCCTGCGCACCCTGCCCGATGGGCTCGACACCTTCCTGGGAGAAGGCGGGGCGCGGCTGTCGGGCGGGCAGCGACAGCGCGTGGCGATCGCGCGCGCGCTGCTGCGCGATGCCCCGATCCTGCTGCTCGACGAGGCGACCAGCGCACTGGACGCCGAAAGCGAACGGCTAGTGCAGGACGCGCTCGACCGGCTGATGGCGACGCGGACCACGATCGTCATCGCGCACCGGCTGGCCACCGTCCGTGCGGCGTCGCGGATCGTCGTCATGGACGGCGGCCGTATCGTCGAGGAAGGTCCGCATGCGGCACTGATCGCGCGCGGCGGGCTCTATGCGCGGCTCGCCGGCCTGCAATTCCACGACGCCTGACCCGGATCGACGCACCGGCGCTTGACCGCCGCCCGCCGCCCCCTACCCTTCCGCACCGGAGGGCCGGGCGTGACGATACGAACATGGGTGGCGGCGGCGATGTTGGCGCTGGGGATCGCCGCGCCGGCGCGGGCGACGTGGCAGCAGGCGTCCTCGCGCCACTTCCGTGTCTATTCCGACGAGCCGCCCGACAAGGTGAGCGCGTTCGCCACCATGCTCGAGCGGTTCGACAAGGCGATGCGCGTCATGCGCGGGATGGGCGACCCGCCGTTCAGCCCCACGCAGCGCCTCACCGTTTTCGTCATCAAGGACGTGGACGCGCTGCAGAGGCTGCTCGGCGACCGCAACGCCGCCGGCGTCTACATGCCCCGGATCTCCGGCCCGGTCGCCTTCGTGCCGCGCAAGACCAACGAGACCGGCAAGCTGGCGCTCACCCCGCAGGCCGTCCTGCTGCACGAATATGCGCACCACTTCATGTTCTCGTCGTGGGGCGACAAGCCGTTCCCGGCGTGGTTCGTCGAGGGGTTCGCCGAGTTCAACGCGACGATGGTGTTCCAGCCCGAGCAGTTGATCATCGGCGCGCCGCCGCTCTACCGCGCCAACGGCCTGATCAACGACGACCTCGTGCCGATGCGCGACCTGCTCACGCTGTCCCCGCAGGACAAGCGCGTTCAGGGTGTCGAGACGCAGGTCTTCTACGGGCGCGCGTGGCTGCTGACGCGTTACATGCTGCTCAACGCCGAGCGGCGACCGCTGCTCTCCGCCTATCTGACCGCGCTGGATAAGGGCAAGGACGTGAAGAGCGCCGCCCCGCTGCTCGGCGATCCGCGCCAGCTCGACCGGGCGCTCAACGCCTATGCGCGCCAACGCCTTCCGCTTCTGGGGCTGAAGATCGCCGACCTGCCGATCGCGCCGGTGACGGTCCGCGCGCTGACGCCGGGCGAGGAGGCGATCATGCCCGTCGTCCTGCGCTCCACCCGCGGCGTGTCGGCGAAGACCGCGCCCGGGGTGGCGGTCGCCGCACGAAAGATCGCCGCCGACTGGCCGAACGATCCCGCGGTACAGGTCGCGCTGGCCGAGGCCGAGTTCGATGCGGGGCAATATGCCGCCGCCGATGCCGCGGCCGGGCGTGCGCTGGCCGCCGTCCCCGACCTGCGCGGCGCGCTGATCTATCGCGGCATGGCGCAGTCGGCGCAGGCGCAGAAGGACCACGTCACCGACGCGGCGCGCTGGAAGGCGATCCGCCGGTCGTTCCTCAGGGCCAACCACCTCGACCCGGAGGATCCCTGGCCGCTGGTCGCCTATTACAATGCGATGCGGGTCTCGAGCGAGCCGATGACCCCGAATACGGAGAAGGGGCTGGCCTACGCCTTCGCGCTCGCCCCATTCGATACCGGGCTGGCGATGCAGGTCGCCGCGATGCACCTCCGCAACAAGCAATGGGACGCCGCCGTCCCGGCGCTGCGCCGCGTCGCCTATGATCCGCACGGCGGCGGCTTGGCCACGCTGGCGGCGGCCGTCCTGACCGTGGTCGAGAGCCGCGATCCCAAGGCACTGGAGCAGGTGGCCGCCGCGCTCGACAGGGCCAAGCCCGACGGCGACGGCGACGACAAGGATTGAGAGGGGCCGCGCCGTCGCGGTGCCAGGATCAGGGCGGCGGACGAGCGCTTCAGCGCTTGCTTCGCCGCCGTTGAACGACAGACAGGTTATTGCAGTAAGAGCCCGGAGTGGTGGTGGCCGGGAGGCAGGAACCGCAAGGGCGATCCTCCCGCGTTACGGATCGCACCTGGCCCGGTCACACCTTCGCGGTCATCGCGCGAGACGCGTTATGGCACGCCGGTTACATCGACGCCGGATCGACTCTGGCACCCGCAGGTCAGCGGCGGGGCTTCGCCGCACGGCCGGGCCGCGCAGCGCGACCGGGCTCAGCCGGCGTGCTCGGCCAACACGGTCAACCCACGCGCATTGACCTCGGCGAAGCCGCCGCGGATCGCGATCGTCTCGGGCTGCCCGCCGGCGGTCTTCTGCACCAGCACGTCGCCGTCGCGGATCGTCGACATGAACGGCGCATGCCCTTCCAGCACCGCGAAGTCGCCGTCGGTCCCCGGCACGGTGACCATATGGACCTCCTCGGAGCGGACGAGGCGTTCGGGCGTGACGAGTTCGAAATGCAGCATGTTCTTCTTCCTGCTCCCTCTACCCTCCGGGGAGAGGGTTGGGGTGAGGGGTAGCGAGGGACGGTTACCATGCACCAAGCGACAGTGTGCGTGGCCGCCCCTCACCAGCCTCGGGTGAACAGCGCCCCGCGCTGTTCAGTCCATGCCGGGGGCATGGACGAGCCCGCCGCTCCTCTCCCCGGAGGGGAGAGGGCTTACACAGAAGCTTACGCCTCCTTGGCCATCTTCTCGGCCTTGGCGACCGCCTCGTCGATGCCGCCGACCATGTAGAAGGCCGCTTCCGGCAGGTGATCGTATTCGCCGTTCACGACCGCCTTGAAGCTGCGGATCGTGTCCTCCAGCTGCACGAACTTGCCCGGGATGTTGGTGAACACCTCGGCGACGTGGAACGGCTGGCTCAGGAAACGCTGGATCTTGCGCGCGCGGCTGACGGTCAGCTTGTCCTCTTCCGACAGCTCGTCCATCCCCAGGATCGCGATGATGTCCTGCAGCGACTTGTACTTCTGCAGCGTCGCCTGCACCGCACGCGCGGTCTCATAGTGGTCCTGGCCGACGGTGCGCGGCTCCAGCACGCGGCTGGTCGAATCGAGCGGATCGACCGCCGGGTAGATGCCGAGCTCCGAGATCGCGCGGTTGAGCACGGTCGTCGCGTCCAAGTGCGCGAACGAGGTCGCCGGCGCCGGGTCGGTCAGATCGTCCGCGGGGACGTACACGGCCTGGACCGACGTGATCGAGCCCTTGTTGGTCGAGGTGATGCGCTCCTGCAGCGCACCCATGTCGGTC
The DNA here is from genome assembly GCF_031456125.1 of Sphingomonas sp. BE138. Taxonomy (NCBI): domain Bacteria; kingdom Pseudomonadati; phylum Pseudomonadota; class Alphaproteobacteria; order Sphingomonadales; family Sphingomonadaceae; genus Sphingomonas; species Sphingomonas sp. BE138. The sequence goes on from NZ_JAVDUC010000005.1 coordinate 96,435, forward strand.
GACAGCGTCGGCTGGTAACCCACCGCGGACGGAATACGGCCCAGCAGCGCCGACACTTCGGCGCCCGCCTGCGTGAAGCGGAAAATGTTGTCGACGAAGAACAGCACGTCCTGCCCTTCCTGGTCGCGGAAATATTCCGCGATCGCCAGGCCCGACAGTGCGACACGCGCGCGGGCGCCCGGCGGCTCGTTCATCTGGCCATAGACCAGCGCGACCTTTGAGCCCTCGCTGATCGCATTGCCCTCGGCATCCTTGGCGATGACACCCGCGTCGAGGAACTCGTGGTACAGGTCGTTGCCCTCGCGGGTCCGCTCGCCGACGCCCGCGAACACCGAGGTGCCGCCATGGCCCTTTGCGATGTTGTTGATCAGCTCCTGGATCAGCACGGTCTTGCCGACGCCCGCGCCGCCGAACAGGCCGATCTTGCCGCCCTTCGCATACGGGGCGAGCAGGTCGATGACCTTGATGCCGGTCACCAGGATCGCGCTCTCGGTCGACTGGTCGACGAACTCCGGCGCCTTGGCATGGATCGGCGCGCGCAGGTCGGTGGCGATCGGACCACGCTCGTCGATCGGTTCGCCGACGACGTTCATGATGCGGCCGAGCGTGGCGGGGCCGACCGGCATCAGGATCTGCGCGCCGGTGTCGGTGACGGTCTGGCCGCGGGTCAGGCCCTCGGTCGAGTCCATCGCGATCGTGCGGACGGTGTTTTCGCCCAGGTGCTGCGCGACCTCGAGCACCAGCCGGACGCCGTTGTTCTCGGTCTCCAGCGCCGACAGGATCGCCGGCAGCTGCTGGTCGAAATGCACGTCGACCACCGCGCCGATCACCTGGCTGATGCGGCCGGTGTTGTTGGTCTGGCCCGTAAGGTGAGTCGGGCGATCCTCTAGGACGGTGGCCATTGTCTTACCTCTTCGTCGCCCCGGCAACGGCGGGGGTTTCTGTCTGCTTTAACATACGGCATCCCTCATGAAGAGGGACGGTGACGTAACTTACAGTGCCTCGGCGCCCGAGATGATCTCGACCAGCTCAGTCGTGATCGCCGCCTGACGCGCGCGGTTGTACTGAATGCTCAGCCGCTTGATCATGTCGCCGGCGTTGCGGGTCGCATTGTCCATCGCGGTCATGCGGCTGCCCTGCTCCGAGGCGGCATTTTCCAGCAAGGCGCGGAAGATCTGGATCGCGACATTGCGGGGCAGCAGATCGTCGAGGATCGCTTCCTCGCTCGGCTCATATTCGACCGTCGCGTCCGACGCCTTGGCGCCCTTCACCTCAGGGATCGCGACCGGGATGATCTGCGCGCCGATCGGCTCCTGCACCAGCGCCGACTGGAACCGCGCGTAGAACAGGTGCGCGACGTCGAACTCGCCCGCCGTGAAGCGCGCGATCAGGTCGTCGGCGATCTCCTTGGCGGCATCGAAGCTGGCGGTCTTCATGTCCGAAAGGTCGTGATCGGCGACGATCCCGGTCGGGTAGAAGCGCTTCATCACGCGCCCCTTTTTGCCGGCGATGTAGAAGCGCACGGTCTTGCCCGCCGCCTCCAGCTCCTCGGCCTTGCGGCGTGCGGCGCGGACGATGTTGGTGTTGAAGGCGCCGGCGAGACCGCGCTCCGAGGTCGCGACCACCAGCAGGTGCACCTGATCCTTGCCGGTTCCCGCCAGCAACGGCGACGCGCCGACGCCGACGTTGCGCGCCAGGCTGGCGACGACGCCCTCCAGCCGCTCGGCATAGGGACGCCCCTGCACCGCCGCTTCCTGCGCACGGCGCAGCTTGGCGGCCGCGACCATCTTCATCGCCTTGGTGATCTTCTGCGTCGACTTCACCGAGCCGATGCGGATCTTGAGGGCCTTGAGTGACGCCATGCTCTTCTTCTTGCTCCCTCTCCCCTCCGGGGAGAGGGTTGGGGTGAGGGGTTGCCACGAGCGGTGCCGCGTGGGGCGGCCCCTCTCCCAACCCTCTCCCCGGAGGGGAGAGGGCTAAATGATTACGCGAACGTCTTCGCGAATTGCGCCAGCGCGTCCTTCAGCTTGGCCTCGGTGTCCTTGCCCAGTTCGCGGCTGTCGCGGATCGCGGTCAGCACGTCGGCGTGGTCCGCGCGCATGTAGCTGAGCATCGCCGCCTCGTAGCGGTTGACGTCGGCGACCGGCACGTTGTCGATGAAGCCGTTGGTGCCCGCGTAGATCGAGACGGTCTGCTCCTCGAACGGCATCGGATTGAACTGCGCCTGCTTCAACAGCTCGGTCAGCCGCGCGCCGCGGTTCAGCAGCTTCTGCGTCGAGGCGTCGAGGTCCGAGCCGAACTGCGCGAACGCGGCCATCTCGCGATACTGCGCCAGCTCCAGCTTGATCGAGCCCGACACCTTCTTCATCGCCTTGGTCTGCGCGGCGCCGCCGACGCGGCTGACCGACAGGCCGACGTTGATCGCCGGGCGGATGCCCGCGAAGAACAGGTCGGTCTCCAGGAAGATCTGCCCGTCGGTGATCGAGATCACGTTGGTCGGGATGTAGGCCGACACGTCGCCCGCCTGGGTCTCGATGATCGGCAGTGCGGTCAGCGAGCCCGAGCCGTTCGCCTCGTTCATCTTCGCCGCGCGCTCCAGCAGGCGCGAGTGGAGATAGAACACGTCGCCCGGATACGCTTCGCGGCCCGGCGGACGGCGCAGCAGCAGCGACATCTGGCGATACGCGACCGCCTGCTTCGACAGATCGTCATAGACGATGACCGCATGCATGCCGTTGTCGCGGAAATACTCGCCCATCGCGCAGCCGGTGTAGGGCGCGAGGAACTGCAGCGGCGCCGGGTCCGAGGCCGTCGCGGCGACGACGATGGAATATTCCATCGCGCCATTCTCTTCCAGCGTGCGGACGAGCTGCGCGACGGTTGAGCGCTTCTGCCCCACCGCGACGTAGATGCAATACAGCTTCTTCGATTCGTCAGTGCCGGCGTTCGCCTGCTTCTGATTGATGAAGGTGTCGATCGCCACCGCCGACTTGCCGGTCTGGCGGTCGCCGATGATCAGCTCGCGCTGCCCGCGGCCGACCGGCACCAGCGCGTCGATCGCCTTCAGGCCCGTCTGCACCGGCTCGTGCACCGACTTGCGCGGGATGATGCCCGGCGCCTTCACCTCGACGCGGCTGCGCTGGTCCGAGGCGATCGGCCCCTTGCCGTCGATCGGGTTGCCCAGGCCGTCGACCACGCGGCCGAGCAGGCCCTTGCCGACCGGCACGTCCACGATCGTGCCGGTGCGCCGCACGGTGTCGCCCTCGCGGATCTCGGCGTCGGAGCCGAAGATCACGACGCCGACGTTGTCGGCCTCCAGGTTCAGCGCCATGCCCTGCACGCCGTTGGCGAACTCGACCATCTCGCCCGCCTGGACGTTGTCGAGGCCGTAGATGCGCGCGATGCCGTCACCGACGCTGAGCACCTGCCCGGTTTCCGAGACCTGCGCCTCGGTGCCGAAATTGGCGATCTGATCCTTGATGACGCGGGAGATTTCTGCGGCGCGAATGTCCATGTTGATTAGCCCTTCATCGCGCTGGCAAGCGCATTCAAACGGGTACGGATCGACGAATCGATCATCTGGGAACCGATGCGGACGACCAGGCCGCCCAGGATCTGCGGATCGACCGACAGGTCGACCGACACCTCGCGGCCGACGCGGCGGCGCAGCTGCTGCTTCAGCTCGTCGACCTGCTCGGGCGTCAGCGGGTGCGCGCTCGTCACCTCGGCGGTCGTCTCGCCGCGGTGGCGCGCGGCGAGCGTGCGAAACGCGCGGATGATCTGCGGCAGTGCGCCCAGCCGGCGGTTCTCGGCGAGCACTCCCAGGAAGCTGCGCGTGGTGGCATCGACGCCGAGCTGATCGGCAGCGGCCAGCACCGCCTTCACCGCCTGCCCGCGCGCGATCACCGGCGAGGCGACCAACGTCTTGAAATCGCCCGACGCGGCCAGCGCATCGCGCACCGCCGACAGGCTTTGTTCGACGCGATCGACCGCGCGGGCCTCCACCGCCAGATCGAACAGCGCACTGGCGTAACGGCCACCGAGACCGGCCTGGATGCTGCTGCCCTGATTACCGCTGGAACTCTCCACGCGATCCACTTTCCTCGTCATGACCCAAGGGGTGCCTCACCCACGCGAACGGATGGCGCGCACGACGGCGGCCTCGCTTGGGTACGGCGCGCGTAGCAAAGGGGGCGCGGCGATGCAACCGGACTGAATGGCAGGGAGGCCGCGGGCGACCGGTTCGGGCGCAAGCCGCGGGATGCCGCGCGCGTCCGCATGGCCTACAGGCACGGCATGACCGCGACGATCGATACCGACACCGCCTGGGCGGCCTTCGCGCGCCGCGACCGCGCGTTCGACGGGCGCTTCGTCGTCGCGGTGCACAGCACGCATATCTATTGCAAGCCGAGTTGCGCCGCGCGCCGGCCGCGCCGCGAGAACGTCGCCTTCCTCCCCGACGCGGCGGCCGCGCGCGCGGCGGGCTATCGCGCCTGTCGCCGCTGCCTGCCCGATTCGGTCGCGCGCGACCGCGCGGCGGTGATCCGCGCAGCACAGGCGCTGGCCGACGCCGACGCGCCCGTGCCGCTCGCCGCGCTGGCGGCGATGGCCGGCTATGCCCCGCATCACTTCCATCGGCTGTTCCGGCGACTTACCGGAGTCACGCCCGCCGCGCTGGCGCGAACCCATCGCGCCGACCGGGCGCTGGTGGCTTTGCAACGGGCCTACAGCGTCACCGCCGCCATCTATGACGCCGGCTATGCGGCGCCCAGCCGCTTCTACGACGACGTCGCGCGCTTCGGGATGACCGCGCAGGCGATCGCGAGCGGCGGCGCGGGTGAGACGATCCGCTGGACGATCGCCGCCGCGCCGCCGGGGGCGCTGCTGTGCGCGGCGACCGCGCGCGGCTGGTGCCGCTTCGCCTTCGAGGATGCGGCGGCGCTCCGCGCCACCTTCCCCGCCGCGACGATCCTGCCCGGCGACCGTTCGCTGTCGGCACGCGCCGGTGCGCTGCTGGCAGCGGCGGCAGCGGACGACGCCGACGCCAGCCTTCCCGAGGCGGTGCGCCGCGCGGCGCTGCGCACCCGGCTGCACGACGCCGCAACATCGGTTGGTTAGCGAAATCGCAAGGTGTGTCGCGTAGCGATCGTCCCCGAGCCATTTCGAGGACGATCAGGGTCGATGAACGCGTTCGGGCGCCGCAACGGCGGCATGGGTACTGGCGGCACCGGAACGGGCCCGCGCGGCGGGTTCGGCGTAGCGCGTCCGATGCACGTCGCGCCGGGTACGGCGCCGCGCGAGGACGCGCCGGTCGAAACCGCCGCACCCCTCGATGCGATCACCGCGCTCGATCCGCTGCTGCCGCAAAGCCAGGTCGATGCGATGCAGCGGCTGTCGGATCGCCAGAACGCGACCGGCGAGGCCGGCTCCAGCCGCATGGAAGGCTTCGAGGCGTCGATCCACAAGATCAAGGAGCAGGTGCTCCCGCGGCTGCTGGAGCGCGTCGATCCCGAGGCGGCCGCGACGCTCGGCAAGGACGAGCTGGCCGAGGAGTTCCGCCCGATCATCGGCGAGGTGCTCGCCGAGCTGAAGCTGACGCTCAACCGCCGCGAGCAGTTCGCGCTCGAAAAGGTGCTGGTCGACGAGCTGCTCGGGCTCGGCCCGCTCGAGGAATTGCTGTCGGATGCCGAGATCAGCGACATCATGGTCAACGGCCCCGACCAGACCTTCGTGGAGCGCAAGGGCAAGCTGGAGCTGGCGCAGATCCAGTTCCGCGACGAGGAGCATCTGTTCCAGATCGCACAGCGCATCTGCAACTCGGTCGGCCGCCGCGTCGACCAGACCACGCCGCTCGCCGACGCGCGCCTGAAGGACGGCAGCCGCGTCAACGTGATCGTGCCGCCGCTCAGCCTGCGCGGCACCGCGATCTCGATCCGCAAGTTCTCCGCCAAGCCGATCACGCTCGACATGATGGCCGGCTTCGGCAGCATGAGCCCGAAGATGGCCACCGCGCTGAAGGTCGCGGGCGCGTGCCGCTTCAACATCGTCATTTCCGGCGGCACCGGTTCGGGCAAGACGACGATGCTCAACGCCTTGTCGAAGATGATCGACCCCGGCGAGCGCGTGCTGACGATCGAGGACGCCGCCGAGCTTCGCCTGCAACAGCCGCATTGGCTGCCGCTGGAAACCCGCCCCGCGAACCTTGAGGGACAGGGCGAGATCAGCATCCGCGACCTCGTGAAGAACGCGCTGCGTATGCGCCCGGACCGCATCATCCTCGGCGAAATCCGTGGCAGCGAGTGTTTCGACATGCTCGCCGCCATGAACACCGGCCACGACGGCTCGATGTGCACGCTCCACTCCAACAGCCCGCGCGAGGCGCTGGCGCGTATGGAGAACATGGTGATGATGTCGGACATCAAGGTGCCCAAGGAAGCGATCAGCCGCCAGATCGCCGACTCGGTCGACATGATCATCCAGGTCAAGCGCCTGCGCGACGGCAGCCGCCGCGTGACGAACGTCACCGAGGTGATCGGGATGGAAGGCCCGGTGATCGTCACCCAGGAGCTGTTCAAGTTCGAATATCTCGACGAGAGCGCCGACGGGAAGATCATCGGCGAATATCGCTCGATGGGGCTGCGCCCGTACACGATCGACAAGGCCAAGCAGTTCGGCTTCGACGCCGCGTTCCTGGAGGCGTGCCTGTAAGGCTACGTCGGTACCACCGCCAGAACCGTCATTCCCGCGCAGGCGGGAATCCAGACCCCATGTCGTCGCGCCTCTATCGACGGACCTGCGCGTCCTGGATCCCCCTTTGGCCTCCGGCCAAGTTTATCCCGAGCGCCTGCCTTGCAGGCAGCCGAAGGGCGGGAATGACGGTTGAAGCCCGGTGACGACGAGGCGCCCCAACCCGTGACACGCGTGCACGATCCGCTACACCGGCGGACGTGCCGCTCCCGTCGCTCCTGCCGCTCGCCCTGCTCGCCGCGCCCTTGCCGGAGCCGCGCGCCGCCTGGGTCGGGCGCACGACGCTCGCCCCCGATGCCGAGGCGCGCTGGATCCCGTTCGATCTGACGCCGGGCAACCAGATCCGCTTCACGATGGCGGTCGACGGCCGACCGGTCACCGCGATCCTCGACACCGGGGTCAGCTATTCGGTCCTCGCGCGCCGTTATGCCGACGCCAATCGCCTGGCGGTCAGGGCCGAGGGGCGCGCCACCGTGATCGGGGGCAGCGTCGCGATCGGGCGCGTGGCGACGCGCACCGTCTCGATCGGCGCGCTGACCCGGAGCGGCGGCAGCCTGGCGGTCGCCGACCTTCCCGCCGCCGCGACGGGCAGCGCGCTGGCCGTCGACCTGCTCGTCGGGCGCGACCTGACCGCGCCCTATGCGCTCGACATCGACTATCAGGCGCGCCGCTTCCGCCTGCTGAGGAGCGGCAGCACGCCGTTCAAGGGCGCCGCCGCGCCGCTGTCGATCGCGCCCGACCGGATGGTCTATGTCAGTGCGATCGCCGCCGCGGGCCGGACGCTCGCGCCGATGGTCGTCGACACCGGCGACGGCTCGGCGATCACGCTCGGCCCTGCCGGCTGGGCGTCGGCGCGTGCGGCGGCCGGGCCGGTCACCACCACCGTCTCGTTCGGGCTCGCTGGCGCGGTGGTCAGCGAACTGGCGATCGTCCCCGAACTGCGCATCGGCGCGGTGAGCGCGCGCGACGTGGAAGTGCGGGTGGAGCCCGCTGGCGGCTTCTCCGACACGATCGGCGTCGCCGGGCGGATCGGCTCGGGGTTCCTGCAACGCTACCGCGTACTGCTCGACCCCGCCGCCGGGCACATGCTGCTCGGTACCACGCCCGCCACCGACGCGCCTGCGCTTCGCTCGACCAGCGGGTTGCTGCTGGCCCTGGCGGGCGACCGGCTGAAGGTGCTCCACGTCATGCGCGGCAGCCCGGCGGCCGCGGGCGGCTGGCGAGAGGGCGACACGATCTGTGCGGTCGACGGCACGCGCGTCGGCGCCGGCTATGCGCGCAGCGCGCTCGCTGGCTGGGCCGCCGCCGCCGCAGGGCGCACGGTCCGGCTCGACGGCTGCGACGGCACGCGCCGCCTCCTGACGCTGCGCCGCTTCTACTGATCCATATCATCGCGCGGGCGGTATCGTCCGCCGCGCCGGGGCGTTAGGCCATGGTCTTTCAGCGCAGGGATCACATGGCGCAATTCACCATCATCTTCGCCGGCCGGGAAAGCGATCGCGCCACTGTCGAATGTCACGACGTCGCGGCTGCGCGCAATCAGGCGGTGCAGCGCCTCGGCAGCTATCTGGCCGAGCATCCGGGCTTTGCCGAGGAAGGACATTGGCGCGTCCACGTCGAGGATCATGTCGGCCGCACCGTCGCGACCGTCATCGTCGCCACCGTGAGCCCGCGCCATTCGGGGCTGGGCGACTGACCGACGCGGCGGGTCAGCGCAGCCGGTCGATGCCGAGCGTCTGCCCGCCCATCCGTTGCTGCCCGCGCGCGCGTGCCGCGCTGCGGACCAGTTCCTCGCTCAGCCGCATCGCGGCCTCCGCGGTCAGATTATAGCTGGCGCCGCATGTCGACAGAACGGTAACGATCCCGTCATCGGCGCTCACGGCTGGCGCGTTGGTACACAAATCCGGCTTCATGCTTGCACCTGTCGTCTGAGAGGGAGATGCTGCAACGCCGCCCGCCAGACGCACCACACGGTCGCGATCTGCCGGAAAGACGTTCGAATCCCACGACAACCCGCTCCCTCACTCGCGGTTCCCGCGCACGGTGCCGCACCCGGCGGCACGCGTCGGTCGCGGGGCGAACCGATCGGCCCGCCGCGCAACGCGGGGCTTGCGCATGGTGCGCCGCCACGTCAGCCTCCTTGCCAGTCTTCTGTGGAGAGGTCCCTAGCCATGCGTCGTCTCGCCCCCGTCCTGCTGCTCGCGCTGCCGCTTGCCGCCGTCGCACCTGCCGCCGCGCCGGTTCCCGCCCCGATCGCAGCCGCCGTCAAGGCGCCGACCCGCACCCCGACCAACGTCGCGCGCGACCGCTACCGCCATCCGGCCGAGACGCTCGCCTTCTTCGGGGTCAAGCCCACCGACACCGTGGTGGAGGTGTGGCCGGGCGGCGGCTGGTATACCGAGATCCTGGCCCCGCTCACCGCCGCGCGCGGCCGCTATTACGCCGCCGGTCCGTGGGAGCGCGGGTTGAACGGCGTCCGCGCGCTCCAGACGAAGGACGCCGCGAGCTATGCCAAGGTCCGGCTCGCCGCGCTTCCCGCCGCGGCCGGTCAGCCGACCGTGCCGGACGGCAGCGCCGACGTGGTGCTCACGTTCCGCAACGTCCACAACTGGCGGTTCGGTGGCGAGGATCAGGCGCGGCAGATGTTCGCTGCGATGTTCCGGATGCTCAAGCCCGGCGGCACGCTCGGCGTCGTCGAGCACCGCCTGCCCGAATCGCGCGACGCCGCCGCCGAGGAGAAGAGCGGCTATATGAAGACCAGCAGCGTCATCGGCTTCGCGACCGCCGCGGGGTTCAAGCTGGCGGGCCGGTCGGAGGTCAACGCCAACCCGAAGGACACCGCCGACTGGCCGGACGGCGTCTGGACGCTCCCCCCCAGCTATGCGCTCAAGGACAAGGACCGTGCACGCTACGCCGCGATCGGCGAGAGCGACCGCATGACGCTGAAGTTCGTCAAGCCGCGCTGACGCCACGCCCGTCCGTTGCCGCTGCCCGGGCGGCGGCGGCGGACGGCATCATTCGCCCAGCTTGTCGACCTTGTCGCGCAACCGCGACAGCTCGGCCTTCAGCGCCGCGATCTCGCCGTCCTTGCTCGTCGCGGCGGGCGTCGCCGGCGCGGGCTTGAACGCCTGCGCCGCGGCTTCGAACATCTCCATGTTGCGCTTTGCGATCTCGGCGAACGGGGATCCGGCGAACGCGCCCTCGACGGCGGTCTTGAACTGGGTCTGGTTGCGGCGGAAGCTGTCCATCGACGCTTCGAGGTAATCGGGCACCATCGCCTGCATCGAATCGCCGTACAATGCGATCAGCTGGCGCAGGAAATTGACCGGCAGCATCGTCTGCCCGCGGCTTTCCTCCTCCATGATGATCTGCGTCAGCACGTTATGGGTGATGTCCTCGTCGCTCTTGGCGTCGACGACCTTGAACTCGCGACCGTCGCGCGTCATCGCGGCAAGGTGTTCCAGCGTGATGTAGGAGGAGCTTTCGGTATTGTAGAGCCGTCGGTTGGCGTATTTCTTGATGATTACCACCCCGTCGGTGCCGTGCTGCTTCTTCATCGCGCGAGATCCCATGACCGAACCCAATCGCGATATTGCACAAAATGTGGCGCTGCAACACGGACATTTCGGCCCGCGCCCGTTGCCGCTGTTCCTCGACATGCTGCGCCGCGAAACCGCAGCATCGCCGGACCGGGCCGCGGCGGCGCTTGCGGGACTGCGCCGCTATCAGGAGGCGCCGCGCGCCCGGCGCCGCCTGCCCCCGATCCGCTACCGCAAGGGGCCCGGGCGACTGCGCGACGGGGCGAAGGGGAGCGACGCAGCCCCGGTCGTCCTCATCCCCTCGCTCATCAACCCGCCCTTCGTCCTCGACCTCGCACCCGGCCGCTCGCTGCTCGCGCATCTCGCCGCTTCGGGACTGCACCCGTGGCTGCTCGACTGGGGCACGCCGCGCGCCCGCGACGCGGGACTCGACCTCGCCGGCCATGTCACGCAGCGGCTGCTCCCGCTGCTGGCGCGGCTCGATCGACCGCCGCTGCTGGTCGGCTATTGCCTCGGCGGTACGCTCGCGCTCGCCGCCGCCGCCGCCTTGCCGCCCGGCGCGGTCGCGGGCGTCGCCACCGTCGCCGCGCCGTGGCGGTTCGACGGCTATGGTGCAGCCGCGCGCACGGCGCTTGCGGAACTGTGGGCGCAGGCCGCGCCGGGCTGCCGCGCGCTTGGCGTGCTGCCGATGGAGGTGCTTCAAACCGCCTTCTGGCAGGTCGACGCCGCGCGCACCGTCGCCAAATATGCCGCCTTCGCCACCATGCCGCCGCGCGCCGCCGCCGATTTCGTGCTGCTGGAGGATTGGGCGAACGGCGGCGCGCCGCTCACCTATGCCGCCGGCGCCGAATTGTTCGAGGCGCTGCTCGACGCCGACCGACCCGGCACGGGCACGTGGCAGGTCGCCGGTCGCGTCGTCGATCCATATGCGCTGCGCTGCCCGACGATCGAGTTCGTCTCACGCACCGACCGCATCGTTCCTGCCGCAACCGCGATCGGCCTGCGCGACCGGCGCGACGTCGGCGCGGGGCATGTCGGCATGGTCGTCGGCAGCCGCGCGCGCGACCTGCTCTGGGATCCGCTGACCGAATGGCTGCGCAGCGTCGCCGGATAGCGGCGCCTCGCTACGACCAGTAACGGTCGAAGCGCTGCCCCAGCCCGGTCAGCAACTCGTACTGGCTCACCCCGCTTGCCGCCGCCACATGCGCCAGGTCGTCGTCGAAGCGCACCCAATCGCCCTCGCGCACTGCCGCTGCGGTGGCGTCCAGCGCGACGAGGTCCATCGACACCCGCCCGATCACCGGCATCGGCGCGTCGCCGACGAACGCGCACCCGCGATTCGACAGCGCGCGGCGATAACCGTCGGCATAGCCAAGATTGACGATCGCCACCTGCGTGTCCGCGTCGGCCCGCCACGTCGCATTATAGCCCACCGTCTCGCCGGCGCGCACCATGCGGCATTGCAGCACCTCCGCCGCGATCGTCGCCACCGGGCAGATCGCGCCCGCCAGCGCCGGCACCGGCACCCCGCCGTACAGCGCCAGCCCGGGCCGCGTCAGGTCAAAATGATATCCGCTGCCCAGTGTGATCCCCGCCGAATTGGCCAGGCTCATCCGCCGCGCCGCGCTGCGCCCGGCCAGCGCGGCGAAGCGCGCGCGCTGCGCCTCGTTCATCGTCGCGCCGGGCTCGTCCGCGCACGCCAGATGGCTCATCAGCGTGTCGATCACCAGGCCGTCGAGCAGCCCCGCGGCGATCTCCTCGGCCGACACGCCCAGCCGGTTCATGCCCGTGTCGACCATCACGTCGCACGCCTGCCCCGCCACCGCGACGGTACGCCACCGCGCGACCTGCGCCGCGGTGCTCAGCACCGGCCGCACCCGTGGCAAGGCGGCGAGCGCCGGCAGGTCCTCCTCGCGCAATCCGTGCAGCACCACCAGCGACGCACCGGCTTCCCCGGCGAGGGGCGCCAGCCGCTCCGCCTCGGCCCAGGTCGCGACGAACAGGTCGCGACACCCCGCACCCAGCAGCCGCTCGACCACCGCCCGCGCGCCCAGCCCGTATCCATCCGCCTTCACCGCCGCCCCGCACGCCGCGGCGCCGCTCAGCCGATCCAGCGCGCGCCAGTTGGCGACCAGCGCGTCGGAGGAAAGGTACAGACGGTTGGGACGATGCGACATGCCGGGTCGGTTAGCGCCTGCGCCGCCCGCGCGCCACATGTGTCGCCGCCTGTCGCTTCTCGCAGCCGCCAAAAGCAACGGCAGGAACCGCGGCCGGTCTCGTCGCTATGCTCGCTCTCTCGCCGTCCCGTCGGGGCCGGGTTGCGGAAGCACGCATTGGGCCCTGCTTCGACGGCTCCGCGCAAACGGCACGGACGAGGCGATCGTCGGGGACGCGCCGGCCTGCCGGTCGCGGCCACCGCATCGGCTCTGCCGCGACGGTCGCATCGTGCAAGAAGCGTTGCGGGCAGCGGCACGCCCGTCCGAACGCGCCGCCCGTCCGCCGCACCTCAGCCGATGTTCACGCCGTAATGGCGCGCCAGCGGCGCCAGCCCGCCCTGATAGCCCTGCCCGACCGCGCGGAACTTCCACTCCGCGCCATGGCGGTAGACCTCGCCGAAGATCATCGCGGTCTCGGTCGAGGCATCCTCGCTCAGGTCGTAGCGCGCGATCTCGCGCCCGGTCGCGTCGTTGAGGACGCGGATGAAGGCGTTGGAGACCATGCCGAAGTTCTGGCGGCGCTGCTCGCCTTCGTGGATCGTCACCGCCACCGCGATCTTCTGCACCTCTGTCGGCACGCGCCCCAGTTCGACCGTCAGTGCCTCGTCGTCGCCCTCGCCCTCGCCGGTGCGGTTGTCGCCGGTGTGCTCGATCGCGCCATCGGCGCTGCGCAGGTTGTTGTAGAAGATGAAGTCCGCGTCGCTGCGCACGCGGTCGCCGGCGACGAGCTGGAAGGCGCTGGCGTCCAGGTCGAACCCGGCGCCATCGGTGCTGCGCGTGTCCCAGCCGAGCCCGATCAGGATGCGGGTGAGCCCGGGCTCCTCCTTGCTGAGGCTGACATTGCCACCTTTGGACAAACTGACGGACATGATGATCTTCTCCTGTTGAAAGGCTGTGGATAAGTCGGTGGAAAACGGCTGGATCGCGCGTGCACCGGCGGTGGATCGACGCGGGAGAACCCGGTGGACAGGCTGTGCAGCGATGGTGGACAGGTCAGGCCGGCAGTCGCTCCCCGCTCGGGCCGACCGCCGTGGCGTCCTCCAGCGGCAGGTCGCGTCGATTGGCCCGTACAGAGGCGAGGAAGGCCGCGCCGATCAACGCCGCGCCGATCAGCCCCGTCACCGTCTCGGGCACCTCGACCCGCACGGAAATCAGCATGATCGCGGCCAGCGCGATGATCGCGTAGAAGGCACCGTGCTCGAGGAAGCGATATTCGGTCAGCGTGCCGCGATCGACCAGCATCACCGTCATCGACCGGACGAACATCGCCCCGATCCCCAGCCCCAGCGCGATCACGAAGAGGTTGTTCGACAGCGCGAACGCCCCGATGACCCCGTCGAACGAGAAGCTGGCGTCCAGGACTTCGAGGTAGAGGAACGCCGCCAGTCCGCTCCTCGCCCCGGCGGCAGCGCGCCCGGCCGCGGCGCCGGCGCCTTCTGCGGGCGCATCGTCGTCACCCCCCATCACGGCCCCGACCGCCTGCACCGCCACATAGGCGACCAGCCCGAACAGCCCCGCGGTCAGGAAGGTCATCGCCTCGGCCGCCGGGATCGCGCGCGACAGGCCGAACAGCGCCAGCAGCACGATGGCGATCGCCAGCCCGGAGATGCGCGACAGCCCCGCGAACGGCCGCTCGACCATGCCGATCCAGTGCGTGTCCTTGTCGGCGTCGAGGAAGAACGACAGCCCGACCATCGCCAGGAACGCGCCACCGAATCCTGAGATGCCGGCATGCGCGCCGGTGATGATCCGCTCGTAGCTGACCGGATCGGTCGCTGCGAGCCGCACCGCCTCCACCGGCCCCAGCCGTGCGGCGACCGCGACGATCACCAGCGGGAAGACGATCCGCATCCCGAACACCGCGATCACGATGCCCCATGTCAGGAACCGCCGTTGCCAGCGCGGCGACATGTCGCGCAGCACGGTGGCGTTGACCACCGCATTGTCGAACGACAGCGACACCTCCAGCACGCCGAGCACCACGACGATCCACAGGATGCCCAGCGTGCCCGCGATGCTGCCGGTGATGCTCCACCCCAGCCACGCGCCGAGCGCCAGGCAAAGCGCGGTGAACGCCAGCGACCCCTTGAAATAACGCAGCATCCCGTCCCCCATCAATCCTTGCTGCCCGCCACCCAGCGCAGCCCCCAGTCGAAATCCTCGTCGAGCACCTGCTGGTCGCGGACGTAATCGACCACGCGCGTCGCCTTCAGGCGCCCCCCGTCGTTCTCGATCAGCATCACCCCGCACACGCGGCGGTCGTCGCGCCCCTCGGTCATGCGCACCTCGACCGGCGGCTGGTCGGGCATCGTCACCAGCACGACGCCGTCGGTCGCGCGCCAGTTCGGCACGCCGTCGTAGATGTTGGCGAACACCACCAGCCGCCGGATCTCGCCCCAGTGCGCGCCGTTGATGCGCAGCGTCTCGCCCTGCGCCACGTCGCCGGTGCGGTCGTCGCCCGACAGTTCGATGAACGGCGCGGCGTGATAGTCGCCGAACGCACGGCCCAGCGCCTGCACCACCCCCGCGCGCCCGTCCGCCAGCTCCCACAGGCATCCCAGGTCGAGGTCGATCGCGGTCCCGCCGCCGAAGAAGCCCTTGCGCCCGCGCGACCAGTTCAGGTTGACGACGATCTCCCCGAAATCGCCTCCACGCTTCTCCAGGCTGACCGCCTGCCCCGGCTTGTCGAGCGTCACCTTCGACAGGTTCACGGGCGGGGGTGGGGGCGGGGACGGAAGCGGCGGTGGCGGCGCGGCGCTCGCCGGCTCCTCGCCCACGTCGATCCCGAACGAGCGCGCCAGCGGCGCCAGCCCGCCGGTGAACCCCTGCCCGACCGCGCGGAACTTCCACTGTCCGGCGCGGCGGTAGAGTTCGCCGAAGATCATCGCCGCCTCGGCCGCCGCTAGCAGCGGCGGGGCGAAGCGCGTCGCGCCCGCCACCGTGATCGCCGCCCCGTCCAGCAGCGCCAGCGTCTGCCCCTTCGCCTGCGCCTCGTGCACCGTCACGCAGAACACCACGCGCTCGATCGCCGGCGGCAGCCGCGACGGGTCGACCGCGAAGCCGCCGCGCGCGCCCAGATCGGCCGCGAAGCGGATCGCGCCGTCCGCGCCGTCGGGCTGGTTGTAGAAGATCATGTCGGCGTCGCCGCGCACGCGGCCGCCCGCGGTCAGCAGATAGGCCGACGCATCCGCCTCCACGTCGCGCCCCGCCGCCACCGTCCAGTCGAACGTGACCGAGATCGGGCCGGTCGGCACCGGTGCGTTGCCGCCGCGCGGCAGCTCGATCATCGCCCGCGTCCCCGCGGCGCCTTGCGCGCGCGATCCCTCTCGCCCGTCCCCGCCGGACGAACAGCCTGCCCGTGCCCCTGCATCATCCCCGATCCCTGTTGGCGACTAAGCGGTTGCGCCGCGTCGCCGTCCGGGTTGCCGCGCTGTTCCTCACGCCGCAATCGGCCGGGACCGGGGATACATCCATTTCGGCGCCATCTCGCCGACACGACCGCGCGGGCATCGCTAGCCGATAGGAAGGGCAGGACGCGGGGGACGATGACGGAGCGCGAACGGCTGCAGGCGTTGATCGATTATGTCGAGGCGAGCGAGCGCGACCGCCTGCCGCGCGTCGTCGACATGGTGGACTATCGTGGTTTCCGTCGCACCGGCGACGAGCTGCTGCGCCTGCCCGGCGTGCTCGTGAACCGCGCGGAGGGGGAGGAGCCGGTGTGGCTGCGGGTCGAACGCCTCGCCCGCCGCGCGCCGCCGCTGCCCGGCGACGCAGGCTTGCGCCGCTGGATCGACCTGCGCGACGACCCCGCGCTCGCCCCGACGCTCTATGCCGAGCGGCCCGCGCCCGGCGGCGACGGCGTGCACCGGCTCGCCGACCAGCCCGAGCGCACCGCGCTCGAGGCTGCGCTCGCCGCGTGGAAGCGTGAGGTCTGGACGCCCTGGTCGCTCGACGAACGCCTCCGCCGCCAGACGATCGCGCTCTACAACGCGCTGTTTGCGCTGCGTCAGTCGCTCGACGGCGCCGCTGCGCAACCGGTCGAGCTGGTGGTCGGCATCGGCATCGCGCGCTGGACGCACTCCGCGGGACGGCTCCACCATCCGCTCGTCACCGTCGCGGTCGAACTCGCGCTCGACGATGCCGACCACGCCATCACCGTCCGCCCGCGCAGCGAAGCGCCGCCGCTGCTGGAGACTGCCGCGCTCGACGCGCTGGAGGTGCCCGGCGTCGACGAATGGCGCCGCGGGGCGCAAGGCGCGCTCGACGCGCTCGCCGGCACCATCTCGCCCTTCGCGCCCGCCGAGGTCACGCCGATCCTCCGCCGCGCGGTGGCGGTGCTCGACCCCGACGGCCACTACCTCCCCGATCTCGGTGAGCGCCCCGTCCCGCCGCCGGGCACGCTCCAGGTCGACGACGCCTGGGTGCTCCTCGAACGCCCGCGCCGCGCGACGCAGCTGATGGAGGATCTCCAGCGCTTCCGCCGCGCGATCGACATGGGCGAGGAACTGCCGGATGCGGTGCGCGTGCTGGTCACCCCGCCCGCCGACGCCGCGGCGTCCGAGGAATATGCGCCGTGCCGCGGCGTCTCGACGATTCCCGGCGTCACCAGCGCCGACGGCACCGGCGCCGACCTGTTCTTCCCGCTGCCCTTCAACCGCGAACAGGTGGAGGTCGTCCGCCGGCTTGGCGTCCGCCCCGGCGTGGTCGTGCAGGGGCCGCCCGGCACCGGCAAGACGCATACGATCGCCAACATCATCAGCCACTATCTCGCCTCCGGCAAACGCGTGCTGGTCACCTCGCAAAAGGCGCCAGCGCTCAAGGTGCTGCGCGACAAGCTGCCCGCCGCCGTCCGGCCGCTGGCGGTCAGCCTGCTCGACAGCAACCGCGACGGGCTCAGGCAGTTCCAGGAATCGGTCGACGTCATCGCCGATCGCCTCCACCGCACCCGACCCGCCGACGTCCGGCGGCAGATCGCCGCGCTCGACGCGCGCATCGACGCGCTCCACCGCGGGCTGGCGGCGATCGACCGGGAGGTCGAGGATATCGGCCGCGGCGCGATGACCGACGCGACGATCGACGGCGCGACCGTCACGCCCGCCGATGCCGCGCGCCGCGTTGTCGCCGCCGGCGCGGATGCGCACTGGCTCGCCGACGCGATCGACATCGTCGCCGCGCACGAACCCGCGTTCGACGAGGAAGCGATCGCTGCCGTGCGCCGCGCCCGCAAACAGGCCGGCACGCGGATCGCCGCGCTCGACGACGCCCCGGTCCCTGCCGACCTGCCCGACACCGCCGCGATCGCCGCGCTTCACGGCGACCTGCGCGACGCCAGCGCGGTCGCGCTCACGATCGGTCCCGACGACCGGCTTGCAGACGGCGCGACCGTCACGACGATCGAGGAGGCACGTGCCGGCGTCGCGCATCTGCGCGCACGCTGGTCGCGCGTCACCGATCCCGCGACGCTCGACCGCTGGCGCGCCGACCCCGACGATCCTGCGCTGACCGCCATCGCCGGGTTGGCCGACGAGGTCGCCGCGCTCGCCGCCGAGGCGCACCATTTCATCACCCGCCCGGTCACGCTGCCCGCCGATCCCGACCAGAGCCTGCGCGACCGGATCGCGCGCCGCGCCGCCGGCGAGGAGCCGGGCCTGCTGCACTCGCTGTTCGCCCGGCAGATCGCGCTCCGGCTCGCTGCGGTCCGCCTCAGCGGCCGTGCCCCCGAAAGCGCCGCGGACTGGGGAGAGGTCGACCGCTGGCTCGCGGCAGTCGCCACCGCGCAGCGGCTCGCCGCCGCCTGGAACCACGCCGCCGCGCTCGCCGGCCTTCCCCCGGTGGCCGGCGACACCCCCGCCGTCGCCGACGCCATGAAGCGCGCGCTCGCCGCCTCCGCCGCGCTGCGCGACCTGGCGGCGCAGGAACGCGCGACGACCGACGCGCTCCGTCGCCTGCTGCCGCGCTGGCCCGGCACGCTGGCCGGCGACGATGCGGAAGCCGCGACACTGCTCGGCGTCCTCGATCGTCACCTGCGCCTCCAGCGGCTCGAACACGGCCGCACCCGCCTCGCCGAGTGCCGCCGCCGTGCCGGGCCGCTGGCCGGCGCGATCGGCACCGAAGTGCGGGCGCTCCTGTGGGAACAGGTCGGCGCGCCGGGCACCGTTGCCGCCGCGCTGGCCACGCGATGGCAGGCCGCGCTCGACGAGGCCGCGGCCTTGCGCGCGCTTGCCCCCGCCTTCGCCACGATCCGCGACACCGCCGCCGCGATCGCCGCCAGCGGCGCGCCGTTGTGGGCCGCGCGCTGCCGCACCGAAGCGGTGACCGGCGTCGAGGACCCCGCCACTCCCGCCGACTGGCGCGCGCGCTGGACGCTGCGGCGGCTATCGACGTGGCTCGCGCGCGTCGACCGCCACGACCGGCTCCGCACGCTGGGGGCCGAGCGCCGCGACCGCGAGGCGCAGCTCGCGCGCGCCTATGAGGAAGCGATCGAGGCGCGCACCTGGCTGGGGCTCGCCGAAAAGGCCAGCGATCAGGTCCGCACCGCGCTCGCCGCCTATGCGCAGGCGATGCGCCGGATCGGGCGCGGCACGGGGGTGCGCGCCGCCCGCTACCGGCTCGACGCGCGCGCCGCCGCCGACCGCGCGAAGAACGCGTTGCCGTGCTGGATCATGCCGCATTACCGCGTGTCCGAATCGCTTCCCGCCGAACTCGGCCTGTTCGACCTCGTGGTGATCGACGAGGCGTCGCAATCGACGATCGCCGCCTTGCCCGCGCTGCTGCGTGCGCGGCAGGTGCTGATCGTCGGTGACGACCGCCAGGTCAGCCCCGACGCCGGATTCCGCGAGGAGGCGCGCATGAACCTGCTCGCCGATCGCCACCTGTCCGGCCAGATCCCCGATTATCGCAGCGCCCTGCGCGAGGAAAAGTCACTGTTCGACCTCGGCTCCGTCGTGTTCGCGGGCGGCGCGATCATGCTCAAGGAGCATTTCCGCTGCGTCGCGCCGATCATCGAATATTCGAAGGCGCAATTCTACAGCCACCAGCTGATCCCGCTGCGGCTGCCGCGCGCCAGCGAACGGCTCGACCCGCCGCTGGTCGACATCCTGGTCGAGGACGGCCACCGCCGCGGCAAGATCAACCCGCCCGAGGTCGATTGCATCGTCGAGCACATCGGCCGCATCGTCGACGATCCCGCGATGGCGACCCGCTCGGTCGGGGTGACGACCCTGCTCGGCCACGAACAGGCCAGCGCGATCATGCAGGCGATCGAGCAGGTGATCGGTGCCGAGGCGATGCTGCGCCACGACATCCGCGTCGGCGAGCCTGCCGCCTTCCAGGGCGACGAACGCGATATCATGTTCGTCTCGCTGGTCGCCGACCGCGGCAGCACCGCGCTGTCGGGGCTCGGCTACGAGCAGCGTTTCAACGTCGCCGCCTCGCGCGCGCGCGACCGGATGGTGCTGGTCCGCTCGGTCGAGCTGGAGGAACTGCGTCCCGCCGATCGCCTCCGTCGCTCGCTGATCGAGCATTTTCACGCGCCGTTCGCGGGCGACACCGCACAGGCCGCCGGTCGGCGCGCCCGCTGCGAGTCGCGCTTCGAGGAGGACATGTACGACCTGCTCGTCGAACGCGGCTACCGCGTCGACACGCAGGTCGCGGTCGGCAGCAGGCGCATCGACATGGTTGTGGAGGGCGCCGACGACCGCCGCCTGGCGATCGAGTGCGACGGCGACCGCTTCCACGGCCCCGAACAATGGCCCGACGACATGGCGCGGCAGCGGATGCTGGAGCGTGCCGGCTGGACGATCTGGCGCTGCTTCGCCTCGCGCTTCGTCCGGGAACGCGACGCGGTGATCGCCGAACTGGTCGCACTGCTCACCGCGCGCGGCATCGTCCCCGAAACCGGCGCTGCGCTGCCGCCCGGCCGCCACACCGAACACCACCGCTGGCGCAGCACCCCCGCGCACGACGGCCCGGTTCCCTACGCATGGCTGGTGGCGGTGTAGCCCGGCCGCAATCGCCGATCCGCCCCCTTTCCACCGTTCGTGCCGGGTTCTGCTCTCGCCGTTCGTGCTGAGCTTGTCGAAGCACGTGCCCCGGATGCGGCTCTTCGGTGAAGCGCACGACAGGCGCCGACAGGCTCCGAAGGAACGAAGCCGTGAGGGCCACGTACCCCTTGTGTGTTACGCGCTCACCCGCCGACCGCCATCGCCCCGGCCGCTGCGAACCCCGCGATGGCGAGGATCCCCAGCACCCGCGCCAGCGACTCCTTGCGGTAATCCGCCAGCCGCTTCTCGTTCAGCCAGTACAGCCCGGCCGGCGTCTTCTCGATCGCCCCGAACGCCACCATCCGCTCGAACACGCGCCGGTCGAGCCGCTTTTCGGGCGTCTCGAAGCGGGTCGCGGTCTCCTTCGTCGTCGCGCCCGCCGAGGTGAAATGCCACACCACGCGGTTGCGCGCCTTGGCGATCAGCGCCGCCATGATCGTGCCGGACATGGTCGTTCCTCCTACTTCCTGCGATTCTGGTGGCGCAGATTGCCCGGCCGTCCGCGCCGCTTCAGCACGCGCGGCGGCTTCACGCCCTTGGCCGGCGCGCGCTCGGTCCGCGCGCCGCCGTACCGCCCCTCGGGCAATTCGAAGCGCAGCGCGCCCGACACCGGGTTCGCCTCGGCGAGCCGCAGCTCCAGCCGCTGCCCTTGCGCATATTCCTCGCCGCTCTGCTCGCCGACCAGTCGCCGCGCCGCCTCGTCGAAACGGAAATACTCGCCGCCCAGGTCGCGCACCGGCATCAACCCGTCGCCGCCGATCCCGTCGACGGTCGCGAAGAACCCGAAGTTGGTCACGCCCGTGATCCGCACCTCGACCAGCTCGCCGACGCGCTCGGCCAGGAACGCGGCGACATAGCGGTCGATCGTCTCGCGCTCCGCCTCCATCGCGCGCCGCTCCAGCTTGCTGATCGTCGTGCCCGCCAGCTCGAAATCCTCGTCGCCGTTCAGCCCGCCCGGCCCCAGCGCATAGGCGGAGACGAGCGCGCGGTGCACCATCAGGTCGGCATAGCGGCGGATCGGCGAGGTGAAATGCGCATAGCTGCCCAGCGACAGCCCGAAATGCCCGTGGTTGGCGGGCGCGTAATAGGCCTGCGTCTGCGTGCGCAGCACCTGCTCCATGATCTCCGGGCGGAACGGCACGTCGCCGACCCGCTCCAGGATGCGATTGAAGGTCGCGGGCTTGACGACCTGCCCCAGCGCGAACGGCACCTCGAACGTTTCGAGGTAATCCTTCAGCGCCACCAGCTTCTCGCGCGCGGGCGGTTCGTGGACGCGGTACATCACCGGCGCCTTCTTCGCCTCCAGCGCCTTGGCGGCGGCGACATTGGCCGCGATCATGTAATCCTCGATCAGGCGGTGCGCGTCGAGCCGGTCGCGCGGCGCCACCGACATGATCCGCCCCTTTTCGTCGAGCACCACCCGCCGCTCGGGCAGGTCGAGATCGAGCGGCTCCCGCTTGTCCCGCGCCTCCGCCAGCGCGCGCCAGCAGTCCCAGAGGTTGGTGAGCTCAGGCAATAGCCCTCGCCCCTCCGGGGAGTTCCGGGTCGAAGGTGCCCCCGGCACATTCTCAACATCGCGGGGCGATGTTGACCCGGAACTGGTTGGGTGAGGGGCCGGTGTCTCACCGAGAGAAGCACCCGCGGCACCCCCATCCCCCTCGCCAAGGGGAAAGGGGCTTGAAGCAGCATCGACAATCGCCTGCGCATCCTCATACGCCACGTTCGCCGCCAGCCGCACCACCGCGCGCGTGAACCGCCAGCTCTTCAGCGCCCCCGCCTTCGACACCTGCAGATGGCACGCCAGCGCCGCGCGATCCTCGCCCGCCTTCAGCGAGCAGACATCCGCCGACAGCACCTCCGGCAGCATCGGCACGACCTGGTCGGGAAAATAGACCGAATTGCCCCGCGCCCGCGCCTCGCGGTCGATCGCGCTGCCCGGCCGTACATAGAAACTCACATCCGCGATCGCGACGATCGCCTTCCACCCGCCGTCGTTCGCAGGATCGTCGTCGGGCGCCGCCCACACCGCATCGTCGTGATCGCGCGCGTCGGCCGGGTCGATCGCGACGATCGGCAGATGCGTAAGATCCTCCCGCCCCTCCCCGAGCGGCTGCCCCGCCACCCGCTCGGCCGCGTCCAGCGCTTCCTGCGCGAACGTGTCGGGGATGCCGTGCTTGTGGATCGCGATCAGCGAGAAGCTGCGCGGCGCGAACGGATCGCCCAGCCGCGCCACCACCTTGGCCATGACCCGCGGCGGCCGTCCCGCGATCTCGGCGCTGACCAGATCGCCCGCGTCCGCGCCGCCGGCATCCGACACCGGATATTCGCGCCGCTCCTTCTTCTCCACGCCCTGCAACCACAATCGGTCGCCCTCGCGCCGCAACACCCCGATCACTTGTTCGGACGCCGGCGCGAGTACCTTCATCGGATGCGCGGTCCAGCCGCCGCCGGTCTCCTCGGTGCGCGCCAGCACGCGTTCGCCGACGCCCAGCGCCCCGCGCTTGCGGTCGCGCACGCGAATCCGCGGGGTCGGCACGTCGGCGTCCCAGCGCTCGGGCACCGCCCACACGTTGCCGCCCTGGTCGATGTCGACGATCCGCAGCACCGTGACCTTCGGCAGCCCGCCCATCCTGTGGAACGCGCGTCCGGGCGCGGCATCGATCAGCCCCTCGTCCCCCATGTCCTTGAGCAGCGCCTTGAGCGCGATCTTCTGTTGCGCGGTCAGGCCGAAGGCACGCGCGATCTCGCGCTTGCCCGCGGGCGTGGCGGAGGAGGTGATGAAGTCGAGGATCTGCTCGCGCGTCGGCAGGCCGGGGCTGGGTTTCTTGGGCACGGACGGGAGATAGGGAGTGTGCGGCGGGAAAGCCATCGTGCCTGCTCGTCATTCCCGCGCAGGCGGGAATCCAGAACCTCTGACCTTCCGGCCCTTGCGACGACCTGCGCGTCTGGATTCCCGCTTCCGCGGGAATGACGAAAGCGCTACCGCCCCGCCGCGCTCATCGCACTGATCGGATGCACCGGCTGCTCGGACATCGTGCGCACCAATGTCTCGAACCGGTCCCCCTCGACGCGGATCTCGTTGAACGCCGGCGGCGAGTTGCGCGTCCGCTTCGACAGCGTCCCCGCCCCGATCAGCCGCAGCCGCCACCCGTTGCGCTCGTACGGCATGTCGAACGGATCGTGGACATGCCCCGACAGCACCGCATGGACTCCCGCATCCGCCAGCGCCGCCAGCGCCTCGTCGCCGCGCCTCGTCTTGGCGGTGCCCTTGCTGCCGCCGTCGATCAGCGGATGGTGCCCGGCCACGAAGATCAGGTTGCCGCGCGGCGCCGCCTCGACCAGCGCCAGCGCACGCCGCAGCGAGCCCGCGCTCACCCGCCCCTTCGACCAGTTCCAGCGCCATTGCGCGCGCGCGGTGGTCTTCAGCGGCACGATCGTGATCCCATGGATCTCCAGCGGCCGCTCGATCATCTTCTCGACCGCGGCATAGCGCGAATAGGGCGCGAACAGCCGGCGCAGCGGATCCCAGTAATAGGGGATGTCGTGGTTGCCGACCTCCAGCGTCACCGGCACGCCCAGGCTCGCCAGCCACGCGCCGCCCTCGTCGAACTCGCGCTTCGTCGCGCGCATCGTCAGGTCGCCGGTCATGATGACCGCATCGGGCTTTTCCAGCGCGACGACCTCGCGGAACCACCGCACCGCCTCCGGATCCTCGGCACCGAAATGGACGTCGCTGACGTGGAAAAGCCGGGTCATCCCTGTCCTTTGTCGATCGTTTCCATCGCGAACGCCCGACCGCGGATTCCGATGCGTCACCCCCCGCCCTTCATCTTCCGCCGCTCATCCCCCGAACGAGCGGCCCCCGCCCCAGCCACCGCTGGAGCGCGCCGAGACGCGCCCGCCGAAGCCGCCGCGCGACACGACCGAGCTGCGCGTCTGGATGCGCTGCGTCGTGATCGGCGCGGTCACCGCGCGCGACCCGACCTGATAATTATACCCGCGCCCGCCGTATCCGCCGCCGTACAGCCACGCCCCCGACGGCGTGTACCAGCGGTCGTCGCGGTTGTTGCGATAAAGGCCGTTGTAGCGATAGCCCGATCCGTCGAGCAGCCGCCCGATCATGAACCCGGTCAGCAGCGGCACGAAGAAGCTCTGCCCGCCGTCGTTGCGCGCCAGGCACTGCCCCGACCCGAACTGGTCCTCGCACAGGCTCTGGCTGTCGAAGCGCGGCGCGGCCTTGCCGTCGGTCTGCGCGGCTTCCTTCCGCGCATTCTCGCAGGTCACCTTGGCGAACGCGCCGCTCGCGACGCATTCGTCGACGGTGCGGAACGCCGACACCTCGGTCGGCGGGCCGAACTGCTGTTGCTGGTCCGGCGTGCCGTCGCACCCGGACAGCATCGCCAGCGCGCCCGCGGCGGTCAGCCCGGCGGCGGCGGACCGCTTGCGGCGGGGAAGGGAAAGGTCGGTCATCGCGTCGCGCCCTCAATACGTCATGCAGGCGGCGTTGAGCAGCCCGACCGCGATCGAGGTCGCGGCCATATAGACCGCGCTCGCCACGTTGCCGGTCTCGATCCGCGCCACCAGGTCGCGGATCACGATACGCCGGACGACCAGTGACGCCACCACCTGTATCACGCCCGCCAGCACGCCCCATGCGACGAATTCCAGCGGGTCGGCGGTCACCGACAGCGCGGAGGCGAGCGGCAGTGCGAAGCCGACGATCGCCCCCCCGAACGTCACCGCCGCCGCCATATTGCCCTCGGCGACCAGCCGCCGCTCGTCATAGGGCGTGGACACCTGGTACAGCCATTTGAACACGCCAAGGAACAGGCACGCGATTGCGAAGGCGATCAGGAAATGCCCGGCCCCGAACAGAAAGGCGGTCGTGTCGAACATGCGCGCGGTCCCCTCATTCTACACGGGTTGAAGGCTTAGAGCATCATCGCGCGCACCGAAACCGTCATCGCGTGCGGACCGAAGCAACGACACTTGAACCTGCCACCCCCCGTGTACGCGCGCTGCTGACTTGATGCCTCACTCCCCTATGCCGAGAACTCCGCCGGCGACAGCGGCAGCCCGATCATGATGTCGTGCGTGGTATCGCCCCCCTCCGGCCGCGCCGACAGCGCGAGCAGCAGCTCCTGCCCTTCCGGCGCCAGATCGCGGACGTACAGCATGCATTGCTGGCGGATGTGCTTCACCGGGTCGCCGTCGCGCTCGTAATACAACGCTTCCCACAATTGCACCGGCGGCTGCACGCGCTCGTCGCCGTCATACCAGAACCGGCGAAAGGGCGGCAGCCCGGCCTCGTTCCACACCGGCTGGCTCAGCCGGTCGCGGAACGCCGCATCGTCCCACCCGCCGGTGGCATAGGTGGAGGACCACGGGCGAAACAGCGTGAAGTCGTCGGCGTCCGATCCGTCCGGCTGCTGGCTCACCGCCTGCAGCATCAGCTCGTCGTCGGTGTAGAAGCGGTGGACATAGCCGCCGCCGTCGTCGAGCTTGATGATCCCCTGTGCGGTGATCTCCAGCGTGTCGCGGTCGAGCGTGAACGTCCCGCCCGCCAGCCGCCGCCACGCCAGCGCGTCCAGCCGCACCATCCGCCCGATCGTCACGTCGCGCACGACCGCGACGGCGTTCCTTGCAGGCTCGCGTCCGCCGCCGAACAGGCTGCCGAAGATCATGCCGCGTGCGTCTCCATCCGGCCCATTCACCTTGCCAAAGGCTGCGGGCTTATGCTTGGAGTGTCAAGCATACCGAGAGGACGATGACGTGGACGACACGACGCGGGTGTGGACGATCGAGCGGCTGGCCGAGGCGCTGGGCGCGCCCGACCATCTGGGCGAGGTCAGCGTGGAGCAGGTCGGCGAGGCGCTGCACGTCACGCTGCACGACCACGGCGACCTGGCGGTATTCCTCAGCGTCGCGGGCGAGCAGATCGCCGTCTCCACATTGCTGTGGCCGGTCGCGGAGATGGACGACCCCGCCGCCTTCAACCACTTCCTGCTCAAGGCGCAGAAGCTGGTGCCGCTGTCGAACTTCGCGATCACCGAGGTCGACGGCCGCGAATATTACGAGCTGATCGGCGAGCTGTCGGTCGAATCGTCGCTGCGCACGATCCTGATCGAATTGCGCGTGCTGGCGCACAACGCGCTCGACGCCGCCGCCGACCTGCGCCACGCCTTTGCGGCTGCCTGAAGGACCTACGATACCATGTCGATGTGGAAGCAATTCGTCACGCTGATCCGCGGCTCCGCGCACGAGGCGGGGCAGTCGGTGGTCGACAAGCGCGCGCTGACGATCCTCGACCAGCAACTGCGCGACGCCGGCAGCGCGCAGGCCAAGGCGCGCGACGACCTCGCCACCGTCACCGCCAAGCGCCGGCTGATCGAAAAGGACATCGAACAGCTTGTCGCGCAGCGCGACAAGTACGAGGCGTCGGCGCGCGCCGCGATGGGTCGCGGCGACATGGACCTCGCGCGCGAGGTGGCCGAGCGACTGGCGCAGATCGAGCGCGAGGTGAACGCCAAGACGCCGCAGGTCGCCGATATGCGCACCGCCGAGGACCGGATGCGCGGCATCATCAAGTCCGGCGACGGCAAGATCGAGGCACTGCGCCGCGAGGTCGACGTCGTGCGCGCCAACGAAAGCGTCCAGCAGGCGCAGGCGCAGATCGCCAGCAACACGCACGGCGCGCAGTCGCAACTGGGCTCGGCCGCCGACAGCCTCGCGCGGCTCAAGGAGCGGCAGGCGGTGCGCGAGGAGAAGTTCCGCGCCGCCGCCGAGCTGGAGGACATGCGCACCGGCGCCGACCTCGACGCCAAGCTGGAGCGGGCCGGGCTGTTGCCGGGCGCGTCGAGTGCCGACGACATCCTCGCCCGCCTGTCCGCCCCGCGCGACGGTGGCGAGGCGAAACGGCTCGACGACAAGTCCGGCGGCTGATCGCCCGTGGAGCGGATCGTCACCGGCGAGCGCGCCGGGTGGGAAGACATCGCCCGCCGGATGGGCTTTACCTTCCATCACCTCGATGGTCAGCGTTACTGGGACGAACGCGCCTATTACCGCTTCTCGCTCGACGAAATCGAGGCCGGGATCGAGACGCCGAGCGCCGAGCTTCACTATTTTTGCCTCGATCTTGTCACCGAGGTGGTCGAAAGCGACACGCTGATGCACCGGCTGGCGATCCCGGACGCGATGCGCGACGTGGTCGCCGCCTCATGGAAGGCGAACGCCCCGACGCTCTACGGCCGCTTCGACTTCGCCTATGACGGCACCGGCCCCGCCAAGCTGCTGGAATATAACGCCGATACGCCGACCAGCGTCTACGAGACCGCCCTCTTCCAATGGCAATGGCTGGAGGACCGGCTGGCGGACGGCACCCTTCCGGAAGGCGCCGATCAATACAACCGCCTCCACGAAGCGCTCGTCGACCGCTTTGGCGCGCTGCTAACCCCCGGAAGTGTCTTGCATTTTGCAAGCGTCGCCGATCATGAGGAGGATCGCCAGACGGTCCGCTACCTCGAAGACGCCGCGCGCCAGGCCGGGCTGGACCCCGCCTTTGTCGCGATCGACCGCATCGGCGTCGACGGCGACGGCCAGTTCGTCGACGAGGAAGACGTTCTGATCGCTGCGCTTTTCAAGCTCTATCCGTGGGAGGACATGCTGCGCGAACCGTACGCCGCGCACTTGCCCCGCACGAAAACCCTGTTCCTCGAACCGGCCTGGAAAGCGATCCTGTCGAACAAGGGCATCCTTCCGCTGCTGTGGGAACGCCACCGCGGCCACCCCAACCTGCTCCCCGCCGCCTTCGCCGACGACACCGCAGGCGTGTCCGCCATCGGTGACCGCTTCGTTCGCAAGCCGTTGTTTTCCCGGGAAGGCTGGGACATCCTCCTTCACGATGGCGCGTCGGAGGATCGCGGTCCGGACGGCGGCTATGGCGACGAAGGGCATGTGGTGCAGGCGCTCGCCCCGCTCCCGGTCTTCGATGGCCAGCACGCGGTGATCGGCTCGTGGATGGTCGGCGACGAACCGGTCGCGATGTCGATCCGCGAAGACGACGGCCCGATCACCCGCGATCTGGCGCGGTTCGTCCCCCACGCGATCATCTGACGGCCCCCTCCCACCGTTCGTGCTGAGCCTGTCGAAGCACGTGCCCCACCCCGGCGAAAGCAGGGGCGACCGAGCGTCGAAAGCAAGGAGATCAATTACTTCCCCGCCACCCCGCGGCTGTCGCTGACCTCCAGCCAGTAACCGTCCGGGTCCTGCGTGTAGATCTGCCGCACGCCGTCGAACCGCGTCTGCATCGTGCTCACCTTGCCCGCCAGATCGGTCCACGGCCGCCGGTGGGCGTCCAGCCACGCGGTCACGCTCGCCAGATCGTCGACATGGATCGCCAGATGCTCGTTAATGTTCGACGGCTTGGGCGCGGTCCGCCCATCGAGAATGTGCAGCGCAAAGCCGCGGCCGAGATCGATCCAGCGCCGGTTCGTCAGCGGCTGCTTGATAAGCTGCAACCCGAACGCCTCGCGGTAGAAGGTCGCGCTGCGATCCAGGTCGGATGCCTGGATCGCGACATGCTCCCCCTGCGCGGCGGCGGCGAGCACGAACAGGGCGGACAACAACGACATCGGCAACGCTCCGGCAGGGACAAAGCACGACGCTACCGCGCTTTTCGCCGCGTGTCAGCGCGACGATGGTCTGTCCTACACCGTCCATCATCCCGCATCACGGCGTGATCATGCCGCCCGCGTCCTCAGCAATTACCCCCGCCAGCGTCTCAACATTCGCAACATTCGGCAATGTTCGTTTACAAACTACGCCGCCGCGCGCAGCGGCTCCTCGGTCGCCGGCGTCCCCTCGACCACCGCCACGCTGCCGGTTCGCTCCAGCTTGCCCCAGCCGACCCGCGCCCCGGTCGCCGCGACATACAGCGCGCGCAGCACCACCGCGTAGAGCAACTGGCGGTACCCGAAGCGCTGCATCAACAGCCGCAGCGCCGGGAAGCGCGGCTCGCGCCCGTCCAGGCGGTAGGCGATCCACCCACACGCCAGATCGACGCACGCGAATGTCGCCCAGAAAGCCGCCACCGTCAGCACGTCGCCGCCCGCCGCGTCCCAGCCGCGGTCGCAGACCCGCCACGCCGTCCCGCCGACACCCAGCAGCAGCGCGACGTCGATCAGCGGCGCTGCCAGCGTGAACAGGAACTGGAACACCAGCGCCTGCGGCAGCCCGACGCGCCCGAGACCGCCGCTCCGCCCGAGCACCCCACGATGCTTCCACAGGCATTGCAACGTGCCGAACGCCCAGCGGAACCGCTGCTTGAACAGCGCTCGGACGGTCTCGGGCGCCTCGGTCCAGGCGACCGCATCATTGTCGCACGCGACGCGCCACCCGGCGCGCTGCACCGCGATCGTCAGGTCCTGGTCCTCGGCCAGCGTGTCCTCCGGGTATCCGCCGACCGCGTCCAGCGCAGTGCGCCGCCACGCGCCGACCGCCCCCGGCACCACCGTCACCGCACCCAGTGCGGCGAGCGCCCGCCGCTCCAGGTTCTGCGCGGTGACATATTCCAGCGCCTGCCAGCGCGTGACGATGTTGGTGCGGTTGCCGACCTTGGCATTGCCCGCGACCGCGCCGATCCCGGGATCGGCGAACCAGCGCGTCAGCTTGGCGATCGTGTCGGCCTCGAACTGCGTATCGGCGTCGAGCGCGATCACCACGTCGCCGCGCGCGCTGGCCAGCGCGGTGTTGAGCGCCTTCGCCTTTCCGCCGTTCTCCAGCGTCAGCAACCGGACACGCGGATCGATCCCGAACGCGGCGCGCACCACATCGCTGGTACCGTCGCTCGACCCGTCGTCGATGACGATCACCTCGATGCGCGGGCCGGTGCTGGCCAGGATGCGGCGCACCGATGCCGCGATCACGCGCGCCTCGTTGAAGGCGGGGATCAGGACCGAGACGAACGTGGGCACCAGGTGCGGCGCAGGCTCCGGCGGCGCCTCGCGCCTGCGCCGCCACAGCGCCAGCCCCGTCAGGGCGACCGCGCGCGCCATGCCGATGGCGATGATGATCGCGAACAGCACCGCCGCGGCATCGCGAAGCCACGCCAGCCCGTCGAACAGCCCGCGCGTACCGCCGGCGTCGGCCGCCGCCGCGCCGGTCAGCTTCGGCATGACCGCCGCCGGCGACAGCCGCGCCAGCCGCGAAACGGGCACGAAATCGTATCCGCGCGCGCGCAGCTCTTTGATGATGAGCGGCAACGCCCGCACCGTCTCGGTCCGATCACCGCCCGAATCGTGAAGCAGCACGATCTGCGCCGGCCGCTCCGCGGTGCCGGCCTCGACCTGCGCGATCACGCGCCGTGCGATCATCGCGGCTTTCGGACCCTGCCAGTCGAGCGGATCGACGTTGAGGCCGACCGTCAGATAGCCGAGCCGAGCCGCGACGCGCGTCGCGTGCAACTCGTCGCGGCGATCGGGGTCGGCGTCGCCCAGGAACGGCGGCCGGAACAGCGTCATCGCGCGGCCGGTATATGCCTCGACGACGCGCTCGGTCGCTTTCAGCTCGAGCGCGATCGCCGTCTCCGACCGGTGCGACAGATCGGCGTGCGAGGTGGAATGATTGCCGAGTTCGCTTCCCTCCGCGACGATGCGGCGGAGCAACGCGCCCTGCCCCAGAGCGTTGGTCCCGGTGACGAAGAAGGTCGCGGGTGCACGCTCCTGGCGCAGCACGTCGAGGATCTTCGGCGTCCATGTCGGATCGGGGCCGTCGTCGAAGGTCAGCGCGATCTCACGGCGGTGTGCGCCGGTCCGCTCGACGGTGTCGGGCTGCGGCAGGCGATCGTAGCGTGCCGCGCGGATCAGATCGCCCGACCATGTCACCCGCCGCGCGCCCGGTGTCGCCTCGGCACGCATCCGCATGATCTCGCCCTGTCCGCGCACCGCGATCCCGGCCGGGGCGGGCAGCGCGCGCACGTCGGGGCGCGCCACGTTCGCCAGCGCGCGCCAGACCTGCGGGTCCTCGCTGCCCAGCCGCCACAGCGCGACGCCCGCCGCGCCGGTACGCCGAACCACCGCCATCTGGTTCGCGGCGCTCAGCGCGTCGAGCATCCACACCTGGTGCGCTGCACCGGCGCGCGCATAAGCGAACCGGCTGTTGCCGCTGCGCGCGTCGAATTGCGGCGTGACCCCCGCTTCCGCGGCGAGCGCCAGTGCGTCGGCGATGCTCAGCGGCGTGGTCGTACGCCCCTGCCAGTCATAGGCGTAGCTGCCGATCGCCACGATCGCCTTGTCGGCGCCCGCCTGCGCCACCGCATTCGCGACGACGCGCGCGAACCACGGCTGCGACGCGATCGGCCCTGGCGAGCCCCCCATCCAATGTTCGTCATAGGCCATCAGCACGACCCGGTCGGCGACCGCGGCGTACGCGCGCAGGTCCCAGTCGGGATCCGCGACCGGCGCGGCCAGCGCCACCACCCAGCCGCGCGGGGCAAAGCGCGCGCGCAGTTCGGCCAGGAAGGAGCGATAGTCGCGGTGCGCACGCGCCGGAAGGCTCTCCAGGTCGAGCATCACCCCCGCGCCATGCTCGCGATCGATCAACGCCACGATCCTGTCGGCGAAGCGCCGGCGCGCGGCCTGGTCGGCGAGCAGCGCGGCGGTACCCGCGCCGTCCCAGCCGCCGTCCGCGTCGGCATTCTGCACCATCGGCAACACGCGCGGGCGGCGGGCGGCGCGCGCGACGACGCCGCGCATATATGGATCGTCCTCGGCGACGAAGCGATGGTCGGGCCCCGTCACCGTCGCCAGTCCGGGAACGAGCCACGACAGCTCACCGACATGCGCGGCCAGCGAGGCGCGCGACGGCGCGTCCCACGGCATGTAGAACCCCATTGTGCCGCCGGTCAGCGGCGCCCCCGTGCGCGTCGGCAGCCACGCGCCCGGGGCGACCGAAACGACCGGCGCAGCGCGCCCGTGCGGTGCGTCGGTAGCACGCCCGAGTTGCGGCGCATTGTCCGTCATCGGGCGCAGCACCGCCGCGATCAGCAGCGCCGCCAGCAGCAGCGGCACCGCGGCCATGGTGACAAGCGCCACGCGCACCCGCATGGCCCGCTGCCCGCTGGCATCGTAGAAAATCGCCACGCCCGTGTCCGTCCCATCGCCCGACCGAGCGGCAGCCGATACGCGCAGGTGG
The DNA here is from genome assembly GCF_031456125.1 of Sphingomonas sp. BE138. Taxonomy (NCBI): domain Bacteria; kingdom Pseudomonadati; phylum Pseudomonadota; class Alphaproteobacteria; order Sphingomonadales; family Sphingomonadaceae; genus Sphingomonas; species Sphingomonas sp. BE138. Next base: position 129,168 of record NZ_JAVDUC010000005.1, read on the forward strand.
CAAATAAGCGGTTAACTACCGAGACTCATTCGCCGATCAGCCAGTTCAGATCGCGTGCCACGCTGCGCGGCTGGCGCGCCGACATCGATCGGAGGCGCGGTGCGTCGAGCAGGCTAATCCGCTGCCGCTCGCGCGCGATCAGCTTGTCATCCACCATCTGCCGGAACACACGGTTCACGTGCACTGCGGTTAGCCCCAGATGATCGCCGATCTGCTCCTGCGTCACCGGCAGCTCGAAATGTCCGTCTGCGGCGAGCCCGGCGGCACGCAACCGTTCGTCGATGTCGAGGAGCAGCGCCGCGACGCGCGCGATCGCCGCCGTGCGTCCCACCGCCGCCAATCGGTCCATCAACGCCACCCGCTCGCGCTGCACGCTCAGAAACATACTGGCGGCAAAGTGCGGCGAGCTCCGGAACAGCGCCCCGAACGACGCCAGCGGTACGCGGCTGACGCGCACCGCCGTCAACGCCGTCAGCGTGTCCGCCGCTTGCGCCAGGCACATGCTGGGGGTGCCGAGCACGTCGCCGGGCAGATGGAACTTGACGATTTGGCGCTCGCCGCCGGGCAGCAGCACCGACGCACCGACCCAGCCGTCGATCAGCAGGTAGATATAGCGCGGCGGCTCGCCCTCACGACGCAACACTGCATGGCGCGGATAGTCGATCGGCGGCTCGCCCAGCGCGCGTACCGCCTGCGCGCGCGCCTCGTCCATCGGCAGGAACTCGTTGAAGCGGTGAAGTGGGAGTTTATCAAGCACATGGTTTTCCCGGAGAAATCCTCCCTCCCTACTCCGAGACGTCGCCGCCGCACGCTGATCCAATTTACTCCACCGACTACTTTCGCGCCCGCTTCCTTCGCGCATGATTTCGCGCGTGACCTCGGCTGCGGATCGGGTAACGATAAGGAGAAAACAGGGGAAATCCACCATCGTGACCTATCGCGCCATGACCGCCCTCGCCCTTTGCCTGCTCGCCGCGCCGCTGGCGGCGCAGGACAAGCCGGTCGAGCAGACACAGGTGCCCGAGGACAAGGCGACCGACGCCACACCGACACCGGCGGGTACGCTTCCCCCGCCCCGCCCCGCCGAGGGCGCCTCCGGCGCGCAGGACGCCAAGCCTGCCAAGTGGGACGTCAACGCGCCGCGCGGCTTGCGCACGAAGCAGGTGCGGATCGCGACCGACGAGGGCAGCTGGATGAACGTCGACGTGTCGCCGGACGGGCGCACCGTCGCCTTCGACCTGCTCGGCGACATCTACACGATGCCGATCGCGGGCGGCACGCCGACGCGCATCGCCGAGGGGCTGGCGTTCGAGCATCAGCCGCGCTTCTCCCCCGATGGCCGGCGGATCGCCTTCACTTCCGACCGCGGCGGCGGCGACAACATCTGGGTGATGAACGTCGACGGCAGCGACAAGCGGCAGGTGACGAAAGAGGACTTCCGCCTGCTCAACCAGCCGACATGGAGCCCGGACGGGCGCTTCATCGCCGCCAAGAAGCATTTCACGACCGGCCGTTCGCTCGGTACTGGCGAGGTGTGGCTGTACCACGTCTCGGGCGGCGGCGGCGTGCAACTCGTCAAGCGCGCCAGCGAGGTGCTGCAAAAGGAGCTGGGCGAGCCGACCTACGCGCCGGACGGCAAGAGCATCTTTTACACCCGCAACGTCTCGTCCGGCCCGATCTTCGAATATGCGCAGAACTCGCGCACCGACCTGTTCGACATCGAACGCTATGACATCGACACCGGCGAGGTGACCACGGCGGTCAGCGGCGTCGGCGGCTCGGTACGCCCGACGCCATCGCGCGACGGCAAGCGGATCGCGTTCGTGCGCCGCGACAACAACGTGTCGAAGCTATGGATCAAGGACCTTGCGACCGGGGTCGAGCGGATCGTCTACGGTCCACTCGACCGCGACGTGCAGGAGACGTGGGCCGTCACCGGCGTGTATCCGAACATGAGCTGGACCCCGGATGACAAGGCGATCGTCTTCTGGTCGGGCGGCAAGCTGCGCCGGGTCGCTGCCGATGGCGGCCCTGCGACGGTGATCCCGTTCCGTATCGACGACACGCGCGTGATCGCCGAGGCGACCCACCCGCAGATCGAGGTCGCGCCCGACCGGTTCATGACCAAGGCGACCCGCTGGGCGAGTGTCTCCCCGGACGGGCGTCAGGTCGTCTTCGAGACGCTGGGCAAATTGTGGGTCAAGTCGCTGGCGGGCGGCGCGCCGAAGCGGTTGACGCGCGGCGACGGCGAACTGGAATTGTGGCCAAGCTGGTCGCGCGATGGCCGGACGATCGTCTTCACCGGGTGGACCGATGCCGGGCTGGGGCAGATCCGCACCGTCGCCGCAGCCGGCGGCGCCCCGAAGACGGTGACGACGGTCGCCGGCCACTACGCCCGCGCGCGCTTCTCGCCCGATGGCAAGACGATCGTGTTCGAACAGGGCGAGGGCGGCGGGCTGACCGCGCCGCGCGGAAACGCCGGTACCGGCGTGTACCGCGTCGCCGCGACCGGCGGCGCCCCGGTGCGCATGGCGAAGGACGCCGCGGCGCCGCAATTCGGCGCCTCCAGCGACCGTGTGTTCATGATCGCCAACGAAGGCAACAAGCGCCAGCTCGTCAGCACCGACCTGACGGGCGGCGAGCGCCGCGTCCATGCGGCAGGCGAGCTGGTCAACGACTTCCAGATCTCGCCTGCCGGCGATTACGTCGCCTTCCGGCAGAATTACGAGGCGTTCGTGATGCCGATCCTGCCGGGCAAGCAGGCGGTCGAGGTCGATGCGAAGTCCGGCGCGCTGCCCGTCACGCGCGTCAGCCGTGATGGCGCAGACTTCATCAACTGGTCCGATAACGGCAAGCGCATCCACTGGAGCGCCGGGCCGACCCTCTATTCCGCCGACACCGCCGCGCTGTTCCGCAGCGCACCCGGCGGCGAGGATGCCGCGACGTTCGCCGCCCCTGCAACCGGGGTGTCGCTGTCGATGGAGATGGCCGCTGCCAAGCCGACGAAGACCGTCGCGCTGACGGGCGCGCGTGTCGTCACGATGGCGGACAAGGACGGCGGGATCGTCGACGACGCCACGGTGCTGATCCGCGGCGACCGGATCGTTGCGGTCGGGCCGCGCGGCTCCGTACCGATTCCCGCGGGCGCGGTCACGGTCGATGCGGCCGGCAAGACGATCGTCCCCGGCTTCGTCGACGCCCACGCGCACGGGCCGCAGGGCGAGGACGAACTGGTTCCGCAGCAGAACTGGTCGGCGATGGCCAACCTCGCGCTCGGCACCACGACGATCCACGATCCCTCGTCGCGCTCGGCGGAAATCTTCCCCGCCGCGGAGATGCAAGCGGCCGGGCTGGTGCTCGCCCCACGCACCTTCTCGACCGGCGAAGTGATCTATGGCGCGAAGAGCCCCGACGTCTATGCGCAGATCGACAGCTATGACGACGCGCTGTCGATCGTCCGACGGCTGAAGGCGCAGGGCGCCCGCAGCGTCAAAAACTACAACCAGCCGCGCCGCGAACAGCGCCAGATGGTCGTCGCCGCCGCGCAGGCCGAGGGGATGGAGGTCGTGCCGGAGGGCGGGTCGCTCTACACGCTCGACATGTCGCTGGTGCAGGACGGCAATTCGACGGTCGAGCACAACGTCCCGCTCGAGCATTTCTACAACGACGTGCTTAGCCTGTGGGCGCAGACGACGGTCGGCTACACGCCGACCCTGGTGGTCGCGTACGGCGGACCGGCCGGCGATCCGTATTGGCGCGCGCATATGGACGTGTGGCGGCATCCGCTCCTGTCACGCCATGCGCCGCCGGCGTTGCTGGCCGCGCAGAACGCGCGGCGCGACATCGCGCCAGAGGAGGATTACGTCGACGGCGCGACCGCGCGCGAGGCCAGGAAGCTCGCCGACCGCGGTGTACCGGTCGCGATCGGCGCGCACGGCCAGCAACCGGGGCTCGGCGCGCATTGGGAGCTGTGGAGCTTCGTGCGCGGCGGGATGACCCCGGTCGAGGCGCTACGCGCGGGTACGATCGCAGCAGCGACATCGCTCGGCTACCAAAAGGACGTGGGCTCGCTGGAGCCGGGCAAGCTCGCCGATCTGGTCGTCCTCGATGCCGACCCGACCGCCGACATCCGCAACACCGACAAGGTGGCGCAAGTGATGCTGGGCGGGCGGCTGTTCGACGCCGCGACGCTGAACGAGGTCGCCACGGGCACGCGGCGGCGGCTGCCCTATTGGTGGGAGACGGGCACCGGCGGCGGCGCGGACACCGGCGCGCGGGTGACGGTCGGCCACGGGCATGGCAACAGCGACCAGGACTGACGCCGCACCCCCGGCGGCGTTCCTCGACGCGCTGGAGGTATGGCCGCCAGGCTATTCCGAAGGCACGTATGCGGGACGCCGCTGGGGCGCTACGCTCACCGTCAGCGCCGATGCCCGGCGGCTGTGGCTCTATGCCGAGGCGCTGGGCGGCGCGACGCGCGTCAGCTTCAATCTCTATCGCCTGGCGGGAGCCCGCGTTGCGCTGCGCCCGTGCGAAATGCCGGCCACGACCGTGATCGCCTTCGTTCTGGGCTACCAACCCGAATCGCGTTGACGCGCCGGGAGCCGCGTGGCAACGGAAGCGCCACGCGGGTGTAGCTCAATGGTAGAGCAGAAGCTTCCCAAGCTTACGACGAGGGTTCGATTCCCTTCACCCGCTCCACATTCGCGCTGAACCCAGATCACCTGCGTCGCCGCCCTTTCCGCCGCGTCGAGGCATGATCCCTCCGTGCCGCTCGAACGCGTTCGCTGCGTTGCTTTTCCGCGATCTACTGGCACCGCTTCCCGTCGGTCCGCCGATGCGAGCAGACGAATGACATAGCAATCCCTGTTGGCGGTTGGGACGCGGCGAGCACGGACGGACACGGAGGACGGCATCCCCGCGCGAGGGTGGGCTGCTACGGACGCCCATGCGCCTGACGGGTGGCGATCATGAGGGGAGGACCGATGCCATGACGCTGCTGCGCGCCGCTGCCCTGCCCGCCGCAGTCACACTCGGCACGAGCGCTGCCGCGCAGACGGCGGCCGATGCGCGCACCGCGCTCGTACGGTTCGGGGTACCGCCGCGCGGGTGTCAATCGCGCTGTCCGCCGCGCCGGACGCGCGATATCGCGTGCGCGTCGCGCGCGACCGCCTCGCGATCACCGCGTCGTTGCCGGCGGCAGCGGTGCGCGGAGCCGACGCGGGATCATCCTGACGGTGAGAAGCCGGCGATGTTTCCGCGACACGTGCTTCGAGGGGATCGGCACGACCGGTTGCGATATGGCGCAAGCAGTTGATCGGGCTTCACTTCATGTCTTGGCAGGGCCGTTCCGTTAGCGCTATCGTAAGCTCATAAGCAGTGGGAGAGAGCGGTTGCGCAAGCAGTACCGGCGGATGGCATGCGCGCTGGCAGCGCTGACGATCCTGAGCGCCGCGAGCGACGCGCCGGGCGCGAACCCGATCATCCGCGACAAGTTCACCGCCGATCCCGCGCCGCTGGTCGTCGGCGACCGACTGTACCTCTACGTCGGGCATGACGAAGCGCAGCGCGACGAAATGTTCAACATGAAGGAATGGCTGGTCTATTCGACCACCGACCTGAAGCATTGGACCGACCATGGCCCGATCATGCGCGTCGCCGACTTCACCTGGGCGAAGGCGGATGCCTGGGCATCGCAGGCGATCGAGAAAAACGGCAAATTCTGGTTCTACGCCGCCGTCGAGCACGACAAGACGCATCCGGGCAAGGCGATCGCGGTCGCCGTCGCGGACTCGCCGACTGGGCCGTTCCGTGACGCCAAGGGTTCGGCGCTGATCACCAACGAGATGACGCCCAAGGGCACGCACAGCTGGGAGGATATCGATCCGACCGTGCTGACCGACGACGACGGCACGACCTGGATCGCGTGGGGCAACCGGCAATGCTATATCGCGCGGCTGAAGCCCAACATGATCGAGATCGACGGGCCGATCACCGAGATCACCCCGCCGCATTTCGAGGAGGGGCCGTGGCTGCACAAGCGCGGCAAGCTCTATTACCTCACCTATGCCTCGCTCGACCGGTCGAAGCACCGCGACGAGAAGGTGTCCTATGCGACCGCCCCGTCGATCCGGGGGCCGTGGACGTATCGCGGCGAGCTGACCGGTTCGGGCAAGTACAGCTTCACGATCCACCCCGGCATCGTCGAATATCGGAAGAACTGGTACCTGTTCCTGCACAACGCCACGCTGGCGATCGGCGACCTGAACGGCGCGATCGGACGGCGCGCGGTGACCGTGGAGCGGCTGTACTACAATCCGGACGGCACGATGAAGCCGGTCGTCCAGACCGACGCGGGCGTCAGCGCCCCGCCCCGCCGCTGACCCGGCGAACCGATCACGTCGCGCATCCGAAAATGGGAGCGCTATCTTCAAGGGAGAGAGAAGCCATGACGATGCAGTTCGGAAAAGGAAGGATGTACGTGTCGCTTGCGGCGCTGGCGCTGGGCGTGGCGACCATGGCCGCGCCGGCGCGCGCGCAGGACGACCGCATGACGCCGATCGCCGCACCCGCGCAGCCCGATGCGATCACGCTCGACACCGGGCCGCTGCCGGACGCGAAGAACAAGGAAGCGTGGCACCGGCAATATAACAGCACCTTCGCGCGCAACGTGACGGTCGCGACGCTGACGCCGTTCCTGCCTGCGCCGGGCACCGGAACCGGCGCGGCGGTGGTGGTGGCGCCGGGCGGCGGGTTCCGCACGCTGTCGATGGAGAACGAGGGCTGGGACGTGGCCAGGGCGCTCGCCAAGCGCGGCGTGGCGGCGTTCGTGCTGAAATACCGGCTGAACCAGACGCCCGCCGACATGGCGGGGTTTGAGAAGTCGATGGCGGAAATGTTCTCCGGGTCGGCGCCGCGTCCGCGCGTCGAGCCGATGGCGATGACCGCGCGGCTGGGGCCGCAGATCGCCGACGCGCGCGCGGCGTTCAAGCTGATCCGCGCGCGCGCGGGCGAGTGGAAGGTCGATCCCGACCGGGTCGGGATGATCGGCTTCTCGGCGGGCGCGATGCTGACCATGGCGACGGCGCTGGCCGGGCAGGATGCGAAGCCGGCGTTCATCGCCGACATCTACGGCCCGCTGGGCGCCGTCGACGTGCCGGCCGACGCGCCGCCTTTGTTCGTCGCGCTGGCGGCGGACGATCCGTTCTTCGCGGGCGACGGGATCGGGCTGATCGACCGGTGGCGCGCGGCGAAGCGGCCAGTGGAGTTCCACCTGTACGAACAGGGCGGGCACGGCTTCGGCATGTACCAGAAGCCGACGACGAGCACCGGGTGGTTCGATGCCTATGTCCGGTGGCTGGGGATGCACGGGTTGCTGGCGGCGAAGAAATAGGGGGCGTCGCGTCCGGCGGATCGGCATGCGCGGTGGCGTATGGCTCGGTCGCCGGACCGGAGGCACGGACCTACGGTCGCCCCTGCGCAGGCAGGGGCGACGATGTTCGGGTGCCCCCGATCAGAAGCGGAAGCGGAGGCCGAGCGAGTAGAAGCGGCCTTCCTCGCGCACGTCGACCGGGTAGCCGGCGTCGGCGGCGAAGTTGCGGAAGTTGCGGAACGGCTGCGCCAGGATGTTGGTGACGTCGGCGGTGAAGGTGATATTCTCGAACGGCGTATAGGCCGCCGAGAAATCGAGCCGCGAGATCGGCAGGACCGATACGCCCGCGAACTGCGCCTCGCCCGGGTTGCGGGTGAAGCTGTCGACGTAGCTGGAGCGGCGGTTGTACGACAGCCGCGCGGAGACCGGTCCCTTTTCGTAGAAGCCGGTGATGTTGTACGTCCACTTCGACACGCCGGTGATCGGGACGATCGGCGCCGCCTCGCCGAGCGCCGAGGGCAGGCGGTTGGTACCGTCGAGATAGGTGACGTTCAGCTGCGTGCCGAAGCCGCTGAGCAATCCGGGCAGGAAGTCGAAGAAGGTCTGGAAATTGGCCTCCGCGCCCTTGATGGTCCCGGCCCCGGCATTTTCGGGGCGCGACACCTGAAGCCGGCCGTAGGTCGGGTCCTGCACGATGGTGGTATAGGTGCTGATGAAGCCGAACAGGTCGCGGTAGAAGACAGAGGCGGTGAACGACCCGGTCGGCGCGAAATACCATTCGAGCGTGGCGTCCCAGTTGTTCGAGGTCAGCGGCACGAGCCCCGGGTTGCCGCCGCTGCCGCTGGCGTCGAACGCGGCGCCGGTCGCGGTATTGCGGGTGATGTTGAACGCGGGGTTGAGCTGCGAGAAGGACGGACGCGTGCGCGTTTCGGTGTAGCCGAGGCGTGCCTGAAGCTTCGGCGTGAACTGCAACCGCGCGCCGAACGACGGCAGCACGTCGACGTAGTTCTGCCGATTCACCTGCGACAGGAACGAGATCGCGCCGTCGGTGACCAGCCGCGTGACCCCGCGATAGGTGCCGTCGTTGTTGACGACGCGCACGCCGGCGGTGCCGTCGATCTCGACACCGCCGACCTCGAAATCGTAATGCGCCAGCGCATAGGCGGCGTAGGTGCTTTCCTGCGCGCGGAACCCGCCGTCGGGGCGCAGCGCGATCTCCTCCTGCGCGAAGCGCGCGACGCTGTCGCGCAGGTCGACGTTGTTGGGATCGCGCGCGATCAGCCGCGGGCCGACCGAATAGGTGAGCGCGCGCAACGCATCGAAGTTCGAGCGGATCGAGGCGCGCGACGGCATCAGCCAGTTGCGGAACTGCGCGGCGGGCTGTCGGAAGCCGTCCTGCACCGTCTCGAGCTGCCCGGTCGGCAGGCTGGCGAGCGGGATGCCGAGCGCGTCGGTGGCGAGATAGCGGTCGCCCTGCTCCAGCCGCCCGGTGCGCGAGACCCAGCGGACGCCGAAGTCGAGCCGCTGCACGACCGGCAGATCGGTGTCGAGCTGCAGGTCGGCACGCCATTGATGCCCGCTGCCGCTGGCGTGGTATCGCTTCTGATAGAAGCCGCGCCAGATGTAGTTATCCGGGTTGAGCGCGTCGAAGCCGGGGAAGGTGAAGGACGCGCCGCCGTCGCGGTCGAACTCGACATCGGTCCGCGGCGACGAGGCGAAGCGCGCGTCGAGGCTGTATTCGAGCTGCGAATAGGTGCTGTAGGTGTAGGCGTAGTCGCTGCTGATCCGCGCGCGGTCGCCCTTCCAGATGAAACCGATCGCGCCCTGGTAGGTGTCGGTGCGGTCGTTGAAGGTCGAGCGGAACTGCTGCGGCGCGAGGCCGCCGGTCTTGGTCAGGCTGATCACCTTGCGCGGATCGTCGGGGTCGAGCACGACGTTGCTGAGCGTCGGGCGGGTCCCGTTCTGGCCGGGCAGCGCGAGCGTCTCGGCCTCGAGCAAGGCGGTGAAATTCTCGTTCGACTGTTCGCCGCGATACGCCTGCCACAGGCCGTCGGCGTAGATCTCCAGCCGGTCGCTCGGGCGCCATTGCAGGCTGCCGTTGAGCGACGGGCGCGTGCGCGTTCCGGTCGCGAAGTAATTGCCGACCGAATTGGGGATACGGAACGCGGTGCCGACATCGGGGGTGGCGACGGTGAGATCGTCGGTGAGGTTGTTCACGTCGCCGACCGGGGTGCGCGTCGTCTGATCGTTGAAGCGCACCGCGTTGCGATAGCGGGTGCGGGTGATCGCGAAGTTCACGAGCGCGCCGATCTCGCCGATGCCGGTGTCCCAGCGATCGGTGATCAGGAGGTTGCCGACCGGATCGAGCTTGCCCGACTGGTCGTTGTAATTGCCGCGGATGCCGCCGGCGATCTCGAAACCCTTGAAGTCGAACGGGCGGCGCGAGCGGACGTTGACGAGGCCGGCGAGCCCCGGCTCGATCAGGTCGGCGGTGCCGGACTTGTACACCTCCAGCGCGGCGAGCGCGCCGGCGGGGAAGTCCTGCAGCGCGACGCCGCGATTCTCGGCGGTGAAGATCTCGCGGCCGTTGAAGGTGGTGGTGACGTCGGGCAGGCCGCGGATCAGCACGCCGTTGGCCTCGTCGGTCGAGCGGTTGACCTGCACGCCGGTGACGCGCGCCAGGGCCTCCGAGGCGTTGTTGTCGGGCAATTTGCCGATGTCCTCGGCGACGACCGCGTCCAGGATCGAATCGGAATTGCGCTTCAGTTCCTGCGCCGAGCGCAGGCTGGCGCGCACGCCGGTGACGACGATGTCGTCCGCGGCGGGGCCGGGCGCGGTGGTGGCGGCGGGCGGCGGCGACGCCGCGCTGTTCTCGGGCGGAAGCGGTGCCTCCTGCGCGGCGGCAAGGGCCGGGACGAAGGCCGACCCGGTTAGCAGAATCGCCCGAAACACGCTCGCTTTCACACCATCTCTCCCGCTGCCGCGACCTCGCTCGCGACTATTATTTATCCGACATAATCGCGGGATCCGGCGACCGTCAATATCACGGTCGCTTTACACAGGGTGCCACTTGCAAGATATTGCACCGGCCTATCGATAGGTTAGCAAGGTAGCGCGGGCGCCATGCCCTCGGGGCGAGGCGCGGTCGCTTGTCCTACATTTGCCTTGGATCGCCGGCACGCAGGCGATAACCGACGCCGAGTTCGTTGGCGATCACGCTGCCGATCGGCGCCGGCGCTTCAAGCTTTTGACGCAGGTTGCGGATGACGATGCGGAGGTATTCGACCCGCGCCTCCTCCTCGCCGGTCCAGGCGGCAGCGAGGATCTTCTCGTGCGTCAGGACGCGGCCGATATGGCGCGCGAGCAGCGCGAGCACGTCATGCTCCTTGCGGGTCAGGTGCACCTCCGCACCGGCACGGGTGACGGTGCGGCGGTCGAGGTCGATCGCCAAATCGCCGCGGCGCACGATGCCGCCGGGCACCGCACCGCCACGGTGGCGCAACGCGACGCGCAGCCGCGCGAGCAGCTCGTCGCTGTCGAACGGCTTGGTGACGTAATCGTCAGCGCCGAGATCAAGGGCTGCGACCTTTTCGGCGGTCGCCTCGCGCGCGGAGACGACCAGCACCACGGTGTCGCCGGCGCGGCGCAGCAGCGGGATCAGCGACAGGCCGTCGCGATCGGGCAGCCCGAGGTCGAGCAGCACCGCGTCGCACGCGCCCGCGGCGGCGAGCGCCGCCTGCGCGTTCATCGCCTCGACCACCGCATAGCCGGCGCGCTCCAGCGTGTTGCGCAACAGGCGGCGGATCGCGACGTCGTCATCGACGACCAGAACGGTGGCGGGCATCAGGCGAGCTCCTCGGGCACGGGGTCGCGCACGATCAGCGCGCGCGGGACGATCAGCGAGAAGGACGCGCCGCTGCCGTCCGGGCGGTTGCCGGCCTCGACCGTCATCCCCATCGCCTCGGCGAACGCCTTCACGATGGCAAGGCCGAGCCCGGTGCCGCCGACGACGCGGTCGGAGCCTTCGAGGCGGCGGAACATCTCGAACACTTCGCCCTCGCGCCCCGGCGGCAGGCCGGGGCCGCGATCGAGCACCGACAGGCACAGGCGATCCAGGCGGTGGCGACCCTCGACCACCACCTCGCTGCCCGCGTCGCCGTAGCGCCCGGCATTGTCGAGCAGGTTGAGCAGGATGTGGTGGAGCAATTGCGGATCGGCGCGCACCAGCGGCAGGTCGGGCGGCACGTCGAGGCGGACGGCGCGGCCGTGCAGCGCGCGACGCGCGTCGTGCGCGGCGCCAGCGACCGCATCCGACAGATCGGTCGCCTCGACCGCGAGCGTCAGCGCGCCGGCCTCGATCCGCGCCATGTCCAGCAGGTTGGCCACGAAGCGGTTGAGCCGCTGCGCCTCGGTTTCGATCGTCGCGATCAATTCGGGGGTTGCGCCGTGGTGCAGCTCGGCGGCGGCGGCCATCACCGCGGTGAGCGGCGTGCGCAGGTCATGGCTGACCGAGGACAGGAGCGCGGTGCGCAGGCGGTCGCGGGTGCGCACCGATTCGACATCGCGGATCTCCGCCTCCAGCCGCAGCCGTTCGAGGACGAGCGCGGCCTGATCGATCAGGCTGGCCAGCAACGGTCGTCGGTCGGCGCGGATCGGCGCACCGGCATCGGCGTCGGCGATCCCGAGCACGCCAACGCGCCGCTCGCCCGCGCGCAGCGGCTGGAACAGCCATTCCGAAGCGGTGAGCGTACCCGAGCCGCGTCCGGCGGCGGTGGCGTTGTCGAAGGCCCATTGCGCCGCGGCCATGTCGACGGTGTCCAGCCGATAGTCGGGGCGGGTCGCGGCGAGCACCGACAGCCCCCCGCCGTCCCCCGATCCTTCAGGCGTCAGCAGCAGCACTTCGACGTCGAACAGGCGGCGCACGTCGTCGGCGATGATTCGCGCCGCCTCGGCAGCGGTCTTCACCGCGGTGAGACGGTGGAGGAAGCCGGCGAGCGTGGCGTTGGCGCGCGCGCTGGCGGCGGCCATGTCGGCCTGCGCACGGACGCGCGAGGTCAGCTGGCTGGTGGCCGCGGCGACGCCGAGCAGCACGAAGATCGAGACGACGTTCTCGGGATTGTTGACGCTGAGCGTGCCGGTGGGCGGCAGGAAGAAGAAGTTGTAGGCGAGGCTGGACGCGATGCCGGCGAACAGCCCGGTTCGCAAGCCGAACAGGCTGGCCGCGGCCATCACCGGCAGGAGGTATAGCAGCGCGACATTGCCGAGGTCGAGAATGTGGAACAGCGCGCCGGCCGCGGCGGTGACCAGGGCGACGCCGAACAGGGTGAGCAGATAGCCGTACGGGCTGCCCCAGCCGCCGCGCCGCTGCGGCTCGCGCACGGTGGCGGCGGGCGCCTCGACCGGCAGAACGTGGACCGCGACACCGGGCGTCTCGCGCACCAGCCGGTCGACGACCGAGCCGTGGCGCAGCTCGAACCAGCGCGAGCGCTTCGACTTGCCGAGGATCAGCTGCGTCGCGCGCGCATCGGCGACGAAGGTGCGGATCCCCTCGGTCACCGAGGTCGCCGGGACAGTTGCGACCGATGCGCCGAGCTGGGTCGCGAGCGTCATCGTGCGCGCGATCCGCGTGTGCTGCGCGTCGCCGAAATGCGCCACGCGCGGGGTTTCGATGAACACCGCGGTCCACGGCGCGCGCAGCGCATCGGCGGCGCGCTTGGCAGCGCGGACCAGTTCGTCGGCGCCGGGCAGCTCGCTGACCGCGACCACGATCCGCTCGCCGCCCGCCCAGGTGCCGCTGACACCGATCGCGCGGACATGGTCGAGCATCTGCGCGTCGACCGCCTGCGCGGCGCGGCGCAGCGCCAGTTCGCGCAGCGCCGACAGATTGGGCTTGGAGAAGAAATGCGCGAGCGCGCGCGTCGCCTCCTGCGGCAGGTAGACCTTGCCGGCCTTCAACCGCTCGATCAGCTCGTCCGGGGGAATGTCGACGACTTCGATCTCGGCGGCTTCGAGGATGCGGTCGGAAACGGTCTCGCGGACGCGGACGCGCGTGAAGCCGGCGACGACGTCGTTGAGGCTTTCGACGTGCTGGATGTTGACGGTGGTATAGACGTTGATGCCGGCGGCCAGCAGCTCCTCGACATCCTGGTAGCGTTTGGGGTGGCGGCTGCCCGGCGCGTTGGTGTGCGCGAGTTCGTCCACCAGCGCGAGGCGGGGGGCACGGGCGAGGACCGCGTCGAGGTCCATCTCGTGGAGCGTGCGGCCTTCGTAGGCGATCGCGCGGCGCGGGATCACCTCCTGGCCACGCACCAGCGCCTCGGTCTCGACGCGACCGTGCGTCTCGACCACCGCGACGACCACGTCGGTGCCGTCGCGGCGGCGCGCCGCGCCCTCCGACAGCATCTCGAACGTCTTGCCGACGCCGGGGGCGGCGCCGAGGAAGATCTTCAGCCGTCCCCTGCCCTCCTGCGCTGCGGCGCGCAGCAGGGCGTCGGGATCGGGACGCGGATCGTCCGCCGCCGTCATCGCGGCGCGGCGGCGTCCAGCGCGCGGTTGAGCGCCAGCACGTTGACATGGCGGTCGCCGAGCAGCGGATCGTCGATGGCACGGGCGACCAATGCGCGGACCTGACGCTCGGGCAGGCGGCGGACACGCGCGATGCGCGGCACCTGTGCGAGCGCGGCGGCGGGCGAGAGGTCGGGGTCCAGCCCGGACCCGCTGGCGGTGAGCAGGTCGGCGGGGATCGCACCGGTCACGCCGTCGCGCCGTGCGGTGGCGACGTCGGCGCGCAAGCGATCGGCGAGCACCTGCGACGTCGGGCCGAGGTTGGAGCCCGACGACGCCTGCCCGTCATACCCCCTTCCGGCCGCCGAAGGGCGGGTGTGGAAATACCGGTCGCCGACGAACGCCTGCCCGACCACCGCCGAGCCGATCGTGCGGCCGGAGGCGTCGCGGATCAGGCTGCCGTTGGCCTGCGAAGGAAAGATCGCCTGGGCGATGCCGGTCATGGCGAGGGGATAGACGAGCCCGAGCAGGATCGCGAACAGGATCGTCATCACGATCGCGGGCCGCAGGGCGGTGCGGAGGTCGGTGTTCATATCACGGTCCTTCGAAGGATTACGCCAGCCCGGCGCCGGTGACGAGCAGGTCGATCAGCTTGATCCCGACGAACGGCGCGACGAGGCCGCCGAGGCCGTAGATCGCGAGGTTGCGCGCGAGTAGCGGGCCGGCAGCCATCGGGCGGTAGGTGACGCCGCGCAGCGCCAGCGGGACCAGCATGGGGATGATAAGCGCGTTGAAGATGATCGCGCTGAGGATCGCGGACTGCGGCGTGCCGAGGTGCATGACGTTGAGGACGCCAAGGCCGGGATAGAGCGCGGCGAACATCGCCGGGATGATCGCGAAATATTTGGCGACGTCGTTGGCGACCGAGAAGGTGGTCAGCGCACCGCGCGTCATCAGCAATTGCTTGCCGAGCCCGACGACCTCGATCAGCTTGGTCGGGTCGCTGTCGAGGTCGACCATGTTGCCCGCCTCACGCGCGGCCTGCGTGCCGGTGTTCATCGCGACGCCGACATCGGCCTGCGCCAGCGCGGGGGCGTCGTTGGTGCCGTCGCCGCACATCGCGACCAGCTTGCCGCCTTGCTGCTCCTGCCGGATCAGCGCCAGTTTGTCCTCGGGCGTGGCCTGGGCGAGGAAATCGTCGACGCCCGCCTCGGCGGCGATCGCGGCGGCGGTGAGCGGATTGTCGCCGGTAATCATCACGGTGCGCATTCCCATCGCGCGCAGTTCGCCGAAGCGTTCGCGGATGCCGGCCTTCACCACGTCCTTCAGGAAGATCGCGCCGAGCAGACGCCCGCCCCGCGCGACCGCCAGCGGCGTGCCGCCGGCGCGGGCGATCTCGTCGGTGATGCGGCGCAGCTCGGTGGCCGCCGCGGTGGTGCCGGTGCCCGGATTGGCGCGCAGGATCGAGTCGACCGCACCCTTCTGGATCAGCGTGTCGCCCAATTGCACGCCGGAGATGCGCGTCTGCGCGGTGAAGGGGATCACCGCCGCGCCCTCCGGAAGCGCCGTGACGGCGACACCGCGTTCGCGTGCCAGCGCGACGATCGAACGCCCCTCCGGCGTTTCGTCGGCGAGGCTGGCGAGCAATGCGGCCTCGGCCAGTTCGGCCTCGGTCGCGCCGCCGACCGCGCGGAACTGGCTGGCCTGGCGGTCGCCGATCGTGATCGTGCCGGTCTTGTCGAGCAGCAGCACGTCGACGTCGCCCGCCGCCTCGACCGCGCGCCCCGATTTGGCGAGCACGTTGAAGCGCACCAGCCGGTCCATGCCCGCGATCCCGATCGCCGACAGCAGCGCCGCGATCGTGGTCGGGATCAAAGTGATGAGCAAGGCGGCGAGGATCGCGACCGGGATGCTGCCGCCCGCATAGGAGGCGAAGCCGGGGATGGTGCCGACCGCGATCAGGAAGATGATCGTCAGGCCGACGAGCAGCAGCGTGAGCGCGACCTCGTTCGGCGTCTTCTGCCGCTCCGCACCCTCCACCAGCGCGATCATGCGGTCGAGGAAGCCCTTGCCGGGCTCGACGGTCACCTTCACCCGGATCTCGTCGGAGATGACGCGCGTGCCGGCGGTGACGGCGGAGCGGTCGCCGCCGGCCTCGCGGATGACGGGCGCGCTTTCGCCGGTGATCGCGGCTTCGTTGACCGATGCGACGCCGGCGATGACCTCGCCATCGGACGGGATCAGGTCGCCGGTCTCGACCAGCACCACGTCGCCGATGCGCAAACGGCTGGCGGGGACCTGTTCGGTGCCGGCGGCGGTGAGGCGCCTGGCCGTCAGCTCGGCCTTGGCGGCGCGCAACGACGCGGCCTGCGCCTTGCCGCGGCCCTCCGCCAGCGCCTCGGCGAAGGTGCCGAAGAGAACGGTGAGCCACAGCCAGACGACCAGTTGCAGCTTGAACCCGATCGCCAGATCATCGTGTCCCACGACGAGCAGCAATGTGAGCAGCGCGGCGACGGCGGCGGTGACGAACATCACCGGGTTGCGGATCAGCTGCCGCGGGTCGAGCTTGGTGAAGGAGGCCCTCACCGCCGGCCCGACGAGCGCGGCGGTGAACAGGCTGGCGGATTGCTTTGCCATGTGGATGGTCCGGATCAGAAGGTGTGGGCGCGGATCATGGCGAGGTGATCCGCGATGGGGCCGAGCGCGAGGCCGGGCAGGAAGGTGAGGCCGCCGAGGATCAGAATGATTCCGACCAGCAGCCCGACCCACAAGCCGCCCGTGGTCGGGAACGAGCCGGTGCTGGCGGGCACGACCTTCTTGGCCGCCAGGCTGCCGGCAATCGCCAGCATCGGCACGATCACGAAGAACCGCCCCAGCCACATCGCGACGCCGAGCAGGCCATCGTACCACGGGGTCGCGGCGGTCAGACCGGCGAAGGCGGAGCCGTTGTTGGCGACCGCGCTGGTGAAGGCGTAGAGGATCTCCGAGAAACCGTGCGGCCCCTTGTTGAGCGGACCCGCCAGCCCCGGTGCCGCCACCGACGAGAGCGCGGTGAGCCCGAGGATGACGAGCGGCAGGACCGCGATGGCGAGCACCGCCAGCTTGACCTCGCGCGCCTCGATCTTCTTGCCGACATATTCCGGCGTGCGCCCGACCATCAGCCCGGCGACGAAGACGGCGAGGATCGCAAAGAGCAGGAAGCCGTAGATGCCGGCGCCGACGCCGCCGATCACGACCTCGCCCAATTGCATGTTGAATAGCGGGATCATCCCGCCAAGCGCGGTGAAGCTGTCGTGCATCGCATTGACCGCGCCGCATGACGCGGCGGTGGTGACGGTGGCGAACAGCGCGGAGGCGGCGATGCCGAACCGCACCTCCTTACCCTCCATATTGCCGCCGGCGATGCCGAGATGGTGGGCGAGCGGCGTGCCCGCCGCCTCCGCCCAATAGGTAACGGTGGTGCCGGCGACGAACAGGATCATCATCGCGGCAAGGATCGCCCAACCCTGACGCGGGTTGCCGACCGCGCGGCCGAACGTCCACGTCAGCCCGGTGCCGAGGACGAAGATCGACAGCATCTGGATGAAGTTGGTCAGCGCATTCGGGTTCTCGAACGGGTGCGCGCTGTTGGCGTTGAAGAAGCCGCCGCCGTTGGTGCCGAGCATCTTGATCGCTTCCTGGCTGGCGACCGGCCCGAGCGTCAGCGTCTGGCGCGCGCCCTCCAGCGTGTCGACCACCGCGCTGCCCGCCAGCGTCTGCGGCACGCCCGAGGCGACGAGGAACAGCGCGTAGACGACCGAGACCGGCAGCAGGAGGTACAGCGTGACGCGCGTCAGGTCGGCCCAGAAGTTGCCGATCGTGCCCTTGCCGGCGCGCGCGAAGCCGCGGAACAGCGCGAAGGCCAGCGCGATCCCGGTCGCGGCCGACAGGAAGTTGTGGATGGTGAGCGCGAGCATCTGGCTGAGGTTCGACATCGTCGCTTCCCCGCCATAGCTTTGCCAGTTGGTGTTCGCGACAAAGCTGATCGCGGTGTTGAACGACAGATGCTCGTTCACCGCCGGCAACCCGCCTGGGTTGAGCGGCAACAGCGCCTGCGTCCGCAGCAGGGCATAGGTGAAGAACACGCCGGCGAGGTTGAACAACAGCATGTGGACAGCGTAGCGGCGCCAGCCCTGCTCGGCGGACGGATCGACACCCGACAGGCGGTAGAAGGCACGCTCGACGGGGCCGAGCACGAGGTGGAGCGGCGTGCGGCGGCCCTCGTAGAGCGCGAACAGCCACAGGCCGACCGGCTTGGCGAGCGCCAGCAGGATCGCGACGAAGGCGAGGATCAGCGTCCAGCCCTGGATGGTCATAAACGACGCCCCTTCAGAAGCGTTCGGGGCGGAGCAGCACCGCCACGAGATAGACGAGCAGCCCCACCGCGACGAGCGCGGCGAGCGTGAGGTCGAGGGTCATGCGCGCGTCTCCCTCATGCGCGATCGCACAGGCGGACATAGGCGAGCGTCAGCGCGCCCAAGCCGGCCAGCACGGCGAGCCAGATCAGATCCTGCATGGTCGGTGCCCTTTCAGAAGGCGGCGGAGAGGGAAGCGACGAGCGTCGCGCCCGCGATGCTGCCGCGCCCGTCCTGCCCGCGGCTGAAGCTGGGCTGGAGATAGCGCGCCGCGCGGGTGGAGATGTCGGTGTCGACGTAGGAAAGGTTGAAGGTCAGGGTGCGCCACGTCACGTCGGTGCCGACCGACCAGTCCCAGTAATCGCCGGTCGGTGACACCGCGGTAGCGTTGGGACCGAGCCCGTCCTGCCCGTGGCTGTGCCCGACATGCGCCTTGACGGTGAACGGCGTGCCGGTGACCGCGAGCGCGCCGTCACCCCAGAGATAGAGGTTGTCGCCCTTTGCGCCGGGGGACGTATAGGTGCCCGCCGCGGCATCGGCGCCGGTGGCGTACCATTTGCCGAGCGCCTGCTGCTCGGGCGCATAAGCGACTGCGGCGGTCAGCGTCGCGGGGCCGACGGTGCCGGTCAGCTTCGCGAACGCCTCCGCATAATCGGTCTTCGCGGCGCCGCCGGGGTACATGTACCAGGTGAGCCCGGCGTCGAGCGTGGCGTCGTTCGCGACCTTCGCACGGTAACCGCCGATCAGGTCGAGTTCCATGTTCGCGCCGCCGAACGTACCCCAGCCCGCAAGGTTCGATGCCCAGACGCCGGCATAGACGCCGGTGTCGTGCGCGAGCGTCAGACCGCCCTGAACCGCGGGGCGGCCATCGGACTGCGACACGCCGCGCAGGCGGTAGTCGGTGGCGAGCGTCGCGGTGCCGCTAGCGGTGAGGCGCGGCGCTTCGGCGGCGGCGGCGGTGCCGGAAAGGCCGAGCGCGGCGAGCGCCGCGGCGGCACGGAGGATGGTCATTCCTGTCCCTCGAACAACGCGCCGCCCCGTTCGGGGGCGGCTTCAAGGACAGGCGATTAGGCGCGGATCGCGTTGTTATTCGAGAGCGATTCCGGGGTTTCGCATATAGCCGGCGTATAGCGCGGGTTCGCGCGCCGGCTCCGTGGCGGCATGGCGCTCCGCCTGCGCGCGATACCCGCGCGCCATGTGACGGAGAAACGCCCCGTCGCCGCGGGTATCCAGTTGGGCGGCGAGGCGATAATAACGCTCCGCCTGTTCATGGAGATGAAGGGCAATCGATTTCACGACCTGCCAGTGCCAAACCGGCGGGTTCGTTCCCTCGGATCGCCAATCTGGGTTAGGTTGCGGTCTTCGCCCGGCGCCGGAAACGGTGCAGCAGCGGTTCGGTATAGCCGTTCGGCTGTGCCGCACCCTCGAACACCAGCGCGCGCGCCGCCTGCATCGCGAGGCTGTCCGCGGTGAGCGGGCGATAGGCCGGGTCAGCGGCGTTCTGCGCATCGACCTTGGCGGCCATGCGCGCGAAGGCGGCGTCGACCTGATCGGGCGTGGCGATGCCGTGGAGAAGCCAGTTGGCGATGTGCTGCGACGAAATGCGCAGCGTCGCACGGTCCTCCATCAATCCGATGTCGTGGATGTCGGGAACCTTGGAGCAGCCGACGCCCTGATCGATCCAGCGCACGACATAGCCGAGAATGCCCTGCGCATTGTTGTCGAGCTCGGCGGCGATCTCGTCCGCCGACCAATGATGTCCGGCGGCGAGCGGGATCGTCAGCAGATCGCCGAGCGGCGCGATCGGCTCCGCGGCGCGCGCGCGCTGGCGGGCAGCAACGTCGACCAGATGGTAGTGCGTCGCGTGGAGCGTCGCGGCAGTCGGCGACGGCACCCAGGCGGTGGTCGCGCCCGATTGCGGGTGCGCGATCTTCTGCTCGAGCATGTCGCGCATCCGGTCGGGAGCGGCCCACATCCCCTTGCCGATCTGCGCCCTGCCCGACAGCCCGCAGGCCAGCCCGATCCGGACGTTGCGATCCTCATAGGCGCGGATCCACGCGGCGTCCCTCATCTCGGCCTTGCGGACCATCGCCCCGGCCTGCATCGCGGTGTGGATCTCGTCGCCGGTGCGGTCGAGGAAGCCGGTGTTGATGAACACGACGCGATTGCGGACCGCATGGATGCAGGCGGCAAGGTTCGCACTGGTGCGGCGTTCCTCGTCCATCACCCCGACCTTGATCGTGTGGCGCGGGAGCGCAAGCAGGTCCTCGACCGCGTCGAACAGGCGGTTCGTGAACGCCGCCTCGTCCGGGCCGTGCATCTTCGGCTTGACGATGTAGATCGCGCCGCTGCGTGAGTTTGCGCAGCGATCGTGGAGCGCGATCAGCGTGGTGAGCGCGGCGTCGAGGATGCCCTCGGGCGCCTCCGCCCCATCCGGCAGCAGCAGCGCGGGGGTGGTCATCAGGTGGCCGACGTTGCGGACGAACAGCAGCGCGCGGCCGGGCAGCGTGAAGGCGCTACCGTCCGGCGCGGTATACCGGCGGTCGGCGGCGAGGCGGCGGGTGACGGTGCGGCCGTTCTTCTCGAACGTGTCGGCCAGATCGCCGCGCATCAGCCCGAGCCAGTTGCCATAGGCTGCGACCTTGTCGGCGGCATCGACCGCGGCGACCGAATCCTCCAGGTCGCAGATGGTGGTGAGCGCGGATTCGAGGATGACGTCGGCGAGCCCCGCGGGATCGGTGGCGCCGATCGGATGCGCGCGGTCGATGACCAGTTCGATATGCAGCCCGTGGTGGCGCAGCAGCCAGTTGTCTCCGGCGCGGCCCGCAAGGTGCGCGGGGTCGGCGAGCGCGGGGGTGTCGCCGCGCCAGTCGCGCCAGCTGCCGGCGGCCAGCGGAACCGCGCGGTCGAGGAAGTCGCGCGCCCAGGCGATGACCTGCGCACCGCGCTCCGGATCGTAATCGGCGTCGGCCGGCGCGCCGGGGATCGCGTCGGTGCCGTAAAGCGCGTCGTAGAGGCTGCCCCAGCGCGCATTGGCGGCGTTGAGCAGGAAGCGCGCGTTGAGAACGGGCACGACCAGTTGCGGCCCGGCGATGCGCGCGACCTCGTCGTCGACCACGCCGGGCGCGATCGTGAACGGCGCGGGTTCGGGGACGAGATAACCGATCCCGCGCAGGAACGCCTCGTAGCCGGCCTGCGGTGCGCCGCTGCGGTGCCAGTCGTCGATGCGCGCCTGGAGCGCATCGCGGGTGGCGAGCAACGCTTCGTTCTCGGGAGCGAGGCGGGCGTAGAGGTCGGCGAGGCCCGGCCAGAAGGCGTCGGGGGCGATGCCGGTGCCGGGCAGCGCGCGCTGCTCGACGAAGGCGGCGAGTTCGGTGGCGACGTGCAGCCCGGCGCGGTCGGTGTAGCTTTCGGTCATCGTCGGCATCCTCCTGCCCGCCGACATAGAAGGCTTGCGATCCTGTCGGTAGACAGCGAAGGTTCGAAACATCTTTTCTCCGGAGGAACGGATCGCTGGACCCTGACTACGTCCTGTTCGCCCGCGTGATGGAGGCAGGCAGCCTGTCGGCGGCGGCGCGCGTGCTGAACATCTCGCCTGCGATGGCGTCGAAGCGGCTGGCGCGGCTGGAGGCGCGGCTGGGCGTGCGGCTGATCCAGCGGACGACGCGACGGCTGGCGGCGACCGACGCGGGCGAGCGGTTCCATGCCGATGTGGTCGCCATCCTGGGCGCGATCGCGGCGGCGGAGGCGCGCGCGGCCGGGGCGCGCGACGAGCCGGCGGGGGTGCTGCGCGTGTCGGCGCCGACCTCGTTCGGGCGGCTGCACATCGCCCCGCACCTGCATCGCTTCCTTGATGCCGCGCCGCGTGTCGAACTGGAGCTGAACCTGACCGACGCCAACGTCGACCTGATCGGCGAGCGCGTCGACGTGGCGGTGCGGATCGCGGCCGAGATCCCGCCCAGCCTGGTCGCACACCGGCTGGGTAGCAGCCAGCGGCTGCTGTGCGCGGCGCCGGCCTATCTGGCGGAGTACGGCGCGCCGCGCACCATCGGTGAGCTGGCGAAGCAGCGCCTGCTCGCCGCCGACGGGCAATGGCCCTGGCGGCTGGTCAACGGGCATCGGCGCCGGCAGGTCGACGGGCGCAGCCATGTGCGCACCAATTCGAGCGAGATCGTACGGGAGCTGGCGCTGGCCGGTGTCGGAATCGCCCTACGCTCCGTCTGGGATGTCGGCGACGCGCTGGCGGACGGACGGCTGGTCCCGGTGCTACCCGGCTGGGAGGGGCCGCGCGATCTGGGCATCCACGCGATCCACCCACGCGCGCCGGCGGTGCCGGCGGCCGTGCGCGCGTTCGTCGACTTCCTGCGCGGGACGCTCGACCCGGCGCCGTGGGAGCGGCCGGCCGGCCAGGATCAGGTGGCGCGAGCCGCCGCGCCGCTCGTCGACACCGGAATGGCGATCCGGCAGCGGACGCCATCGTTCCCCAGCGTGAACGAGGTGCGCGCGCCGAGCTGATACGGCAGCGCACGCTCGATCAGTTCCCGCCCCTCGCCCGAGCCGAGCGGCGCGGCGTCGCTGTCGGGCATCGTCACGCCGCTTTCGTGCCAGTCGACGTGCAGCCACGGATCGCCGTCCGCACCCGGCTCCACCGTCCAGACGATCGACAGCCGCGCGCCCGGCTGCCCGAGCGCACCGTATTTCACCGCGTTGGTCGCCAACTCGTGCAGCGCCATCGCCAGCGTCTGCACCGTCGAGGAGCGCAGCCGCACCCCCTTCGGCCCATCGCATGCCACCTCTCCCGCCTCGCCGTCGAGCGCGGCGAGTTCGGCGCCGAGCAACGTGTCGAAGGTCACGCGGTCGCTTTCGTCGAGCCGTGACAGCAATTGCTGCGCGCGGACGAGCGCCTGCATCCGGTGGCCGAAGCGCTGGTGGAAGTCGACGAGATCGCGGCTGGAGCGCACCGCTTTGTCGGCGAGCACCTGGACGACCCCGATCAGGTTGCGGGTGCGATGCTGAAGCTCGGCGACGAGCACCTTCTGCCGCTCCTCCCATTCGCGGCGCTGCGTCACGTCGACCATCGCGCCGATCATCCGCACCGGCTGCCCCTGATCGTCGAAGAAGAAGCGGCCGCGCGCCGAATGCCAGTGGACCGAACCGTCCGGATGGACGGCGCGGAACTCCTGGACGTAGGCGGGGCCGCCCCCCATTGCCGCCTCCATCCGCGCCTGCGCCTCGGGTCGATCATCGGGATGGAGCCGCGCGAGCCAGGCCGCGTAACCCGGCTCCACCGCGCCGACCTCATACCCTTGCAGACGGTAATGCTCGTCGGACCAATGCACGTCGCCGGTGGCGACGTTCCAGTCCCATAGCCCGACTCCGCCGACCTCGACCGCGCTGCGCAATCGTTCCTCGCTGCGCGCCACCGCGTCGCGCGCCAGCCGCGAGGCGGTGACGTCGGCGGTGATCCCGCCGATCAGCGTCACGCGCCCATCGTCGTCGCGGATCGGGAAACCGGTGGTGCGCAGCCAGCGCGTCTCGCCATCCGCGACGCGGCGGATGCGATAGTCGAAGCCGATATGCTCCCCACCCTGCACGCGCGCGATCGCACGCTCGACCGGGCCGCGATCCTCCGGCAGCACGCGATCGAGCCAGTCGCGATAATGGTCGCCCGCCATGGCCGCGCGACGCGACCAGCCGTAGATGGTGCGAAACGCCGGGGTCATGTAGCGCCAGCGCAGCGTCGCGGCCTCGCGGATCCACAACACGTCCTGCGACGCATCGCCGAACTGCCGCAGCAAGGCCTCGCGCTCGCGCAGCGTGGCCAGCGCGTGCCGCTGCTCCGTGACGTCGAAGACCACGCCGTGGATCATCGCGGTGTTCGGCCCGTCGGCACGCCCGCGCCACCGCAACCAGCAACCGGCGGTCGGCCCCGCGACGATCTCGACTTCGCCGTCGAACTCCGCGCCGGGTGCGATGCGGCGCGCCGCCAGCCGCTCGATCGCCGCGACGCCCTGCGGCGAAATCCGTGCGAGGAAGTCGGCGAACGGGCGCGGCTCGTCGCCTGGCGGCATCCCGCACAAGGCGAAGAAGCGCGCATCGCCGCGCACCTCGCGCGCGGCCAGATCGATCCGCCACGCCCCCATGCCGCCGCCGTCGAGCGCGATGCCGCGCAATTCCTCGCTTCGGCGAACCACCTCCTCGGCGGTGCGGCGCGCGGTGACGTCGATGCCCGTGCCGAACCATTCGACGATATTCCCCGCATCGTCGCGGATCGGGATCGCGCGCGACAGCGCCCAGCCGATCGATCCGTCGCGACCGTAGACGCGATGTTCGAGCTCGTACGGCGTCCTGCCCTCGATCGCCGCGGCGATCGCCGCGAAGACCGCGCCGCGATCGACGGCCGGAATGAAGCGCTCGACCCAGTTGCCGGTCGGTTCGGCAACGTCGTCCACCATGCCGCGCCCGTCGACGTAGAGCAGCTCGCTCCAGTCGGCATTCATCCGGTAGAGCATGTGGCTGCCGGTCGCGACCAGCATCCGCAGCCGCGCCTCGCTGTCGCGCAACTGCGTGACGGCGCGGCGATGCTCGGTCACCTCGACCAGTGTCTGAAGGGCACCGACGACCGCGCCGGCGGCGTCGCGGACCGGCGACCAGCCGATGTCGAAGGCGCGCCGCTCGAAGACGCCCTCGGCGTTGCGCACCGCGACCTCCAGCCCGGCGACCGACACCGACCCGCCGGCGCGAACCGTCGCGAGCCGCTGCGCCGCGTCCGACGAATAGATGTCCTTCCAGCCGGCGGTCGCCGAATGACCGAGCAGCGCCGGATGGCGGTCCCGCGCGATCGCAATATAGGCGTCGTTATAGAGTTGCAGGTGATCGTCGCCCCACAGCAACGTCGCGGGGCCGGGCAGCCCCAGCATCGTCTCGACCGTGGAGAGCAGCTCGGCCGGCCAGCCGTGGATCGCGCCGAGCGGCGTGGCGGCCCAGTCGAAGGCGCGGATGCGCTCCGCCATCTCACCGGTGCCGAACGGGCGTGTCATCTGCGGCATGGCCCTTTCGACACGCGATCATTAAACCTTGTCAAGACAGGCGTTGTAGCGCGTGGCGGCGACAGCCGCATCGACGCGGCGTTCGCGCCCACACGGGCCGCCGCGCGATACGGTGCGCGAGGTAGGCCGCCCGCTCCGCCGCGCCGCATGACATGGCGGCAGCGGCGGCGTTTCTCCCGCGTCGGATCAGGACGCTGTGGGTCGCTTGATCACGCGCGCAGCGACGAAGCGGTCACTGCACCTGCGCCTGCTGCACCGGGACGATCGGCAGCAGGACCGCGCTGGCCTGCGCGCCCCCGCGCTCGATCGTCACCGTCGCCTTCCGATAATCGCCAGGCTGCGCGTAGAAGATGTTCTTCACGTACGTCTGCGGGTTGCGGTCGTAGAGCGGGAACAGCGACGACTGGACCTGCACCATCACGCGGTGCCCGGGCTGGAAGACGTGGTTCACGGTCGGCAGGCGGAAGCGGTAGCGCTGGACCTTGCCGGCCGGGATCGCGCTGGGCGCGGAAAAGCTGTTGCGGTAGCGACCGCGGAAGATGTCGAGGCTGATCGGCAGCTGATAGCCGCCCATCTTCGGGTCGGTGGCGTTTTCGGGCGGCAGGACGTCGATGATCTTGACCACGAAGTCGCCATCGGTGCCGGTCGTCGCCGCATAAAGGTCGGCGATCGGCGCGCCGGACACGCGCATCGGCTGCGTCAGCACCGGCGTCATATAGGTCAGCACGTCGGGGCGGCCGTCGGCGTGGCGCTGGTCGCTGACCAGCCAGTCACCCCAGCGGCCGTCGTTGAAATTGACCGGGCGCGGCAGGTGCGGGACAGGCTTGGCGGGATCGGAGACGTACGCGTCGCCGCCGGTCGCGCCCTTCGCCGCGGCGAGGCCGCCGTCCGCCTGGAGGTACATCGGCGTCAGCGGCGCGGCGCAGCCCTGTTCGCACGCGAGCGGCCACGTCGCGAAACGGTCCCAATGGTTCTCGCCGGTGTTGTAGATCGCGGCTGCGGGCAGGTTCGCGGGTGCGGCATCCTTCAGATACTGGTCGAACAGCGGCAGCACCATCTGCTCGCGGAATTGCGCGGCGGTGTCGCCGTTCCACTCAAACGGGCCGAGGCTCCGCCCCTCGCGGTTGATCTGGCTGTGTCGCCATGGCCCCATCACGAGGAAGTTGTTGCCGGTCCTGCCCTTGGCCTTCAGCGCCTCCCACGCGGTGATCGCGCCGTACATATCCTCCTGATCCCACAAGCCCTGTTCCCAAAGCGTCGGCACGTTGGAGGGATTGGCGGCGAGCAACTTGTCGAGCGCCTGCCCCTGCCAGAAGGCGTCATAGGCGGGATGCTGCGACATGCGCGTCCAGTACGGCAGCTGGTCGTAGCCCGACTTCTTCGCCCAGTCTCCCGCCGAACCGCTCCGGAAATTGTCGTAGTCGTCCCACCCGCCGGTCGGCGGCAACGCCCCGCCCGACTTGTAGCCGGTCTGCCCGCCGAGCCACGCGATATTGGCAAGGCGGAACGCGCCGTAATGGAACCAGTCGTCGCCCATCCAGCCGTCGATCATCGGGCTTTCGGGTGCAGCGACCTTCAGCGCGGGGTGCGGGTTCAGCAACGCCATGACGACGGTGAAGCCTTCGTAGGACGAGCCGATCATCCCCACGCGGCCGTTCGATTGTGGCAGGTTCGCCTTGTTCACCAGCCAGTCGATCGTGTCGTACGCGTCGGTGACGTGATCGACTTTCGTCGGGTTGAGCGGGCCGATCACGGGGCGCGTGACGACGTAATCGCCCTCCGACCCGTATTTGCCGCGGATGTCCTGATAGACGCGGATATAGCCGCCCTTCACGAAGATCTCGTCGGCGAGCGGCAGCGCGTTCAGCATCGAGGGGCTGTCGCTGCGATTCGCGCGCGCCGACGCGTTGTAGGGCGTGCGGGTCAGGACGATCGGTGCGTTGGCGGCGTTCTTCGGGATGACGATGACGGTGTGGAGCCGCACACCGTCGCGCATCGGGATCATCACCTCGCGCTTCTCGTAATCGTTGGCGGCGGTTGGCAGGACGAACTTGGCCGGGATATCGCCGGTGGCGGGCGGTTGCTGGGGCGCCTGCGCCGCGATGGTGGCCAGGGCGATCAGCGGCACGGCGAGACGACGCATGGAGAAACTCCGGCAGAATGACTGACCCGGTCCTGTGGCCTACACCCGGCGCGACGGCAAGCGGCGCATGAGGGACTGGTAAGTCCGCGAGGGCGCAGGCATGATGAAAACCAGTTTTCAAAAACAGGCACGGTCGAACGTGCCATCATGGGAGAGGAACCGCGATGAAGGTAACCCGCAGGCAGGCGCTGGGCGCCGGGGCCGCCGCCGGTGCGATCGCGGGGGCGCCCGCCACCGCCGCGCCGTCGTCGTGCGGCTATGGCACGCACGCGGGCGGTTTCCGCCCGGTCCGCGTTCCCGCACCGGCGGCCTTCACGCCCGACTGGCGATCGCTGACCAGCGGCTACACCGTCCCCGACTGGTTCCGCGACGCCAAGTTCGGGATCTGGGCGCACTGGACCGCGCAATGCGTGCCGGCGGCCGGCGACTGGTACGCGCGCAACATGTATCTTCAAGGGTCGACGCACTATGCGCATCACCTGAAGACCTACGGCCATCCCGCCGACACCGGCTTCATGGAGATCCAGAACCGCTGGAAGGCCGAGAAATGGGACCCGGTGCGGCTGATCGACCTCTATCAGAAGGCGGGCGCGCGCTATTTCATGGCGCTCGCCAATCACCACGACAATCTCGATTGCTATGCCTCGACGCATCATGGCTGGAACAGCACGCGCGTCGGGCCGAAGCGCGACATCGTCGGCACCTGGGAGCGGCTGGCGCGCGAGCGGGGCTTGCGGTTCGGGGTGTCGAACCACTCGGCGCATGCCTGGCACTGGAACCAGGCCGCTTATGGCTACGACCCCGAAGGGCCGCGGCGCGGCGAGCGCTATGACGCGTTCCGGCTGACGAAGGCGGACGGCCGCGGGAAGTGGTGGGAGGGGCTGGACCCGCAACAGCTCTACACCGGGCGCGACGACATCATGCCGGACGGCATCGAGACGATCCTGGAGGCCGATGCCTGGCACGAGGCGCACGACCGGCTGTGGAACGAGGGCACGCCCGCCAGCGCCGCGTTCGTGCGCAACTGGTACCTGCGCTGTCAGGAACTGATCGACCGCTACAAGCCCGACCTCGTCTATTTCGACAATTTCGATCTGCCGCTGGAACAGGCCGGGCTGGACATCACCGCCTATTTCTACAACCGCAGCATGGCGTGGAACCGCGGGCGGCTGGAGGCGGTCGTCACCGGCAAGAACATTCCGCCGCAGCGGCGTACCGGCATCGTCGACGACGTCGAGCGCGGCGGCAAGACCTATATCGAGCGCTTCCCGTGGCAGACCGACACCTGCATCGGCGAATGGCATTACGATCAGGCCGTCTACGACAACGACCGCTACAAATCCGCCGCCACCGTCATCCACACGCTGTGCGATGTCGTCTCGAAGAACGGCAATCTGATGCTCAACGTGCCGCTGCGCGGCGACGGGACGATCGACGACAAGGAAGAGCGGATCGTCGAAGGTATTGCCACGTGGATGCAGCGGTACGGCGCGGCGATCCATGCGACGCGACCGTGGCGCGTCTTCGGCGAAGGGCCGCGCAAGTCCGGCGGCGGGTTGTTCTCGGAGGGCGGGCCGACGTCGCTCTACGGTCCGAAAGACGTCCGCTACGTCACGAAGGCGGGCAAGCTGCACGCCCTCGTGCTCGGCTGGCCCGAGGACAACGTCGTACGGCTGACGTTGCTGGCCAGGGACGATCGCGTCGGCCGCGGGACGGTGGAGCGGGTCACCCTTCCCGGCAGCGATGCGCCGCTGCGGTTCCGGCGCACCGCCGAAGCGCTGGAGGTGGACGTGCCCGCCGAGCGCCGCAACGACATCGGTGTGGCGCTGATCCTGTCGGGCGCGGGGCTGACCGAGGGATCGGTGGCTTAACGCACGATAACGGACGCATTCAGGACCGGCTCAACCGCGCCCGCGAATACGGATCATCGTCGCAGCCGATCCCGGTGTCGCGACGGTGATGCGTGTTGGGGAGCTGGTCATGTTCAGGAAGATGTCGGTCGGTCTCGGGTCTGCCGCGCTGGCGCTGGTCGCGCTGACCCCGGTGGCGGCGCAGGCGCAGCGGTATGTCGAGCGCGACTATTACGAGCGCGAGTATCGTGGCTATGACGACGATGGCTATCGCGATCACGACCGTGCGTATCGCGGCGCCTATCGCGACGGCTGGAACCGGGGGCCGCGCTATGCCGAATACGACCGCGGCGGCTATTATCGCGACGACCGCGGGTATCGCGACTATCGCGACAACGGGCGGTATCGCTACAATGCGCGCTGCCAGAGCGGGACGACCGGGTCGGTGGTCGGCGCGATCGCCGGCGGGCTGCTGGGACGCGTGATCGACTCGCGCGGCGACCGCACGCTCGGCACGGTGCTGGGCGCGGGCGCGGGTGCGCTGGCGGGCAATGCGGTCGAGCGGAGCAACAACCCGCGGTACTGCCAGCGGTGATCGAACGCGCGGGCTGTCGAGGCGGAGGGACCAGGTGACCTGGCCCTTTCGCCATGACGGAACGGCGGGCACGGGCGCGGGCGTCGACGGCAGAGCCGCCGGCTTGACGTCTGACGGGATCGGCCTTGCCGCCCCGCCGGCCGGACCGGTCGCTGCGCGGCCAGTCGGCCGGCGCATCGCTGCGGGCGCGGCCGCGGCAGCGACCGGTCACATCTTCGCCAGCAGCTCCTTGATGGACACGAATGCAAAGCCGACCGAGCTGTCCGCAATGCCATACGGCATGAACAACTTGTCGCCGTGCTTCATCGCGCCACAGGTGTAGACGACGTTAGGCACATAGCCTTCGCGGTCCTGATCCGCCGCCGCCAGGATCGGCGAGCGGGTCCGGCCGATCACGCGCGCGGGATTGTGCTTGTCGAGCAACGCCGCGCCGATCGAATATTTGCGCATGGCGCCGACGCCGTGGGTCAGCAGCAGCCAGCCCTCGTCGATCTCGATCGGCGGGCCGCAATTGCCGATCTGGACGAACTCCCACGGGAACACCGGTTTCAGGATCAGCTCGCCGTCGTCCCAATGCGTCAGGTCGTCCGTGCGCAGCAGGTACAGGTTCTCACCGTCCTGCCGCCCTATCGAGAGATATTCGCCGCCGACCTTGCGCGGGAAGAGCGCGATGCCCTTGTTGCGCGCCGCGCTGCCGGTCATCGGAATCAGGTCGAATGCACGGAAATCGCGCGTGCGCAGCAGCTCCGACTGGATCGTCGCGCCGTTATAGGCGGTATAGGTGCCCAGCCACTCCTGCGTTCCGTCGTCGTGGGTGAAGTGGACGAGGCGCAGATCCTCGAGCCCCTTCGACTGCGCGTCGGTGATCGGGAAGATCACCGTGCCCGACAACGTGCTGTCGCGGTGGCGATACACGGTGACCGGCCCGGTGGGCGGCGCTTCCTCGTCGGTGCCGGTCGCGTCGGTCGCGGTCGCGAACGGCGGCTCGGGCGCCAGCTTCAGCTCGTTGTCGCTGGTGATGATCCCTTCGCGGAACGCCACCGAGGAGATATGCCCCTCGCCGACCGCGCGCAGGCTCATCACGATCCGCTGCGCACCGTCCTCCATCCCCGACTGATCGGGGTGCGGGACGGCACTGGGATTCATCAGCGCGGCGGCGGCGTAGCTGTATTCGTGGCAGAAATAGGCGCCGATCAACTGCCGCTTCTCGTCCGAGATGCGGCTGCCGTCGAGGCCGTGCGCCGCCGCGATCTCGTCGTAGCGGGTCATGAACACGCGCCGCGTCTGCCAGTGGCGCGCCTCGAAGTCCTTGAGCACGAGGTCGAGCTGGTCGCGCGCTTCCTGCGGCGACATGTCCATGACCTCGCTGATCAGCCGCTGCGAACGGCTGATGCCGTTGGCATTGGCGATCCAGCCGATGTGGAAGGGGCGCACGACGACGCGCGACGGATCGGCGTGCAAACGCAGCCGGTGGTTGAACAGCTCCAAGGACTAGCCTCGTGGTTGGTGACGTCGAACGCGGGCGCCGCAGCCGTCAGGCCGAGACGCGCGCCGTCCCTGCCACTTTTCCGAGGCGCTTTGATAGCCCTGAAATCGCGCACGACGCCATTTGCAGCGCAAGGATCGATTCGGCACCCTGGTTGCGGTTCAGACCCGTCGGCATCAGCCCATCGAAACAGCCGCCGTCGCGCTGCGTCGCCAGCGGCAGATCGAGGTCGTTGACGCCGAGATACCAGTCGTAGGCGCGCTTCGCCTCCTCGTACCAGCGGGCGTCCCCGGTCGCGTCGAACGCCGCCGCGCACGCATCGATCGTCGCCTGCGCCTCCAGCGGCTGCTGATCGAACGGCAGCGGATCGGCATAGACTCGCCCGAAGCTCTCCGACCCGACCGCGCGGAAGTGCCCCTCCGGGGCGGTCTGGCGCGCGACGATCCAGTCGAGCGTGTCCAGCCCGCACGCGATCAGGTCCGCGCGGTTGAGCGCCATACCCGCGCGCAACATCGCCTCGGGCAGGCGGGCGTTGTCATAGGCCAGCACGATCTCGAACCAGCCCCATTCCGGCCGGCGCGCGGCGTCGAGCAGCGCGAGGTGCTCGTCGGGGAAGCGACGCAGAATCTGCAGCGCCATCTCATGGCCGGGCGACGCCTCCAGCATCGCCGCCGCACCGAGCATCGCGAACCCCTGTGCGCGCGGGCTGCCGAGTTCCAGCGCGAGGCTCGCGGTGTTGTCGAAGATCGCCTTCGCCCAGTCGCGATGCTTGGGCTCGCGTGCGTCGCGCGCGGTGACACCCAGCGCCCAGAGCGTGCGGCCGTTCGAATCCTCCGAGCCGACCTCCTCGCACCACGTCCGGTCGAAATTCATGAAGTTGCGGAAGCGCCGCGCGTCGGGATTCCACGCATATTGGACGAACGAGGCGTAGATCGTCATCCACTTGTCGCGGACGGAGGGCTCCAAATCCTCCACCATGCTCATCAACATCAGCGCGCGGGCGTTGTCGTCGATGCAATAGCCGTGGCGGCGGTCGGGGACCGAGAAGATCGAATGCTGGAGCATGCCCGTCGCGTCGCTCATCCGTTCGACCGCGGCGATATCGGGAGGCAGCACCTGTTTGTCGGCCTTGCCCGGATGCGGCAGTCGCTGCGTCCGGGTCGCCAGGCTGGCCATCAGCTCGTCCATCGCCTTCTCCACCACGCGCGGCCAGATCATCGTCCGGCCCCGCGCATAAGCCCGGGCCGACAACCGCGCGAGATTGCGCGAACTGCCGAGCAGGTCGTTGATTTCACGCGCGAACGCGGCCGGGTCACGGAAGTCGACGAGCACGCCGTGCCCGTCAGCGAGGATCTCGGTCGCATGGACGTAAGGGGTCGACACCACCGCCTTGCCGACGCCGACCGCGTAGCTGAGCGTACCGCTCGTGATCTGCGCGGGGTTCAGGTACGGCGTGGCATAGATATCGGCGGCCTGCAGATAGTCGATCAGGTCGTCATGGTCGACGAACGCGTCGATGAACGCCACGTTCGCGCCGACGCCCAAGCGCTCCGCGCGCGCCTTGAGCGAGTCGCGATACTTCTCGCCCTCGTGCGCGACCAGATTGGGGTGCGTCGCGCCGAGCACGACATACATCGCCTCCGGGTTGCGCTCGACGACCGCGGGCATCGCCTCGATGATCGTCTCGATCCCCTTGCCCGGCGCCAGCAGCCCGAAGGTGAGGATTACGCGTCGCCCTTCCCAGCCGAACCGCGTCTTGAACGCGTCAGGCTCGGCGAACGGCCGATCGGGGACGCCGTGCGGGATGGTCGCGATCTGCTTCGGATTAGCGCCATAGACGCGCTCGAGAATTTCGCGCCCGCGCTCGGCCATGACGATGACCTTGGCGGCGCGACGCAACAACCCTTCCAGCACCGTACGCTCGGCCGCGCTGGGCTTCTCGAGCACGGTGTGGAGCGTGACGATCAGCGGGATCGACACCCGGTCGAGCAGCGCGAGGATGTGCCCGCCGGCCTCGCCGCCGAAGATGCCGTATTCATGCTGGAGCCACAGCACCTGCGCACCACTGTTCTCGATCGTGCGCGCGATGGCGACGTAGCTGTCGCGATCGTGCTGCGGAATCGCACCGACCACCGCCTCGGGGTAATCGTAGCGGCCGGGATGGTCGTCCATCGCGTAGACGTCGACCT
This sequence comes from Sphingomonas sp. BE138, assembly GCF_031456125.1. NCBI lineage: Bacteria > Pseudomonadati > Pseudomonadota > Alphaproteobacteria > Sphingomonadales > Sphingomonadaceae > Sphingomonas > Sphingomonas sp. BE138. The sequence goes on from NZ_JAVDUC010000005.1 coordinate 162,750, forward strand.
GCATGTCGGGGAAACGCGCGCGGAGCGCGGTGTATGTATCGGTGGTGAAGGTCGCGATCCCGCACTTTCGCGGCAGGAAATTACCGATCAGCGCGATATGCCCGACATCCAGCGCTCCGGTCGACTGCTTCATCCCCTTGCCCTTGCCGATGGTACGCGGCCCGATGCCTGCGCGTTCGCGAAGATGAACCGACATTAAGACGAAAGGTTGCCATAATTCCGCAATGCAGCATCCGCGAACGGGTTGATCGCGATCAGTTCACCCGCGTCCGCGGTACGGCGCGACCCCCTGATCGGGCAGCCATAGGCCGGCAGGCGCCGCGCCCGATTGCCAGAACACGTCGATCGGCATGCCGCCGCGCGGATACCAGTAACCGCCGATCCGCAGCCATTGCGGCTGCATCTCGCGGAACAGTCGCTCGCCGATCCCCACCGTGCAATCCTCGTGGAAGGCGGCATGGTTGCGGAAGCTGCCCAGGAACAGCTTTAGCGATTTCGATTCGACGATCGTCGCGGCGGGGGCGTAATCGATCACCAGATGTGCGAAGTCGGGCTGCCCCGTAACTGGGCAGAGCGAGGTGAATTCGGGCTGGGTGAAGCGCACCAGATAGGTGGTGCCGGGGCGCGGGTTCGGGACATAGTCGAGGACCGCTTCCTCCGGCGAGGCGGGAAGCGTGCTGGTCTGGCCAAGGTGCATCGGGGTCATGCGCGCGCACATAGGCGCTCGCGTGCGCGATTGCGACCTGTTCACCGCGGCGCGCGCCTGCGACCTGTTCACCGCGGCGTCCGAAGGGCTATGGGAAGGCGATGCACGATCTCGTCTCCACCGAATGGCTCGCCGCGAACACCGGGGCGCCGGGCCTGCGCGTCCTGGACGCCAGCTACCATGTCGGGCTGCCCGGCGAGCCGCCGCGCGACGCCGCCGCCGAGTTCGCCGCCGGCCATCTTCCGGGCGCGGCATTCATGGACCTGGCGGCGTTCGCGGAGCCGGGCGCGGCGCTGCCCTCGACCATGCCGGGCGCGACCCACTTCGCGGCGCTGGCCGGGCGGCTGGGGCTGCGTGCGGACGACCGGATCGTGCTCTACGACGACGCGCCGCACCGGACCGCGGCGCGGGCGTGGGTGATGTTGCGCGCGTTCGGCTTCGCGCAGGTCGCGCTGCTCGATGGCGGACTGGCGAAGTGGAAAGCGGAGGGGCGGCCGCTGGAACAGGGAACGCCCACGCCGGCGCCGACGACGGTGGATGTGGCCGCCGCCGGGGTCGGGGTGCTCGACCTCGCCGCGATGCGGAAGATCCAGCAGGAAGGGACCGTGCAGATCGTCGATGCGCGCTCGGCGGCGCGCTTTACCGGCGCGGAGGCCGATCCGCGCACCGGCGTGGCACTCGGTCACATTCCGGGGTCGCGCAACCTGCCCTATCCGCGGCTGTTCAACGCCGACGGGACGTGGAGGCAGGGTGCGGCACTCACCGACGCGTTCGCCGCCGCCGGAATCGACCCGAACAAGCCGATGGCGATGACCTGCGGTTCCGGAATCACCGCCAGCGTGCTGGCGTTCGGAGCGCATCTGCTGGGGCAGGAGGCCGCCGTCTATGACGGCAGCTGGACCGAATGGGGCGGCGACCCCACCACGCCGAAGGCGACAGGTGAAGCATGAGCGACCGCGACGACATCCGCCCCGCGACGCGGCTGGTCACCGGCGGGCGGCGCAAGGAGTGGACGGCCGGGGTTGTCAACACGCCGGTGTGGCGCGCCTCGACGATCCTCTACGACGACGTCGCGCACCTGCGCGCGACCGGCGCGCGCGATACCCACCACCGGCTGTTCTACGGCCGGCGCGGCACGCCGACGCAGTGGAGCCTCGCCGATGCGTTGACCGAGCTGGAGCCCGGCGCGGAAGGGACCTTCCTCTATCCCTCGGGCGTGGCGGCGGTGGCGGCGTGCCTGCTGACCTTGCTGTCGCCGGGCGACGAACTCCTGCTGGTCGACAGCGCCTACGACCCGACGCGCGGGATCGCCGACAAGCTGCTGGCGCGGATGGGGGTGACGACGCGCTATTACGATCCGATGATCGGCGCGGGCATCGCCGAACTGATCGGCGAGCGAACGCGCGCGATCTTCATGGAAAGCCCCGGCAGCCTCACCTTCGAGGTGCAGGACGTGCCCGCGATCGTCGCCGCCGCGCAGGCGCGCGGGGTGGCGACGGTCATCGACAATACCTGGGCAACGCCGCTGCTGTTCCCGGTGATCGGGTTGGGCGTCGATTATGCGATCCTGGCGTGCACCAAGTACATCGGCGGGCATTCGGACGTGATGATGGGGTCGGTCACCGCCGGGCCGGGGCGATTCGCGGCGCTTCGCGAGACCAGTTTCCAGCTGGGGCAGGTGGTGAGCGCCGACGACGCCTATCTCGCGTCGCGCGGGCTGCGCACGATGGGGGTGCGGCTGGAGCGGCACGAGGCGAGCGCGCTGCGCATCGCGCAGTGGCTCGCGGCCCGGCCCGAGGTGGCGCAGGTGCTGCATCCCGCGCTGCCCTCCTGCCCCGGGCACGACATCTGGACGCGCGACTTCCGCGGCGCGGCGGGGCTGTTCTCGTTCGTGCTGGCGGGGGGCGACGATGCAGCGCGGACGGCGTTGATCGACACGCTCGACCACTTCGGGATCGGTTACAGCTGGGGCGGGTTCGAGAGCCTGGCGGTGCCGGTCGATCCGCAGCGCCACCGCAGCGTCACCGATCGCGCCTTCGCCGGGCCGGTCGTTCGGTTGCAGATCGGGCTGGAGGATGCCGACGACCTGATCGCCGATCTGGAGCGCGGACTCGCGGCCTGGCGGGCGGCGCGGGGGGTATAGCGGCGTCGTCCCCACGCTGGCAGGGGGAGACGGTAGACTTCCCCTTCGTCACCCTAGCGAAAGCTGGGACTTCTTTCCACCAGCGATGCCGATGCGGCACGTCATCCCAGCTTTCGCTGGGATGACGTTGGTCGGGGAGAAAGCGTCAGTTCTGCGGCGTGGGCTGCGCCGCCGGCGCGGTCGCCGCGCCACCGGCCGCCGCCCGCGCGTCTTGCCCGTCGCCTTGCGGGGCGGCGACGATGTCGTTGGTCGTCTGCCCCTTGTCGATCACGTTGGTGGCCGGATCGCCCACGCCCGAGCGGATGCCCGGCGTCGCGGCGCCGGTGCCGCCGGCCTGGTCGATCACGCCCGTCTCGCCCGCGCTGCGCGCGGCCGGGCCGCCGAACAGCGCCTCGATCGCCTGCGCCTGCGGGTTGTTGCCCTGCGTCCGCGCGGCACCCGGCTGCGGCGGGACCAGCGCGAAGTCGGGCGGGATAATCAGCGGCGCCTGCCGCGCGACCGCGAACTCGTCGGGGCGCGCCCGGTCGTAGCCGCGCTTGCCGCAGCCGCCCAGCAGCCCCAGCGCCGCCATCCCGGCCACCACCACCACAGACTTACGCATGGACATTCTCCGAAATCTCGTCGCGCTTCTCGCGGATCAGCAGCGCGCGCACCAGCAAAATCACCACCCCGATCGAGATCGCGGCATCGGCGACGTTGAACACCAGGAAGGGCCGCCACTCGCCGAAGTGCAGGTCGGCGAAATCGACCACATAGCCCAGCCGCACCCGATCCAGAATATTGCCCAGCGCCCCGCCCAGCACCAGCCCGAGCGCGAGTTGGTCGGCGCGCTTGCGCTCCCGGAACATCCACACCGCCACCGCGATCGCGATCGCGGCGGTGAACGCGACCAGCAGCCAGCGCGTCACGTCGGTCTCCGCGCGCAACATGCCCAGCGACACGCCCTCGTTCTTGGTGAAGCGCAGGTCGAAGATCGGCAGCAAGGTGCGATAGGCGCCCAGGAAGTCGATTCGCAGCGGCCCGGTGACGAACCACTTCACGACCTGATCGACGACCAGCACGACGCCGGCGACCAGCAATCCGGCGCGCGGGATCACGCGGTGCCTCCGGTCACGTCCGCGCAACGTCCGCACAGGTCAGCGTCGGCGGCGACGTCGGGCAGGTGACGCCAGCACCGCCCGCACTTGTGGTAATCGGTGCGTGCGACGTCGACGGTCGGCGCCTCGTCGACCCTGGCGACGATGAACACCTCCGCCAGCGCATCTGCCGCCAGCGGCAGTTCGGGGACGGTCACCTCCGCCTCCAGGCTGGAGCGGATGGTCTTCTCGCGGCGCAGCGGCTCGATCGCCTCGGTCACGCGCTCGCGCAGCTGCCGGACCGCCAGCCAGCGCTGTGACACGTCCTCGCCCGCTTCCGCAGGCAGCGACGGCCATTCGAGCAGGTGGACCGAGCTGTCGTCGCTCGGGTAACGCGCCTGCCACACCTCCTCGGCGGTGAAGACGAGGATCGGCGCGGCATAGCGGACCAGCGCGTGGAACAGCACGTCGAGCATCGTGCGATACGCGCGCCGCTTCACGTCGGTCGCGGCATCGCAATAGAGCGAGTCCTTGCGCACGTCGAAGAAGAACGCGGAGAGATCCTCGTTGCAGAAGTCGGTCAGACGGCGGACGTAGCGGTTGAACTCGTAGGTCTGCGCCGCATCCTTCAGCTCGCGGTCGAGCGCGTGGAGCAGGTGGAGCATGTACCGCTCCAGCTCCGGCATCTCGGCGACGGGCACGCGCTCTCCGTCGGTGAAGCCGTCGAGCGCGCCGAGCAGGTAGCGGAAGGTATTGCGCAGCTTGCGATAGCCGTCCGACGCTGTCGCCAGCACTTCCTTGCCGATCCGAACGTCGTCGAAATAGTCGGTCGACACCGACCACAGCCGCAGGATGTCCGCGCCCGACTCGCCGATGACCTTGAGCGGATCGACGACGTTGCCGAGCGACTTCGACATCTTCCGCCCCTGCCCGTCGAGCGCGAAGCCGTGCGTCAGCACCGCATCGTACGGCGCACGCCCGCGCGTGCCGCACGATTCGAGCAGCGACGACTGGAACCAGCCGCGATGCTGGTCGGAGCCCTCGATGTAGAGGTTCGCGCGCGTGCCCTCGCCGTAGCGCGCCTCGACGACGAACGCATGGGTCGAGCCCGAGTCGAACCACACGTCGAGAATGTCGTTGACCGGCTCGTAATCGGCGAGGTCGTAGCGGTCGCCGAGCAGTGCCTGGTGGTCGGCGGTGAACCACGCGTCCGCACCGCCCTCGCGAAAGGCCGCGATGATGCGATCGTTGACCGCCCGGTCGTTCAGATACTGACCGGTCTGGCGGTGGACGTAGAGCGCGATCGGCACGCCCCAGGCGCGCTGGCGGCTGATGACCCAGTCGGGACGCCCCTCGACCATCGAACGGATGCGGTTCTCGGCGCGGGCCGGGACCCATTGCGTGCGGCCGATCGCATCCAGCGCGACCTCGCGCAGGGTGGCGGCGTTGCCCCCATCAAGCCCTCTCCCCTCCGGGGAGAGGGTTGGGTGAGGGGTCGGGGTCTCACCGAGAACGGCCTCTCCATGAGACACCTGCCCCTCACCCAAACCCTCTCCCCGGAGGGGAGAGGGCTTTGAATTGGCGTCCATCGGGATGAACCATTGCGGGGTCGCGCGGAAGATCACCTTCGCCTTCGACCGCCACGAATGCGGGTAGCTGTGCGCGAAATCGTCGCTGGCCGACAGCAGGTTGCCGGTCGCGCGCAGGTCCGAGCAGATCGGCCCTTCCGCGCTGACGAACTTCTTGTTGATGACGCTGCCCTGCCCGCCCAGCCACGCCCAGTCGGCGCGGTACATGCCCGCGCCGTCGACCGCGAACACCGGATCCAGCCCGTGCGCCTTGCACAGCAGGAAGTCGTCCTCACCGTGATCGGGGGCCATGTGGACGAGCCCGGTTCCCGCGTCGGTGGTGACGAACGCGCCCTCGAAGAACGGGCGTGGAGTCGCGAAGAAGCCACCCAGATGGTGCATCGGGTGGCGCGCGGTCGCGCCCTCCAGCACCGGCCCCTTGATGAGCGCGATGATCTTGCCCATCGGGATGCCGGTCCGCTTCGTGAAGGCGGGCATCAGCGGTTCTGCGACCAGATAGCGACGCCCGTCATGCTCGAACTGGAGGTAATCGACCGCCGACCCGTAAGCGAGCGCCTGGTTGACGGGGATCGTCCACGGCGTCGTCGTCCAGATCACCGCCAGCGTCCCCGCCAGCCCCGGATATTCGGGGCAGTCGATCACCTCGAACCCGACGTCGATCTGGGTCGAGACGATGTCCTCGTATTCGACCTCGGCCTCGGCCAGTGCGGTCTTTTCGACCGGGCTCCACATCACCGGCTTCGCGCCGCGATAAAGCTGGCCGCTTTCGGCGAACTTCAGCAGCTCGGCCGCGATCGTCGCCTCGGCCTCGTACTTCATGGTCAGGTACGGGTCGTCCCAATCGCCCATGACGCCCAGCCGCTCGAACTCCTGCCGCTGCACCGCGACCCATTTCTCGGCATAGGCGCGGCATTCGGCGCGGAATTGCGCGACCGGCACCTGATCCTTGTCGAGCTTCCTGGCGCGATACGCCTCCTCGACCTTCCATTCGATCGGCAGGCCGTGGCAGTCCCAGCCGGGCACGTAGGGCGCGTCATAGCCCATCAGGGTGCGGCTGCGGACGATCACGTCCTTCAGCACCTTGTTCATGGCATGGCCCATGTGGATGTCGCCGTTGGCGTAGGGCGGGCCGTCGTGCAGGATCCAGCGCTCGCGCCCCAGCCGCTCGCGCCGCAGCCGGTCGTACAGTCCGATCCGCGTCCAGCGGTCCAGGATCGCGGGCTCCTTCTGCGCGAGCCCCGCCTTCATCGGAAAGTCGGTCTTCGGCAGGAAGACGGTGTCGCGCCAGTCGCGCGCGTTATCGGATGCGTCGGCCATGTTATCGTATGCCTTAACCATGCGTCAGCGCGCCAGCAACTCGCGGGCGCGGACGCAATCCCTGTCCATTTGCGCGATCAATGCGCCGAGCCCGTCGAACTTCGCCTCGGCGCGCAGCCACTCGATCAGCTCAACCTCGATCGTCTGGCCGTACAGGTCGCCGCTGAAATCGAAGAAGTACGGCTCCAGCAGCTCCTTGGGCGGATCGAACGTCGGTCGAATGCCGAGGTTCGCGGCACCGTCCAGCACCCGACCGTCCCGCAGCCGCCCCCGCACCGCATAGATGCCGTACGCCGGGCGAAGGTACGGCCCCATGTCGAGGTTGGCGGTCGGATAGCCGATCGTCCGTCCGACCTTGTCGCCGTGCTGGACCACGCCCTCGATCGCAAAGGGTCGCGTGAGCAGCCGCGCGGTGCCGCGCATGTCGCCGCCGCGCAGCGCGGCGCGGATGCGGGTAGAGGAGACCGGCTCACCGCCGAGCAGCACCGCGCCGACCGTGTCGACCGAGAAGCCGGACGCCGCGCCGGACCGACGCAAGGTGGCGATGTCGCCGCTCTTGGCGTGGCCGAAGGTGAAATCCTCGCCGGTCACGACTCCGCCGATCCGCAGCGCCGCCACGAGCCGCTCGGCGACGAAGGCGTCGGCGGTGAGCGAGGCGAGCGCGGCGTCGAAGTGAAAAACGACCATCGCGTCCGCCCCCGCCGCGGCGAACAGCCGCTCGCGCTGGTCGAGCGTGGTCAGCCGGAACGGTTCGGCGTCGGGGCGGAAGTGACGGACCGGATGCGGATCGAAGGTGGCGACGAGCGCGGGCCGCCCCTCGGCACGCGCCCGCTCGACCGCGCGCGCGACCACCGCCTGATGCCCCAGGTGGAAACCGTCGAAATTGCCGAGCGCGACGATCCCGCCCGCCAGATGCGCAGGCACCGTCGCGCCGCCGTCAAGCCGCTGCATCGCGCGCCCTTAGCCGGAGCATCGTCACCGTACCAGCGTCACGAAATCGAATGCCGGGCGGTCGCCATCGGCGGGATGCGACTCGCGGGCCACCTCGCGCCAGCCGATGAACCCGGGAACGACCGCGTCGCCCGTCGGCGTGCCATGCACCTCGGTCAACTCGATGCGATCGGCGCGGTCCAGCAACAGCGCATAGATCTCCGCACCGCCGACCACCGCCACGTCGCCGGCGCCGGCGAGCGCCAGCGCTGCGTCGACGTCATGCGCCACCTCCGCGCCCGCCGCCGACCACAGCGGGTCGCGCGTCAGCACGATGTGGCGGCGGCCCGGCAGGGGTGCGGGAAAGCTCTCGAACGTCTTGCGTCCCATGACCATCGGCTTGCCCATGGTCAGCGCCTTGAAACGCTTGAGATCGGCCGGCAGCCGCCACGGCAGGCGGCCGTCGACCCCGATGACGCCATTGTCGGCGCGCGCTAGGACGAACACGATCATGCCCGCCTCGCTACGCACGATCGGGGAGCGAGGGAAGCGCGCATCATGCCGGATCGAGCCGACTGGTCAGCGTCCAGCGCGACTCGCCCTCCAGCCCCAGCGCGGTGAGCCGCCCCGAGCGATAGGCACCGGTGTCGATCGCGATACGGTTGTGGCGGTAATCGACCGCGGGCACGATGGTGTGGCCGTGCACCACGACCATGCCGTGATCGGCACGGCTGTTCAGGAAGGGCTTGCGGATCCAGCGCAGGTCGCGCCCGTCCTGCGCGTCGAGCGGGACGCCGGGGCGGATGCCGGCGTGAACGAACAGATAATCCCCGATCCGTACCTGATCGAGCGTGGCGCGCAGGAAGGCGGCGTGACCCTCCGGCATCGCGCCGCGCAACATCGGCGGCAGGGCATCCGGATCGTCCCAATACGGTGCGGCGTCGATGCCGTAGCTGGCCAGCGTATCGGCGCCGCCGTGCCGCAACCAGTCGACGACGCCGCCGGTCTCCCCGTCGAGGATGGCGAGCAGCATCTCCTCGTGGTTGCCGCGCAGGACGTAGCGCTCCGCCTGTTGCCGACCGGGTCGGGCCAGCAGGTCGATCACCGCCGACGAGGCCGGGCCTCGGTCGATCAGGTCGCCGAGCAGCACGACGTGCAAGGCGTCAACGGGCCCGCGTCGCGCGTGGTCGTCGGCGATCCAGCCGAGCAGCGGGTGCAGCAGGTCGGCGCGGCCATGCACGTCGCCGATCGCATACACGCGCACGCCCGGCGGCACCTGTGCGCGTCGTGCCGGCGGGAGGCCGAGCAGGTGGCGGATATTGATCACGGCCGCGCGACGCGGGGGCAAGCGCGTGGCGCGGCGGAGAACAGGTCGAGGACGCGTCGGTGCGGGGTCACAAGGACCGGCGCTATAGCACCATGATCCTAATCAGGCCCTACCATTGGCACCGATCACGCCGGACCGGCGCGATACGCCGGCTGCACCGTAGCGAGCGGAGCAGGACGAAGAAACGGCGGCATGCCGCCGGGACATGCCGCCGCTTCTACCGATCGTCGCCCGCAGCGGTCGCCGCCGCGGACGATCAGGTCATCAGATCGCCTGCGCGAAGCGCACCGACGGACGACGACGCATCGCGTAGCCGACGACGCCAAAGCCCAGGATCATCAGCGCCCAGGTGCCCGGCTCCGGCACGGCCGGGGTCGAGCGGAACTGCACGAGCACGCTGTACTGTCCCAAAGGCTGGTCGGTGGTCTTCGCGAACGAACCATTTACGGTCAGCTTCTGCGGGTTCGGGCCGGCAATCAGGCCACCGGTCGGGGTGACCGCGTTATACTGGTCGAGATTCTGCTTCAGGCTGAGCGGCGTTCCGTTCAGCAGGACCGAGGTGAACGACAGTCCGCCCGTCAGGGTCAGCGTGATCACGCTGGCACCGAGGTTGCCCATCGGGGTCGGCGTCGTGAACGAAAACACGTCGGTGAACGAGCCGTTGGTGTCGACATCGACGATCTTGCCGCCGTTATACAAACCGGACGACGACAGATCGAGCGGAATGGTATAGTCCGCCGCCATCGCCGGCGCCGCGGCGATCAGCGACGCCGCGACCGCGGCAGCCCCAAAAAATTTCTTCATATCAAAAATCCCCTTGCACCCTGTTGAACGTCCGTCCGTACCACTTCCGCGACCCGCCGATTCCTGGCGTCGGTGCAACCTTGTCCCGAGGCACCGCTGAGTCGCTCTATTGCATCTTAATGCTTTCCAAACCATCGCTAATTTGTTCGGCCGCTCCACATCGGGACAATCCGAGGCAGGTTGGCTCTACGATGACGCGCGCAGGCACGGCGCGCAGGTAAAATGCGAGAAGCGGCGTTTCGACGCACCGCAACATGGGTCAGAACGTCCTTAAATGGGACGGATCGACATGATGGTCAGACAAAGTGGGCCAGCGGCGTGCGTGCGGAGGGTTCAATTCGTGTGTTACCGTCGCCCTGCGCCGCTCCGCCCGGCGCGCATCGCCGTTCCGATGATGACGGCAAGTCCTGACAATTCAATGATCCAGTTGCGCCTCATGCCGAATAGACGGGCACTGATGTAGATGTCGGCATGATGAAACGATGCTGCACGGATCACGACGTAAGTAGTCACGAAGATTACACCCGCCTGCGCATAACGTATGTTGCGTTGCAGCGCCGCCGCACGTTGCCACAACATGCCTATCGCAATTGCACTACCCACCGCGACCATCAATATGAACGCCGCCTGAAGCGCACGGCGCTGCTCGTACCAGCCATATCGCAGCGCCACGGCGCGGCCGATCTGCGTCAGCAGGGTTTGAAGATCCAGCTGCTTGTTGATCCCCAACAGCAACATCAGGAGCGCCACCGCCCTCCAGAACCGGGCGGCGCCACGGTCGGTCGGATCGGCGCGGGCGGCCAGCCCGCACATCGCGGCGGCGGCGAGATAAGCGACGACGGTGATCCATCCCAGCGCACTCGGGTCGCCGATCCCCGGCGTCCAGCGCCCGCTCACCGGGTGCGGGCGCGCTGCCAGGCGTGGGCGAGCCGGAAGACCCGCGGCCCGTCGACAAGGTAGCGCCGCCACAAGCGCCCGGGCTGCGACGCCAGCCGGTGCGCCCATTCCAGTCCGAGCCGCTGCACGACGCGTGGCGCGCGGCGCTGCCGTCCGGCGATGAAGTCGAGCGAGGCGCCGATGCACAAGGCGCAGCCGGTCGCCCCGCCCGCCGCCGCGATGCGCCCGGCAAGCACCTCCTGCTGCGGCGAGCCGACCGCGAGCAGCACGAAGCGTGCAGCCGCGGTGCGCGCGAACGCGACCGCCGCGGCCAGCGCGTCGGGATCGCGGAGCATCCCCATCGGTGGGACGTGCTGCACGAGGTCGAGCGCGGGATTGCGCACGCGCAACGCGGCGAGGAGCGCGGCGTCACCACCGATGATCGCAATCCGATCGCCCGGTCGGACAACTTCGTCGAACAACCGTACCGTCACGTCGCTGCCGGGCGCCAGCGGTAGGTCGACGCCATAGACGCGCGCGAGGCGCACCAGCACCCGGCTGTCGCACAGCACCAGCCGCGCCGCGCGGTACGCCTGCCATAGTTCGCGGCCGAGCGCATCCGCCTCCCCCAGTGCCTCCAGGCGGACGACATGGTCGACGTTGGGGGTAACGACATAGGAGAAGGCGTCGCCCGCATGGACCCGGGACAGCCAGGCGACCGCCGCATCGGCGTCGAGCAGATCGAAGTCGATCCCCAGAAATTCGCGGCGCAGAGCCGCGGCCTCAATAGGCATTTTTGTCGAACGCCAGGTTCACGACCGTCTCGACCATGATCCTGAGGTCGAGACCCAGCGACCAATGGTCGATATAATAGCGGTCCAGCTCGACCCGGCGCTTGGCGCGCTCGATCGTCTGGATCTCGCCGCGCAGACCACGGACCTGCGCCAGCCCAGTGATGCCCGGCTTGACGCGGTGGCGCGCCGCATAGCCGCGGACCGCGTCGAAATAATAATGGTCGCCGACCTTCATGTGCGTGGCGTGCGGGCGCGGACCGACGATCGACATGTCGCCGCGCAGCACGTTCCACAATTGCGGCAGCTCGTCGATGCTCAGCTTGCGGATCAGGCGGCCGACCGGCGTGACGCGCGCGTCACCCTTGGTGGTCCGCGCCGCACCGCTCACGTCCTGCCGATCGACGTACATCGAGCGGAACTTCCACACCATGATTTCGCGGTTGTTGAAACCGAAGCGCTTCTGCTTGAAGATGATCGGACCGGGGCTGGTCAGCTTTACCGCCACCGCAGTCAACAGCAACAGCGGCGACAGGAAGACCAGCGCCAGCGTGGCGACCACGACATCCTCGAGGTCTTTCACGATCGTGTTGCCGTCGCGCATCTGCCGCTGCCACAACGTCAGCACCGGGATCTGCCCCACGAAATTGACGCGGTAGTCGGGAGCGAGCGCGATCGCCTCGCGCGGGATCAGCGAGACGTCGATCGCGACTTCGCTCAGCTTCTCGATGATGAGCTCGATCCGCTCGCGCGTCATGTCCGACAACGCGATCAGCACCTGATCGACCTCGCCATCGCGCGCCATCGCCAGCAGTTCGGCGAAGCCTCCGATGAAGGGCAGGTTGCCGGGCAGTTGCGGACGCTCCACCGGGGAATAATCGTCGGCGACCCCCACCAGCATCAGTTGCGGCAGCGCCTGCATCTCGAGCATCCGACACGTCCGCTTTACCGTGTCCTGGTCGGCGCCGTACAGCACCACGCGCTGCCGGATCCGGCCGCGGTTGGCGAGCCGCCGCAGCGTGGCGCGCAGCACGAAGCGGCTGACGAACAGCAAGCCCGTCGCCGATCCGACATAAGCCAGGGTGAGCCCGCGCGAAACCTCGTCGACCAGCCCGAACTGCCAGACGATCGCACTGCTGAGCAGCGCCGACATCAAATAGTCGAGCGCGACTGCGGTGTCGCCCGATTGCAGCAGCGAGAACGACTGGCTGTATACCCCGCGCGACTGGCGGATCAGGAAAAAGGCGACGCCGGCGATGAAGCCGGCGGCGGTGTGCACGCCCGGCACCACCGTCTGTCCGACGATAACGGTATACAGAAGGAACGCCACCGGTACGCTGACGATCAGGCACAGCAGGTCGATCGCGAACACCATCGAAGGGATCACGTTGGAGGTGAAACGCCGCGCCTGTACCGATCCCGAACTCGCCACCCGTTCCCGTCCTGCCCCGCCCGGATCGTCCGGACCACCCGCGCGCCGCGCTACCATTGCGCGCGTGCTAGCTGTGTTTGTTCAACAAATTGCTTCTGAACCGCGGCAAGCTCGTCGTTGCGGCCGGCCTTGACCAGAAAATTCCGCAAACCGGCGAACAGCAGCGGATCGGCGCCGCCGATCTCCTGGATACCCGCGCGATACGTGTTCTCGGCCAGCTGCGGTTGCCCGGCGAGCGTGTAGGCGCGTGCCAGCCGCACGCGATCGTCGGCCGAGCGCGGCTTGCTGGCCACCAGCCGCTGCGCATCGAAGACCGCCTGCCGCCCGCGTCCGGTGCGCAGATACAGGTCGGTGCGTGCGCGCAACGCAGTGATGTTGCCGTCGTCGAACGCCAGCACCGCATCCAGCAGCTTCAACGCATCATCGTTGCGCCCCTGCATCGCCTGCGCCTGCGCGAGCAGCGCAAGCGGCGCGGCGTTGGCGGCGGTGACCGGCAGCGACACCAATGGCGCGACCAGCGCCTCCCCTTCGGCCGCCTGCCCGGCCATCATCAGGAAATAGGCGTAGCGCATCTTGTCGCCCGCCGACGCCTGCGGCGCCAGCGCGCGCACCTCCGCCAGCGCACGGTCGCGCGGTTCATACCGCAGGAACAATGCCAGCATGTCGATCAGCAGGCCGCCATGCTCGCCGCTGCGCATCATCGGCAGCAACATGTCGTGCGCCGCGTCGCGCTCGCCCAGTCGATATAGCGTTCGCGCATAATTGACGCGCAGACCGACGTCCTTGGGACGAAGTTCCAGTTCGCGGCTCTGCGCATCCTTTTGCCCGGGCAGGTTGCCGAACCGTCCCGACAGGTCGCCGAGCGCATCGAGCGCCGAGGCATCGCGGGGGTGGCCGGCGACGAAATCGCGCAGCAGCGTGAGGGCCGGCTCCGCTTTCCCTTGCCCCGCCAGCGCGCGCGCCTTCAGGATGGTGGCGTTCGAGTCGTCGACGCGCGACGCCAGCACCGTCTCCGCGCGCTTCAAGGCTCCGTCATAATCGCGGTTGCGCAGCGCCACGAAGCCGAGCGTGGTCTGCGGCGCCGGATCGTCGGGACGCAGCAGCAGCACCTGCCTGGCGTAACGCTGCGCATCCTCGCTATGGCCACCGATCACCGCCAGATCGGCCAGCGCCTGCAGAACCGCCGGATTGCTGTGATCGAGCTCGTTGGCGCGAAGATAGGCGTTGAACGCGCCCGAATAGTCGCCGAGCGCCAGCTGCACGCTGCCCAGTTGCTGCCAGTAATCGGGGTTGGCGTCGTCGTAGGCGACCGCCTTCTGCATCGCCAGCCGCGCCATGAACGGGTTGTTGTCGGCCATCGCCGATTCGTACATCGCCGCAAACTTGGCGGCGCGCTCCTCGCGCGAGCGGCACCCGGTGAGCAACATCAAGGCGGCACACGCCGCCACCGTCACGCGCCGCGCCGGCCGTCGCGCCGCGACCCGCTGTACCATAATAGCACGCACAAGAATGCTGCCCATCCCCGACAATCTCGTACGTACTTCGTAAGGAAAATGCTGTAAGGCACCTGACGGTCAGCGCTTTACCCGATAAGGGGCGGGCTGGCAAACGATGGAAGCCGAAGGGCAGGTTGGCGGTGCCGGCGCCCGCCGCTCGGCAAGGGGGATGACATGAAGACCAGGCTTTTCGGCGGCATCGCCCTGTTGCTGCTTCCGGCACTGCCGGCGTCCGCGCAGCAGCAGACGGCCGCCCGGCCGCAGGCCGCGGCGCAGCCGGCCGCGCTGGCCGCCTACCGCATCAATCCGGGCGACGAGCTCGACATCTTCGTATGGGGTGAGGAGCGCCTGCAACGCACCGTGCGCGTGCTGCCCGACGGCACCTTCTCCTTTCCGCTGGTCGGCAAGGTCGACGCGCTGAACGCGCTGCCGGGCGAGATCGAGGCGCGCATCACCAAGGGGCTGGAATCGCAGTATCGCACCGCGGTGCCGCAGGTCACGGTGTCGGTGAAGACCCCGGCAGGGCTGCAATTCTCGGTGCTGGGCAAGGTGCGCAGCCCGGGCTCGTTCAACCCCGGCCGCTACGTCAACGTACTGGAAGCGTTGAGCTTTGCCGGTGGCCCGGCCGAGTTCGCGCAGCTGGGCAACGTCGTCATCATCCGCAAGACGCCGACGGGCGCGCAGGCGATCCGCGTCAAGCTGAACGATATCCTGAAGGGCTCGGTCAGCGACGTCAGCAATGATTCGCTGCCGCTGGTGCGCGGCGGCGATACGGTGATCGTCCCGTGATGCGCGCCGCAACGCTCTCGCGCGGCGCCGCCGCGGCGCTGCTGACCGGCGCGCTGGCGACACTTTCCGCCGCGCCGGTCGGTGCGCAGGAAACGCGCGCCGCCGTCGACGTGTCGGCGGGCGCGAGCTATTCGACGAACCCGTTCCTGATCCGCGACCGCGGCCGCGATACCGGCGCCTTCGCGACCGAACTGGCGATCACCCCGCAGGTCACGTTCCTGGACGAGCGCAACGAAGCGACGCTGCTCGCCCGTTACAGCCGCAGCGATTATCTGACCCGCTACAGCGCCGCCGAATTGTACGGTGTCGCCGCGCAGGCGCGCCGCGCCATGACCCCGACACTGAACGCGCGCGCCGATCTATCGTTCGACAGCTCGATCATCGGCCAGAACGGGCTGGGCGTCGTCGGCGTGGTCGACCCGACCCCGGGCCCGGATCTCGGCACCCCCGACATCGCGGTCATCGGGCTGAACCAGCGCCAGAATGCGATCGTCGCCGCGCTCGGCGCCGACTGGCGGGTCGCGCCTCGCGACACGCTGACCGGGCAGGTCAGCATCAATCGTATCAGCTACGGCCGGGAATCGGGCGCGCTGCTGTCGTCGCGCAGCACCGCGGCGACGGTCGGCTATAGCCGAGCACTATCGGAGCGGACCAGCGTCGGCCTGCAAGGGTCGGGAACCTGGATCGACTACGACCGGCCCGGCTATTCCGGGCACACCTATGCGCCGCAGGCGACGCTGACGCATCAGGTCAACCAGCAGCTGAACTTCACCCTGGGCGCCGGCGTGATCTTCGTGTCGTCGACGACGCCGGCCGGCACCTCGAACGTCACCGGCTTCTCGGGCAATTTCAACGGGTGCCGCACCGCCGGCCGCTCGACGCAGTGCGTGCGCGCCTATAGCGACGCGCAGCCGACCGGGCTGGGGGACGTCTCGCGCCGCTGGGGGGGCGCGTTCGATTATTCGTACCGCCTGCGCGAAAACGACGTTCTGCGCGCCTCGGTAGACTATTCGCGGCTGACCGCCACGTCGGACATCACGTTGCAGGCGCCGCGCGTCGAGTATCTGAACGCCAGCGTCGCCTATGAGCGCGCGGTCACGCGGCGGCTCTTCGCGGGCGCCTCGGTCGGCTATCGCCAGGCGAGCGTCAGCGGGCTGGGTACGCCGTCCGACACGATCTTCAGGCTTTTCCTTCGTACCAGATTGGGCGACCGCCGGTGAGTGACAGCGTAGATACCGAAGAGTCGTCGACCGACGGCGGCGGCTTCATCAATTACATCCCGCGCATCCTGTGGGAGCGCAAATGGCTGGTGATCGTACCGTTCGTGGTGCTGTCGATCGCCGGGGTCGCGGCGGCGCTGCTTTTGCCGCGCATCTACCGGTCGAGTGCGACGCTGCTGGTCGAATCGCAGGAACTGCCCTCAACGCTCGTCACCTCGCCGATCAACACGATCATCGACCAGCGGATCGCCAAGATCCGCGAGCAGGTGCTGAGCCGCGGAGACCTGATCGAGCTCATCGAGCAGAACAACCTGTACGCCGACGAGCGCCGGTCGAAACCGCTGTCGTCGATCGTGACCAAGATGCAGGACGCCACCAATCTCGCCGCGGTCAGTGGCGATATCGGCGGCGGCGGCGCGCAGCCCGGCGGCACCAACACCATCGCGTTCACGATGA
Organism: Sphingomonas sp. BE138; assembly: GCF_031456125.1. NCBI lineage: Bacteria > Pseudomonadati > Pseudomonadota > Alphaproteobacteria > Sphingomonadales > Sphingomonadaceae > Sphingomonas > Sphingomonas sp. BE138. Next base: position 179,702 of record NZ_JAVDUC010000005.1, read on the forward strand.
GCTACGATTACTCCGATCCTGCCAAGGCGCAGGCGGTGATGCAGAGCTTCGTCAGCCGCTTCCTGGAAATCGACGCCACCACCATGGCGGCGCAGGCGAACAACACCGTCGACTTCCTGCAGGACCAGTCCAGCAAACTGACCGACGAGATCAACCGCATCGAGGCGCAGATCACCGCGATCAAGGCGCGCAACGGCAGCGCGCTGGCGACCGGCGGCGTGGTGATGCCCGCCAACACGGGCAGCTACAGCGCGCAGATCGCGCAGTTGCAGAGCGAAAATCGCCAGCTGATGGCGCAGATGCAGCGCAGCGGCGGCAAGGACCCGATGGTCCAGCAGGCCGAGGCGGCGCTGGTGGCGGCGCGCGCGGTCTTCGCGGAGAGCCATCCCGACGTGGTGCGCGCCAAGTCGCGGCTGCAACAGGCCAAGGAAATCGCCGCGTCGCAGGGCGATAGCTCCGACAATGCGCTGGTGCAAAGCCAGATCCAGGCGAACAACGCCCAGATCGCGCAGCTCCAGCAATATCGCGCCTCCGACGAATCGCGTGCGGCGGCCGGCATGGCGGCGCAGTCGCGTGCGCCGGTACTGCAGGAGCAAGTGTCGCAGCTGGAGGCGCGCGCCAGCGGCCTGCGCGAGCAGCTTCGCGACATTTCGGGCAACGTGCTGCGCGCGCAGAATTCGGCACGGATGGCGCAGGAGCAGAAGGGCGAGCGCCTGTCGGTGGTCGATCCGCCCTCCTCGCCCGACAAGCCGGTGTCGCCCAACCGTCTGCTGCTGATCGGCGGCGGGATCGGCGCCGGGCTCGGGCTGGGCGTGATCCTGGCGCTGGCGCTCGAGCTCTTGCTGCGCCCGATCCGCGGCGTCGCCCAGATCAAGTCGCTCGGGCTGGAGCCGCTAGCGCTGGTGCCGACCTTCACTCCCGACCTGGCGCCCGGCGAGAAGCCGCGTCGCTTCCGGCTGCCGACGCTGCGGCGCGCGCGCCGTCGCGTTGCCGCGCAGGAGGGGCTGTGATGACCGAGGTAGTGATGACGAAGATCACCAGCGACCTGCGCCCGGAGGCGCCGATCCCGACGCTTCAGGACGCGGAGCAGTTCGCGTGGTCGACCGCAGTCGCCAAGCAGCGCGGCATCTACGGCTTCGACAGCCGCGACGTGCGGTCACGCCCGTTCAACCTGATGCGGTCGCGGCTCCTCAAGCTGCACCGGAACAAGGGCTGGCGGCTGTTCGGGGTCGTCTCGGCGACCCCGGCGGTCGGCAAGTCGTTCGTCGCGACCAACCTGTCGGCGGCGCTGTCGCGCACGCCGGGGATCGACACGACGTTGGTCGACCTCGACCTGCGCCGCGGCTCGATCGCGGCCAATTTCGGGTTGCCGGTCGAGCGCGGCATTCGCCACTTCCTGGAAGGCAGCGTGCCGGCGCTTGACGCGCTGGCGGTGCATCCCGAAGGCGAACGGCTCGTGATCCTGCCGACCGACAACGCCCCTGCGCGCTCGGCGGAGTTGCTGTCGTCGCCGCGCATGGATGCGATGGTCGCCGCGATGCGCGCGCGCCCGACGCACAGCCTGTTTCTGTGCGACCTGCCGCCGGTGTTCGCGAACGATGATGCCACGATCGTCACCACGAAGCTGGACGCGTTCATCCTGGTTGTCGAGGAGGGCCGCACCACGCGCAAGCAAATCCAGGACGCGCTGCACGTGCTGGACCAGGCGCCGTGCGCGGGCGTGGTGCTCAACCGCTTCGACGGCGGGCTGCTGGCCGATAACTACGGCTATGGCTACGGCGCCGGCTACAGCGACTATTACAACAAGTGAGCCGGAGGGGGCGGCGCGATCGGCGCGCCGCCTCCGCGACGGTTCGCGCGTCAACGCAGGATCTTCTCCGCATCAATCAACTGCACGTCGTGCATCTGGTTGAGATAGGCCTCGTAATAGCCTTTGTGCGACGCGCCTACGATCGCGAGCAACCGCGTGCCGGGATGCAGCCCGAGCACATCCCGAATGTTGGCGACCATGCGCAGGTTGCGCGTCTCCCAATAGCCGACATACTGGCGTCCGAACCGCTGCGGCGACGGCTCGACCAGCGTCGCGCCGAAATCGCCCTGAAAGGCGAGTGCCTGGGCACGTGCCGTGTTCGCACCGCGATACAGCGCCAGCACGCCGCCAGACGCGCCGATATCGGCGTCGAGTTGCCTCGCGATCGCCTGTCGCTCGCGTGCCGCGGGATTGTCCCACGCATGCGAGATCGCCGCATCGGAGGCGGCTTCCTGCTCCGGCGGGGTCGGACTGTCCGCGCTGTGGTCGTCGACCGAATAGAGCCGTTCGAGGCCGACGCGCGCCGCCAGCGCCGCGCCGACCCATTCGGTCTCGCCCGGCCGCGCCCAGCGACGCTCCAGTTCCGCGACCATCGCGACGTCGAGCCCGTCGCTGACCCGCCGCTCAGCGGACGGCAAGCGGAGCCATTGCACCATCGCCGATCCCGGTTCGCCCGCGGCAAGGAACACCGCGGCGAGGCGCCGGCGCTGCGCGGCGCCGGGTGACGCCGGCCAGGCAGCCAGTAGCCGCTGGGCTTCCGCATTCGCCGCGGGGACGTCGAGGTTCAGCGCCTTGCCGGCGGCGGACGGATCGGGGCAATATATCGCCACGCTCTGAGAATAGCGCACCGGGAAGCGGCGCATCGTATCGCACAGGAGCCCGGAGAGGTTTTCGGTCGCGATCGCCTCGGGCTTCCATGCCGCGAGCCGATCGAGAAGCGGCGCCAGCGCGTCGCGGCGGAGCGTCTTATAGGCGGACAGATGCGGGCCGCCAAGCACCAGCACCTGGTTGGGAGGACCGGCCGGCGGCCCCTTCATGCGATCGGGACGAAAGGTGGGGCGATATTCTTGAGCGGAAGCAGCCACCGCCAGCATCCCGCAGAGAATCGTTGCCGCGCCCAGCATCACGCCTTGTCCGAACCGCATCGTCACCCCCCAGTATCATGGAGGTGTATCATAGAAGCGACACGCCTTGCGGCAAGTGCCGCGCCTTCGCGAGCGAGGCATTGGGGGCCGGCCGGAACGCCGGCCCCGTAGGCGCTTACTTCGTCGCCGCAGCCGCCGCCGGGGTGGCGTTTGCGGCCGGCGCATAGCCCGGCTGGTACTCGATCTTCGCCTTGGAGCGCAGCTGCTTGACCTCGTTGGTCAGCCCGCTGCGCGCATTCTGCTGCCGCAGCCCGGCCAACGCGGCCTTGCGCATGTCGTCCTGCGACATCGACACGGGCTCACGCGCGGTGATGACGTTGGCGTAGAGCTTGCCATTAGCGGGCAGCACGAACGGCTCGGTCGGCGGCAGCGAGAAGATCCGCTTCAGCGCCTCCGGCGGCACGCTGGCGGTGTCGAGACGCCCGCTGGTGCGCGTGAACGGGATCTTCAGCCGGGTCAGCGTCGCGGCAACCGCATCCAGCGAATGCGCGTCGGCCAGCGGCGCCAGCGCCTTGGGGTCCGACGGCGGCTCGATCGCGATCTGCTGCAACGCCAGGATCTGGCGCTGGCCGAAGGAATAGGGATTCTGCGCGATGAAGGCGTCGACCGCCGCCGGATCGGGCAACTTCTGGCTGCCGGCCTGCCGCTCCGCATTCATCGCGATCAGCAATTCCTCGGTCATGCGGCGCTGACGACCGATGAAGTCGGGCGACTTGTCGACGCCGTTCTTGCGCGCTTCCTGCGCCAGCAGTCGGCGATCGATCAGGCCCTGCAGCAATTGCTGGCGCGCCAGCTTCTGGTCGGCGCCCGGCGGCACGTTCGCGAGCTGCAACTCGGTGTTCAGTTCGCCGGCCGAAATCTCCTCGCCGTTCACGACCGCGACGCTCTGGCCGGTCGCCTTGCGATCGCAGGCCGCGGTCGCCAGCGACAGGCCCACCATCGCGAGCAAGGCACCACGCTTCAACATCATCTCATCCCCCCTTGGGTCAATCGGTATGGCGGCGTTACTAGCACCGGCTGAACAAATCCTGTAGTGCCCCGCTACAGCTACGGGAACTTTGAATGGAAACGGTCTACGATTGGGTCACGCTGGCCATCTTCGCTGGCCTGGTCGTGCTGTTCCTGCAGCGTTCGATGGGGGATGACCACCGGGATTCAATGCTCGCCTATCTGGCCGGCGCCGGCATCTGCGGGCTGGCCAATTATCTCGGCAACGAAGGGCACGACCTGCTGGCGACTTTGCTGATCGTCGCTAATCTGGCTTTTATCCTGTTGGTTCTGAAGCCGATCGATCTGCGCCGCCGGTCCTGATCGTACCGCGGCGGAAAGCGACACCGCCGCCCTTCCGCATCACCGCGCGTCGGCGTCGAACATGCGTCGGACGTCCGGCGGCAATGCCGCGAACATCGCCTGCACGAACCGCGTCAGCGCGGCCATCCCCGCCTCGCGATCGGGGGTGAGCGCCGAGACGCGCACGAGCACCGCATCCGGCACGTCGCCCATCAGGTTGGCGCGCGCCACCGCCAGGCGCTGCTGCACCCATGTCTGCGGCATGTCGTTCCCGACCCGCGTCCAATAGAGCAATTGCTCGATCCGGTCGTCCGAACGCGCGGACATCGCGATCGCATCCAGTGCGCCGTTCCCGGGCAAGCGGATCGGCACCACCGCCTTGTCGGCCAGCGAGAAGCCACCGGCGGGGTAGCAATATTCCGGGCGATGGACCTGCAATACGCCAGTCTGCCCGCCGCTCTGCGCGACGAGCAACATGATCGGCAACGCGTCCGGCGCCAGATACACGCGCGTCAGCAGTTGCGAATAGAGCGCTTCGCTCAATTGGTCGGCCGGCGGAATGACCAGCCCGCTCTTGGAATAAAATTGCCACGGTCCGATGACGTTCGGCACCAGCTTCTCGAGCTTGCGATCGCCGAACAGGTCGATGTGGTGATCCGGTACGCGCGCCGCCGCAACCCCCGCGGTCATCAGGAATGCGCCGCCCAGCACCGCCTGCCGGCGGTTGAACAGTGGCTTGCCGTCAGTCGTCATGGCCGTTCCCCAGCGCGCGGCGCAAAGGCGTCGCCAGCCCGTCCAGCGCGAAGATCGTGAGCACCGAAATCAGGAACATCACCAATCCCGCGAAATCGTGCGCGAAGCCCTGCGCCGCGGCATCGCCGAAATAATAGGTGATCAGGATCAGCAAGATGACGCGCACGAAATTTGCGAACACCGCGATCGGCACGATCGTCAGCATCAGCAACGCGGCATAGCGCCAGTTCGCGCGGTGACGGACATAGACGTAGAACAGGCAGATCGCGGTCAGGCTGATGATCGAATTCAGCCCGGCGCAGGCGGCCGCAACCAGCAGGTCGTATTGCGCGATCTGGATCGAGACACCCGAGCTGCCGATCGGATAGCCCAGCGCATACAACAGGTTCACCGCCTGTTCGGAGATCGCGATCTTGATCGGCTGCGTGATGATCGTCACCGCCTGATCCGGCGGCGGGAAGATGAAGCCGAGGTAGAACAGCGGGAACCACAGTTCGCGCAGGACCGCGCCGCCGAACAGCAGATATCCCGCGCCCAGCAACGCACCGTACAGCGCGAAGCCCTCGATCTCGATAATGCCGGTGATCCGCGCCACCAGGTAAGCGATCAGGCAGAGCGCGACGAACGCGCCGCCGAGCAGCGCATTGCCAGCGCTACGCAGCCGCAGCGCAGCAGGCACCTCGCGCCACAGCAGCCACGCGCCGGTCGCCAGCACGAGCGGGCCATGGCCGCCTTGCTCCGTCGACCAGCTGACCTTGGCGACCGTCAGCATGGTCGGCAGAGCGAGCGCCACGATGCCGACGATCAGCAGCCAGGCGGCCGCGGACAGCTTCGGCCACTTGACCGGGCGCGCGCGCCCCCGAACCGGCTCGCGGTCCGCAACCTTCCAGGTTCCGACGGCTTCGTTATTCACCTTGTCCGCTTTCGACGCTCGGGTACGGTCCGAGCTGGCACCGGCGCCCATCCGGCCGCTCCCTGATAGACATCAACGTGCTCCGCTGCAACCAAGGTGCAACGCGCGGCCCGTGGATTCTCGCGGTTGCCTGCCCCTCATGCAGCGCCTTCCTCAAGGTCCGGTAAACTGTGCACATGGCATGGCGGCGGACGATGGCACCGCCTAGAGGCGGGGCGGGCAAGCGGAAGGATCGGGCGTGTCGGCTTTGGGAGTAATCGCGACGGTCGTGGCGGCGGCGCTGGCCGCGCCGCTGATCGTGATGACCGCGACCTTTGCGGTCGAGGTGATCGCCGGGCTGCGCGGGACCGCCCGAACGCGCGGCGTGGCGACCGATTCGTGTCCCGGAACGGTGATCGTGATGCCGGCGCACGACGAGGCCACGATCATTGCCGCCACGCTCGCGCGGTTGATGCCGGAGCTTCCGCCCGCGTGCCGCGTGCTGGTGGTTGCCGACAATTGCGCCGACGATACCGCCGCAATCGCCGCGCAGGGCGGCGCGGAGGTGCTGCGCCGCGACGATCCGGTTCGGCGCGGCAAGGGGTTTGCGCTGGCTTATGCCCGCGACCACCTCGCCGATGCGCCACCGGACGTGGTGATGGTGCTTGATGCCGATGGCTCCACCGACCGCGCATCGATCGCGACGATGGCGCGCGCCGCGACGCAGCGGCCGGTGCAGGCGGTGAACCTCCTCAGCCCCGACCTGTCGGCCGCACCGATGGTGCAGGTGTCGAATTTCGCGTTCGTGATCAAGAACCTGGTCCGCCAGCGCGGCCTTTGGCGGTTGGCGGGGCGCGTGAACCTGACCGGGACCGGGATGGCGTTTCCGTGGGCGGTATTTCGGGATGCGGGGCTGGCGACCGCCGATATCGTCGAGGATCTGGCACTGGGGCTCGAACTGGCGCGGCGCGGGCAGCTGCCTGGATTCGTTGCCGATGCCACGGTGTGGAGCGCGGCGAGCAGCGCGGAGGGGACGCTGAAGCAGCGGACGCGCTGGGAGGGCGGGTTCCTCGCCACGTCGCGGACGCGCGCGTTGCCGGCGATCGGCAACGCGTTGCGATCGAAGGATTTTCGAGCCTTGTGGGCCGGGCTCAGCCTGGCGGTGCCGCCGCTTACGTTGTTGTTGCTGCTCGACATCGCCGGGCTTGTGGTGCTGGGCGGGCTGATGCTGCTGGGTGCGTCCGCGTGGCCGCTCCTGCTGCTCGGGTGCCTGTTGGTCGTCGCGATTAGCGGCCTGGGAATCGCGTGGATGCGCGTGGGGCGGCCATTTCTGTCGGGCGGTGCCGCCATCCGCCTGCCGTTGTACGTGCTGTGGAAAATCCCGCTCTACCTGGGGCTGGCGCGCAAGCGGCCGACCGGCTGGCTACGCGCCGGGCGCTAGCGCACGGCGGCGCTCGATCCGCTTGCCGAGCGCGATCATCGGATGTTCGAGCCGCGTCGTCGACAGGTGCGCGGCGGCGAAGGTGGCGGCGAAGAGCAACGGGCGCTTCGCATAGCGGATCGCCTTGTCGCCGCTGCCCAGCCAGGTCGCGTTGAACAGTTCGTGGAAGACGTAGAGCGCGTAGGAGATGTCGGCGACGTAGCGCGCCGGGCGCGAGGCGAACGCGTCACGCAGCCACGCCGGCGCCGCGACGATCGAGGTACCCACCGCCGCAGCGGCGAAATATGGCCGGAGATAGCCGAGCGCACCGGTGTCGGCATGCGCCGAGGCCAGCGTCAGCACGAACAGCATCAGCGGCAGCCATTGCGGCCACGCGCGCTCGCGGTCGCCGAACCGACCGACGAGCAGCGCCAGCGTCGCGCCGGCGAGGATCTCGTCGACGCGCTGCCAGGTGTAGATGCTGATGACCGCGCCTTGCAGGATGCGCACGATCGTCACCGCGACGCACAGGAGCGGCAGGACGCGCAACCCGCGCGCGCCCGCCAGCGCGACCAGCAGCGCGATGCCGAGGTAGAATTGCACCTCGACGCACAGGCTCCACAGATGCTGACCGCCGTGCATCAGCCGCGTCGGCGGCAGATTGGCGACGAAGAGCAAATTGGCGAGCGCCGTGGCCGCATCGGCGTGGTTCGCGACGACCAGTGCGAGCATCGCCAGCCATGCCAGCGGCAGGATGCGGAACAGCCGCCGGATCAGGAAGGCGCGCACGTCGGGGCGGTGCGCCATGAACTGCGTGATGAGGAAGCCCGACAACGTGAAGAAGATCGCCATGCCGGTGGCCGCCGCCGCGCCGTTCAGCCCCCAGCGCGCCGGGCCGAGCGGCAGCAGATGCCCGGCCATGACGAGGAGGATGCTGAGCGCGCGCCAGCCGTCGAGGATCGCGATCCGCTGCATGAGGGCGGCTTCCATATCAATGTTTGCGCGAGGCGTAACGCCTCCTTAGTAGCGGCTGGCTAACGCTTCGTGAGCGGCCGCCCGGCCGCGACAACAGGCGCACCGGAACAGGGGACGAGAGCCGAATGGCGCGGAATTATCAGTCACGTAAGCGCATCCTGGTGACGGGCGGCGCGGGGTTCCTGGGCTCGCACCTGATCGACCGGCTGCTGGAGCGCGGCGACGAGGTGCTGTGCGTCGACAACCTGTTCACCGGCGCCAAGCGCAACATCGACCACCTGCACGGCAACCCGCGCTTCGAGTTCATGCGCCACGACGTGTGCTTCCCGCTCTACGTCGAGGTCGACGAGATCTACAACCTCGCCTGCCCGGCCTCGCCGATCCATTACCAGTACGATCCGGTGCAGACGACCAAGACCAGCGTGATCGGCGCGATCAACATGCTGGGGCTGGCCAAGCGGCTGAAGTGCAAGATCTTCCAGGCGTCGACCAGCGAGGTCTACGGCGACCCGCACGTCCATCCGCAGAAGGAGGATTATTGGGGCAACGTGAACCCGATCGGGATCCGGTCGTGCTATGACGAGGGCAAGCGCTGCGCCGAGACGCTGTTCTTCGACTATCACCGCCAGATGGGGCTGGACGTGAAGGTCGCGCGGATCTTCAACACCTACGGTCCCAGGATGCACCCGGCGGACGGGCGCGTGGTATCGAACTTCATCATGCAGGCGCTGAAGGGCGAGCCGATCACGCTGTACGGCGACGGATCGCAGACGCGCAGCTTCTGCTACCGCGACGACCTGGTCGAGGGCTTCCTGCGGCTGATGGACACCGCGCCCGGTTTCGCCGGCCCGGTCAACATCGGCAACCCCAACGAATTCACGATCCGCGAGCTTGCCGAGCTGGTGATCGAGCTGACCGGATCGTCGTCGCCGCTGGAATTCCGACCGTTGCCGCAGGACGATCCGATGCAGCGCCAGCCGGATATCGCGGTCGCGCGCGAGACGCTGGGCTGGGAGCCGAAGGTGCAGCTGCGCGAAGGGCTAGAGCGCACGATCGCGTATTTCCGGGATTTCGCAAACTAGGGTCGGTAGGAATTGGGGTCGGCCGCGCCGGGACTTACCCCTCGCCATTCCCGCGCAGGCGGAAATCCAGATACGCTTCGGTCGTTTGTAGGGCCGACGCATCAGAGGGTCTGGATCCCCGCCTCCGCGGGGATGACGTTGGGGCGTGGGGGCCTGCCGTGGGGCACGTGCTTCGACAGGCTCAGCACGAACGGTTCGGGTGATGCCGCCCCACGAGCAGGCGTTGCGTCGCATTGTGGCGGGTGCCGTGCTTCCCGCTTTCGTCATCCCCGCGGAGGCGGGGATGACGAAGGTGTCGACCCCGGTCACCGCGCGGCGGCGATCACCTCGGCGAGGAAGTCGCGATATTGCGCCGCCACCCGCGGCCAGGCGAAATCGGCGGCGCGGGCGACGCCGCGCGGAACCAGCGTCTCGCGACGCGCGATCGCCTCACCCAGCGCCCGTGCCACCGCCGCCGGATCGGACGTGTCGAGCAGCACCGCGTCGTCGCCGACGATCCAGCGCAGCCGGTCCGAATCGTGCCCGACGACCGGCGCGCCGCAGCCCAGCGCCTCGATGAAGACGTTGCCGAACGATTCCTCCTTCGACAGGTGCAGGAACACGTCGGCGGAGCGATAGAGAGCGGGCATTTCGGCCGCCGCCACCGTCAGGCGGCGGAAGCGGCCGGGGAGCAGTTCGCCCGCGAGCCGGTCGACCGCGTCGCGCTCCGGCCCGTCGCCCGCCACCACCAGGTGCGCGCCGGGCAGCTGCGCGACCGCGCGCACGCCATCGGCGACACGCTTCGACGCGATCAGCGCGCTGACCATCAGCACGACCGGTCCCTGTTCGGGCAGGCCGAGCCGCGCGCGTTCGGGCGCGCCCGGCGTGAAGCGGGTCGCGTCGATGCCGTTGGGGATCAGCGAGCAACGCCAGCGGTCGCGGTTGCGCGCGAGATAATCGGGGTTGGTGCACACCAGCCCCTCGCACCCGAAGCTGCGATATTCGGCATCGTCGGATATCGCCGGCCAATCGCCGTTCTGCGTGACGAAGACGTGCGGGGGACGCCGCCCGCCGAGCACCGGGCGGCGCAGCACCCAGTTGGTGAACGGAAAGGAGCAGGTGACGGTGACGTCATGGTCGTGCGGGCGATAGGCGCGCAGCAGACCGGGTGCGAACGTCGCCTCCTCCCACCCCGTTTCGCTGCGCAAGACCGGCACGCGCGGCAGCCGCTCGAGCTTCTCGCGGCGCACCGAGCCTGCGTGGATGAAGCGGTACGGCGTGTCGGCGCGTGGGATACCCGAACCGATCACGGCCACCTGCTCGCCCGCGCGCCCCAGCTCGGTAGCGAGCGACAGCAAGGCGATTTCCGCACCGCGCTCGAAGCGGTGAAATCCGGGCAAGGCGAACAGGATGCGCATCGTCGTTCCTTATCTGGCGCACCTTACCTGTCCGATAACGGCGTGCGGTCCCTCGAATTTAACCGGTGCGATGCTAGAGACGCCCGTACGGATCAAGTCGGCTTGATTCGAAACGCTTGCTGGACGATCCGCTGCCTCGCGCATGACCTTGCCTTCCACCTTTCCACCGACGCGGATCGGCATCGTCGCGATCGGGCGCAACGAGGGCGAGCGGCTGATGCGGTGCCTGCGCGCGCTGGAGGGCAGCGGGGCGCGGGTCGTCTACGTCGATTCGGCGTCGACCGACGGCAGCGCGGCGCGGGCGCGTGACTGGGGCGCGGAGGTCGTCGACCTCGACATGACGCGGCCGTTCACCGCGGCGCGCGCCCGCAACGCCGGGCTGGCGGCGCTGATCGGGGGGGAGCCGGGCGACGTCGAGCTGGTGCAGTTCGTCGACGGCGATTGCGAGCTGGATCCCGCGTGGCTGGGAACCGCGACCGCGTTCCTCGACGCGCACGCCGATGTCGCGGTCGTCTGCGGCCGGCGGCGCGAGCGCTTTCCCGAGGCATCGGTCTACAACCGGCTGTGCGACATGGAATGGGACACGCCGGTCGGCGAGGCGGCGGCGTGCGGCGGCGACGCGCTGATGCGTGCCGCAGCCGTGCGCGCGGCAGGCGGGTTTAGCGACACGCTGACCGCCGGGGAGGAACCCGAGCTGTGTGCGCGGCTGCGTGCCGCAGGCTGGCGGGTGTGGCGGATCGATGCCGAGATGACGCGCCACGACGCGGCGATGCTGCGCTTCGGGCAATGGTGGTGGCGCGCGGTGCGCGGCGGGTTCGGCTATGCGCAGGCCGGCGACGCGACCGCGACGCTGCCGCAGCCGCTGTACCGCGCCGAGGTGCGCCGCGCCGCCTTCTGGGCGGGCGTGCTACCGTTCGTGGCGGTGGTGCTGGCGATGCTGATCCATCCGGCGTTCCTGTTGCTGCCGGTCGCCGCGTTCGCGGCGCAGGTGGTGCGGATGGCGCTGCGCGGAGGCCGCCCACGCGGGATGGCGTGGCGCCATGCATTCTTCACGATGCTGGCCAAGGTACCCGAATTGCAGGGCGTGATCCGATACCGCCGCGCGCGGCAGGCCACATCGGCGATCACCTACAAATGACATCGTCCCGCCCCGCCCCCGCGCCGGTGAACCAGCGCATCGCCTATGTCGTCAGCCAGTATCCGGCGTCGTCGCACACCTTCATCCGGCGCGAGGTCGACAGCCTGCGCCGCCACGGCGTCGACCTGCGCACCTACAGCATCCGCAAGCCCGCGCCCGCCGAGCTGAAGGCGCCCGAGGACCGGGCATCGTTCGCGGAGACCCGCTTCGTGCTGCCGCTGGGCATGGGCGCGTTGCTCGCGGCACATGTCGGCGCGCTGGCGACGCGGCCGCTGGCGTGGGCCGGGCTGCTGCGGCTGGCGTTGCGCCACCGCGCGCCGGGGGCGAAGGCGATGTTGTGGGCGCTGTTCCATTTCGCGGAGGCGGTGGTGCTGGCGCGGATGCTGCGCGCGGACGGCATCACCCATGTCCACAACCATTTCGCCAATGCCGGCGCGACGGTGGGGATGATGGCGGCGCGATTCGCGGGGCTGCCGTGGAGCCTGACGCTGCACGGCATTTCGGAGACCGACTATCCCGCCGGGCTGACGCTGGGCGCGAAGCTGGAGGCGGCCGAGTTCGCCGCCTGCGTCTCGTGGTTCGGGCGCGCGCAGGCGATGCGCGTGACCGCGCCCGCGCACTGGCACAAGTTCACGGTGGTGCGCTGCGGGCTCGACCTGCCCGCGCTGCCCGCCGCGCCGGCGCGCGAAGGGCCGCGGCGCGAGATCGTGTGCGTCGCGCGGCTGTCGCCGGAGAAGGGGCATCTGGGGCTGCTGGAGGCGATCGCACCGCTGGACGCGACGCTGACGCTGGTCGGCGACGGGCCGATGCTGGCGGAGATCGAGGCGGCGGTGGCGGCGGCGGGGCTGACGGCGCGCGTGCGCTTTGCCGGGCGGCTCGACGAGGCGGCGACGCTGGCGGCGATCGCGCGGGCCGACCTGCTCGTGCTGCCGAGCTTCATGGAAGGGCTGCCGATCGTGCTGATGGAGGCGATGGCGATCGGCGTGCCGGTGATCGGCAGCCGTGTGGCGGGCGTGCCCGAGCTGATCGAGGACGGGGTCGAGGGGCTGCTGTTCCGCCCCGGCGACTGGGCCGACCTGCGCCGCGCGATCGCGCGCGTGCTGGACGAGCCGGGGCTCGGCGAACGGCTGGCGGCGGCGGCGCGCGCGAAGGTGCATGGCGAGTTCGATATCCGGGCGGCGGTGCGGCCGCTCGCGCGGCGGTTCGGCAGGGATTGAGACGATGCTCTTCGACCATTTCGACCAGGTGCGGATCATCAACCTGCCGCATCGCGCCGACCGCCGCGCGCAGATGCAAGGCGAGCTGCGCCGGATCGGTGCCGGGGGCGACGCGCGGGTCGCGTTCTTCGCGGCATGCCGCTTCGACCAGCCGGGGACGTTCGACTCGATCGGCGCGCGCGGCTGCTACCACAGCCACCTGGCGATCCTGGAGGAGGCCGCGGCCGGGGGGCACAGCGTGCTGATCCTGGAGGACGACGCCGACTTCACCCCGGCGGCGCGCGGCACGGTGCTGCCCGCCGGCTGGCAGATCTTCTACGGCGGCTATCACGCCGCGCGGCCCGACGACCTGCACAACAGCGACATCGCGGGATCGCACGTCATGGGGTTCAGCGCCGATCTGGTGCCGGTGATGGTCGCGTATCTGCGCGGGCTGCTCGACCTCGACGACCATCCGCCGGTCGACGGCGCCTATGTCTGGTTCCGGCGCGCGCATCCGGAGGTGGCGACGCATTTCGCGGTCCCGCCGATCGCGACGCAGCGCCCGTCGCGCACCGACATCGCCCGCTTGCGCTTCTTCGATCGCTGGCCCGGCTTGCGCGAGGGCGTGGGGGTCGCGCGCAATGCCAAACGGTTCGCCGCGCGCCACCCGCGCCGCGCGCTGACGCTGGGTGCGGTGGGTGCCGTCGCGGCGGCCGCGGTGGCGTTGGCGCTGGCATGAAGTGGATCGCGCTCCTCGCGGTGCTCGCGCTGCTGCCGGTCGCGATCGGCTGGCTGCGCGCCAACCCGCGCAAGCTGCCGCAGGTGATGTTCGCGCTGGGCGTGTTGCAGTTCGTGGCCGGGCTGCTCCACATGTACGTGGCCCCGATCTCCTGGGCCTATTGGCCGGGGTTCAACAAGGGGCTGGAGGTGTCGATCGTCGACGCCATCGCGATCGCGCTGATCGCCTCCGCCCCGGCGGGCGTGCGCATCGCGCACCTGCGCTGGCCGATCGTGCTGTACATGCTGTGCGTGCTGCTGAGCGCGACGCAGACCGACGTGCCGTTGCCGACGCTGTTCTATGCCTGGCAGCTGGGACGCGTGATCCTGCTGGTCACCGCGGTGGCGATCGCCTGCCGCGACCCGCGCGTGCCGACCGCGCTGATCCGCGGGCTGATCGTTGGGCTGGCGTTCCAGGCGGTCATGTCGATCGTCGACCGTGCGCAGGGCGCGCTGCAGGCGGCGGGCACGTTCGGGCACCAGAACACGCTGGGCATGATCACGCACTTCGTCGTCTTTCCGTCGCTGGCGGTATTGCTGGCGACGAAGAAGGAGAAGTGGATGTGGCTGGGCCCGGTGGCGGGCGCGATCATCGCGATCCTCGCCGCCTCGCGCGCCACGCTGGGGCTGGCGGGGGCGGGCGTCGTCCTGTTGCTGTTCCTGTCGCTGGTCCGGCGTCCGACCGCGCGCAAGCGCGGGGTCGCCGCGATGGGCATCATCGGGCTGGCGATCGCCGCGCCGCTGGCGATGACGACGCTGAGCGAGCGGTTCAAGGAAATCCCGCTCGGCGGCTATGACGAGCGCGCCGCGTTCGAGCGCGCGGCCTGGGCGATGGTCCACGACCATCCGTTCGGTGTCGGATCGAACCACTATGTGATCGTCGCCAACACCAAGGGCTATTCGAACCGCGCCGGGGTGATCCCGACCTTCGGCAGCCGCAGCGCGCACGTCCACAACGCCTATCTGCTCAACGCCGCCGAGACCGGCTACATCGGGCTGGTGGCGTTCGTCCTGATGCTGGTCTGGCCGATCGTCGCGGCGCTGCGCTGCGCCTGGCGGTTCCGGCGCGATCCGCGCGGCGAGCTGCTGCTCGGCCTTGCCACCGCGCTGATCGTCGTCGCACTTCATTCCAAATACGAATGGATCTTCGTCACCACCGGGCTGGAATATTTCTACGCCATCGCGGTCGGGCTGATCGCCGCCATCGCGCAGCAGATGGGCTATTGGGCGCCGAAGCGCCGCAAGCAGCCGGTGCGTCGCCGTGACGCCGACGACGCTTCCGAGGCCGACGGCGACGCCCCGGTCGCTGTGCCCGCCGGAGCGTGAGCGGGGCGATGTTTACCGCGGCGTAACCATGCCGCTTCACCGACACCTAACCAGCCGCGGTTAGAAAGAGCCATCCCCGCCGGGCCCGCCCCGGCATCCAGGGCATGGAGCTCTCGCATGACGTCGCTGCTGCGCTACGCGGCACCGGGCACGCTGTCGCGTCGCACCGGCCGAACCCTCACGCAACTGGCCGGTGCGCTGGCGCTCGCCTCGTGCGGCGGCGGCAGCGGTGGCGGCGGCGCGGCGGCGCCGACCGCGGCCACGCCGGTTGCGATCGCGCCGGCCGCCAGCCCGACGCCCGCCCCGGCGCCGGCCCCCACGCCGACCCCGGCACCGTCGCCGGTCAGCGCGGGCAGCCTGTCGGCGGCGACCGATTATTCGCAGGTCGCCAGCAACTTCGACATGAACGCCGAGCTGGTTCCGTCATGGGGCACCGGCGAGATCCCGGCGAGCGCCGCACCCGACACCGACGGCGCGTTCCGCTTCATCTGCAATCCGAGCCACGAGCTGCGCGACGACCCGGTCGTCTTTCCCGGCCAGCCGGGCAAGTCGCACCTGCACCAGTTTTTCGGCAACACGCTGGCGAACGGCAATTCGACCTATCAGAGCCTGCGCACGAGCGGTGCCAGCACCTGCAACAGCCCGCTGAACCGCAGCGCCTATTGGATGCCCGCGATGCTGAACGGCAAGGGCGGCGTCGTGCGTCCCGACTTCATCAGCATCTATTACAAGCGGCGCCCGCAGAACGATCCGGAATGCCAGCGGATGGGCAAGGCGTGCGTCGACCTGCCGCGCGGGCTGCGCTTCGTCTTCGGCTACGACATGCTGAACGGCACGCCGAAGACCGGTGCGGGCTATTACAATTGCCAGGGTCCGACCGCCAAGTCGGGACATTACGTCGACATCGTCGAGGCGGCGAAGAACTGCACGGTCGGCAACCAGCTCGGCGCGGTCATCAGCGCACCCAATTGCTGGGACGGCAAGAACCTCGACAGCGCCGACCATCGCGCGCACGTCGCCTATACCAGCTACGGCGACTGGGGCTATCCGCGCTGCCCCGACACGCACCCGTATGTGATCCCGACGTTCACGATGGGCGTGTGGTATACCGTCGATGCCGACCTCGACACGTCGGGCAGCTGGGATCGCAGCACCTCGACCTGGCACCTGGCGTCAGACGAAATGCCGGGGATGCCGATGATGCGGCCGGGCAGCACCTTCCACGCCGACTGGTTCGGCGCGTGGGACGACACGGTGATGCGGATGTGGACCGACCATTGCATCAACAAGCTGCTGAATTGCAGCGGCGGCGACCTGGGCAACGGCAAGCAGCTGAAGATGTTTGCAGGCTTCAGCTGGACCGCGAAGCCGCACGTCGTGCCGGTGCCGAACTGACGCGGCGGCGGCCCGGCCCGGCAGACGCGCGATCAGATCATCAGCGCGGCGGGCACGAGCCAGAGAATGCCCGCGAGTGCCAGACCCGTCGCGATCCCGCGCGCCGCCGACAGCGGATCGGCGACCTCCGCAATCCACGGGCCGACCATTCCGAAGCGATCGAAGACCAGGGGCACGCCGCTTAAAGAATAAGGTTCCATGTGATTGCTGCGCACTCGGCCCCTCTCCCCTGCGCTTACGTGCCGAAACCGTCCCGGTTCGGCACACAAACTTGATAATTGATGAACGAAACGCGGCGGCAAAGTTTCCGTGACGAAAAATGTCGGCGCGTTAACTCGCTGGTAGCCCTGCTCCAGCTAACCCATTCACGCTCAACGAAAGGCGCGGCGATGCTGCTTCCGGCGATACTGCTACCCAGCGATTCCGACGATCGCCGCTCCGCCGAGCGGCAGACGATCAATCAACCCTCCACGCTGCGCGACGAGCGCGCGCGGGCCTCGGACGTGTATGTCCGCGACCTGTCCGAAACCGGGTTCAGCGTCGCGACCGATTCGCGGCTAGAGATCGGCAGCATGGTGACGATCGGCCTGCCGGGTCGCGGCCGCGCCGATGCGCGCGTCGTGCGGCAGGTGAACGGCGGCTATGGTTGCGAATTCGTCGACGCGCTGGGCCGTGCCGACATCATGCAGACCTTCCGCGGCGGCACCGTGATCCACATGACCACGACCGCGCCGGTCAGCCCGGCGCTGCCCGACCCGGAGATCAAGCGTTATCCGGGCGCGGTGCGCGTCGGCGTGATCGTCGGCGGGTCCGCGCTGCTGTGGGGCGGAATCATCAAGGCGATCGCCGGCCTGCTCTGAGCGGCGCGCGCGCCGCCGGTTTGCTGCAACCTTTGTCCCGGAACGGGACAGCGCTGGCTTGGCGCTTCGTCACGCTCGACCGCTACTCCTGACAGCTGCCTTATGCCGCTCGGCGCCGGTGCCGAGCGGCCGAACGCCGTTCGCCGTCCCCCGACGAGCATCGTTTCCCGAGCGCCTTCTTCGAGCTTCACCGAGCCCCTCGCGGCGCCGCCAGGCCAGAGGCGCGGTGGAACCCTGCGGTTAACGGCAAGTTAGGGAAGCCACGACAGGCCGCCGTTATCGAGGGTTAAAACGAGGAAACTGTGACTTTCTTCCGGTTTCCATTTTTTGCGAATCGATCTATTTATTGCATTGCAGCGAAGCGTCAGGGAGCGAACCCGTGCATGAAGCGACCATCATGGCCGCGCCGGAACGGACCGGCGTAGCGAACCAGGTGACCGACTCGGCGCGGTGGCAGCGGCTGGACGATATCGCCAGCCGCGTGCTCGACGTGACGCTGGCGGTGATCGCGCTGGTGATCCTGGCGCCGCTGATGGCGATCGTCGCGGCCGTCATCTACATCCTCGATCCCGGCCCGGTGATCTTCGCGCACCAGCGGATCGGCCGTGGCGGGCGCTCGTTCCCGTGCCTGAAGTTCCGCAGCATGGTGGTCGACGCCGATGCGCGGCTGCGCGACCTGCTGGAGCGCAGCCCCGAGGCGCGCGCCGAGTGGGAGCGCGACCACAAGCTGCGCGACGATCCGCGCGTGATCGGCATCGGCCGTTTCCTGCGCAAGACCAGCCTCGACGAGTTGCCGCAGCTGTGGAACGTCGTGCGCGGCGACATGAGCCTGGTCGGTCCGCGTCCGATCGTGGTCGGCGAGATCGGGCGGTATGGCCGGTACTTCGAACATTATTGCGCGGTGCGCCCGGGCATCACCGGATTGTGGCAGGTCGGCGGCCGCAACGACGTATCGTACCGCCGCCGCGTCGCCTATGACGTGACCTACAGCCGCGCGCGGTCGTGCGCGATGAACGTGAAGATCATCGCCTATACCGTGCCGAGCGTGCTGTTCCAGCGCGGCTCCTACTGACGCACTTTGCCGCCGCGCCTCGTCGCGGCGACCTCACGCACCGCGCAGTTTGTTGCGCACCGCTTCCAGTTCGTGCGCCACGCGGGCGTGCTCGGCGGTCGCCATCGCCAGCATGCGGGCGTTCAGCGCGTTGAGCGTGCGGCTGGCGCGCGCGGACGCGCCGGTGGCGCGCGCGGCCTCGATCTTCAGCATCTTCGTCTGCGCGTCGAGTGCGGCCAGCGCCGCGGCATCGTGCCGCTGCTCCGCGGCTTCGCGCTGCGCATAGGCCTGATCGAGCTTCAGCGCGGCGACGGTGCGCTGCGCCTCGTGAAGGTCGCGATCGGCGCGTGCCTCGTCCATCCGGCGGATCACCGCGTCGCGGCCCGCCGCCGCGGCACCGCGGTCCGCGACCAGCCGGCGCTGCGCGGCGGCCAGTTCGGCGGCGATCGCGGGATCGGCGCGGCGCACCGCCAGCGCGCGTGGCAGCGCGATCGCGGGCGCACCGCTCGCCTCGGCCGTCCATAGCGCTTCCTGCACCAGCAAGCGGTCGGCGGCGACGCCGGCCACCGGCTGCGGCGTGCGCGCGGTGCATGCGATGGCGGCGACGCCGCCCAGCCCGAACAGCCCGGCGAACCCGACCGCACGGCGCAGCGCCGCTGCCGCATCGTCGTTCAGGCTACGCTGCCGCTTGCTCGTCGCTTCCATGATGGCGCCCGTCCTCGGTCATTGTCGTCGTCGCGGATCATGACGCACAAGCGTTAAGATCGCGTAAGCCATTATGGCGCCAGTCTTTCGGGCCGTTACGCGAGTAAAACAATTCGTATCGAGCCAATTAACCTCGTCTTTAGCCGCTGTCCGTAAGTGCTGCGTCATCCGCCGATCGGGCGGTGACGGTTCGGATTCGGGCAGACCAGCGTGGCGATCTTGCGGTTACGTTCACAACTTCTTCTGGCGACCGCCTCGCTCGCGCTGGCGAGCTGCGGCGGCGGCGGTGGTGGCAGCGGCGGCGGCACGTCGTCGACCGCGCCGGTCGTCGTCGTGCCCGCGCCGACCCCGACGCCCGCCGCGACGCCGACCCCGTCGGTCGGCTCGGGCAGCGCCGCGCCCGGCCTCTCCCCCAGCCCGACACCGTCACCGACGGACGGCGGAATCGTGATCGTCGCGCCCACCCCGGTACCGACCCCGACGCCCGTGCCGACCGCGACGCCGACTCCGGCGCCTGCCGCCACGCCGGCGCCGACGCCCGCCCCCGCGCCGACGCCGACGCCTACCCCGGTGCCCACGCCTACCCCGGTGCCGGTCGTGCGCCCCACCCCGACGCCCACGCCGGTGCCGACCCCGACGCCGACCGCGTCCCCGTCGCCGCTCGCCCCGGCGCCGACGCCCACCCCGACACCGACCCCCGTCGTTGTCCCGGAACCGACGCCGACGCCGACGCCGACGCCTACCAGCGTCGCGCCGACACCCACGCCCACGCCCTCTCCGGTCGTCGCGCCCGATCCGCAGCCGACGCCGACGCCGGCCATCGAGCTGCCGGAGGAAAGCGCGCCGACCGACGGCTTCGCCTACCTCGCGGCGCGTGCCAGCGAGCTGGCGAGCGCGATCGTCGATGCCTTCTGGAAGATGATCGCGCTGTTCACCGCCAACGGCGACTCGGTTCCGTGGACGGCGGGGCTGACCGCGTTCAACCAGCCGGTCACGACGGCGGGCGGCGCGGCGGCGGTGCCGGTCGACGTGCTGCGGCTGGCGCGCCAGGCGTCGTTCGGCCCGACCCCGCAGCTCGTCTCGCGCATCACCGCGCTCGGCATCCCCGGCTGGATCGACGAGCAGTTCCGCGTGCGTGGCAGCACCTACAGCGATCTCGTCAAATGGGTGCCGAACGATTATTGCACCGGCCGCGGGGTCGCGAACTGCTGGCAGGTGAACCACACCCGCATCCCGGTCGCGGCACGCTTCTACGCCAATGCCACGCTCGCGCCCGATCAGCTGCGGCAGCGGGTGGCGTTCGCGCTGTCGCAGATCATGGTGCTCTCCGGCGCGACGGTCGGCAACACCGCCGGCATCGCCTCCTTCGAGCAATTGCTGCTCGACGGCGCGTTCGGCAATTACCGCGACCTGCTCGGCAAGGTGACGATGAACGGGTCGATGGGGCTGTACCTGTCGATGGCGGGCAGCGTCCGCGCCGCTCCGTCCGAGAATTACGCGCGCGAGATGCTGCAGCTGTTCACGATGGGGCCGATGCAGCTCAACGCGGACGGAACGCCGGTGCTGGCCGCCAACGGCGCATTGGTGCCCAATTACACGCCCGACGACATCAAGGGCGTGTCGCGCGCGCTGACCGGCTGGGTCTACGCCACCAGCGGCGGGCGGACCGACTGGACCGGCAACGACTATACGCTGCCGATGGTCCAGCGCAGCGGCAACTGGGCCTATGACAGCCAGGCGAAATCCTTCTTCGGCGTCACCGTGCCCGCGGGCGCGGCACCCGCCGACAGCGTGCGGATCGCGCTGGACGCCGCGTTCAACCATCCCAGCACGCCGCCGCGCATCGCCAAGCTGCTGATCCAGAATCTGGTGAAGTCGAACCCCTCGCCCGGCTATGTCGCGCGGATCGGCGCGGTGTTCGTCGACAACGGCAAGGGCGTGCGCGGCGACCTGAAGGCCGTGGTGCGCGCGATCCTGCTCGACCCCGAGGCGCGCGGCGCCGAACCGGGCAGCGGCGGCGTCGGCAAGGTGAAGGAGCCGGTGCTGGTGATGACCGGCATCCTGCGCGCGCTGGGCGTGCAGACCGACGGGATCAGCGGGACGTTGCGCGACACCGCGGTCGGCCAGCCGGTGTTCCAGGCGCCGTCGGTCTTCAACTTCTATCCGTTCGACTATCCGCTGGCGCGCAGCAACGGGCTGGTCAGCCCGGGATCGAAGCTGCTGTCGGCGGGCGGCAGCACGGCGCTCCAGAACCTCGTCTACGATTGGACGATGGGCGGGAACGCCAATCGCGGCGACTGGAACTTCAACAACAACCTCGACACCTTCACCGGCACGGTGCCGCTG
Source organism: Sphingomonas sp. BE138 (assembly GCF_031456125.1). Lineage (NCBI taxonomy): Bacteria > Pseudomonadati > Pseudomonadota > Alphaproteobacteria > Sphingomonadales > Sphingomonadaceae > Sphingomonas > Sphingomonas sp. BE138. The sequence continues at coordinate 201,263 of NZ_JAVDUC010000005.1, forward strand.
TGGAGCGGCTGGGAGGCGATCGCAGGAGATACCGACCGGCTGGTGGCGGTCGTGAACCTGCTGATGCTGAACAACTCCGCGACGGAGGCGCAGAAACAGGCGCTGCGCAATGCCGCGCTGTCGATCACCAGCCGCGACCCGCAGATCCAGGCACGCCGCCGGGCGCAGGCCTTGCTCTACATCGCCGCGTCCAGCCCCAATTTCCTCGTCGATCGCTGAGGACCTATCCAAATGACCTCGATTTCCCGCCGTCACTTCCATCACATGGCGATGAGCGCCGGCGCGGCCGCCGCGCTCGGCATGTTCGGCCGCGGCGTCGCGTATGGCGCGCCCGGCAGCGGCTTTCGCGCGATGGTCGGCGTGTTCCTGTTCGGCGGCAACGACGGCTGGAACATGCTGGTCCCCACCGATCCGGCCGCCTATTCGGCCTATGTCGCCTCGCGCCAGACGGTGGCCCTGCCGCCGTCGGCGGTCGTGCCGCTGGCGGGTAGCGGGCTGGGGCTGCACCAGGCGATGGCGAGCCTGGCACCGATCTGGGACGCGGGCGCGATGGCGCTGGTGCTCAACGCCGGCACGTTGGCGGCGCCGCTGACCAAGGCGACCTTCGTCAGCCGCCCCGACCTGCGCCCGTCGAACCTGATGAGCCATTCCGACGAGCAGGAGCATTGGCAGGGCCTGCGCGCGCAGGGCGTGAACCGCGACGGCTTCATGGGCCGGCTGCACGACCGCATGGGCGCGGGCAGCGGGGTGCCGCCGGTGATCTCGTTCGCGGGCAACAACGTCGCGCTGATCGGGCAGCAGGCGCAGCCGCTGGTCCTGCCGTCGCGGACCGTGCTGACGCGCGCCGACAGCGGCAATCCCGCGATCGAGGCGGCGGTGAGCAGCTTCGCCGGCGGCACCGGCCTGGGCGACGACGTGACGCAGTCGACGGCCGAGACGCTGAAGGACGCCTATGCGATGACCGCGGCGACCAGCGCGGTGCTGAGCGCGACCGGCAGCGTCGAGGCGTTCTTCGTCAACCCGTCGACCGGCGCGGCGCTGACGTCCGAAGTGGCGATGCAGCTGAAGCGCGTCGCGCGGATGATCGAGGCGCGATCGACCTTCGGGCACGGCCGCCAGTCGTTCTTCGTGTCGCAGGGCGGGTACGATACCCACGACAACCAGGTGACGGGCGGCAACGTCGCTGCGGGCACGCACGCGAACCTGCTCGGCGACCTCGCGCTGGCGCTGGCCGCCTTCTACAAGGCGATGCAGTCGCTGGGCCTGCAGGACAATGTCACGACGTTCACGATGAGCGACTTCGGCCGCACGTACCGCGGCAATGCGCAGTTCGGCAGCGACCATGCGTGGGGCAACAACCACCTGGTGATCGGCGGCGGGGTGACGCCCAAGGGCGTCTTCGGTCGCTACCCCGACCCCACGCTGGGCGGCGCCGACGATATCAGCAACGAGGGCCGCTTCCTGCCGACGATGGCGCAGGAGGAATATCTCGGCGCGATCCTGAAGTGGCACGGCGTCGCCGACGGCGACATGCCGTATGTCGTGCCGAACTGGGGCACCTGGTCTACCAACGGACGCGGGCCGATCGGGCTGTACGGCTAAGTCTCTGTAATAAAGCACCCCGCGTCGCCGAATGTTGCGAATGTTGAGACGATGGCACGGTTTTTCACAGCCCTCCTCCGGCCCGCGGGCAGGATAGTCGCCGGCACGCATGTAGGACAGCGCCGCATTTGTCGCTCCGGACAGCTGCGCGTATAAGCACGCAGCCTGCTGGAGATCGTCCGTTGTACCGCCGCCTGCTTCTCGCCTTGTCGCTGCTCGCCTGCACGGCCTCGTCGCCGGCGCAGCTGCGCGCCGACGAGGCGGTGTACGAGCTGCGCGCGCCCGGCGAGGCGAACGCCACCGCCCGGGACCGCGCCTCGCACAATGTCGGCAGCCAGCACGGCGACCAGACCCGCCCGGCGTTGAGCACCGACGTGCTGGCGGTGCCGGCGTCGATCCCGTCGACGGTACGGCCCTCCACGCTGCTGGTCCCGACCGGCGGGACCGGGATCATCCCGCCGTCATCGGCCCCCGACAATGTCGGCGCGTTCCGCTTCATCTGCATGCCCGGGCAGATCAGCTATGACGACCCGATCGTCTATCCGAACCAGCCGGGACGCAGCCACCTGCACCAATGGTACGGCAACACCGCCGCCAATGCGGCGTCGACCTACGCCAGCCTGCGTACGTCCGGCGACAGCACCTGCATGAACGTGCTCAACCGTTCGGCCTATTGGATGCCGGCGATGCTGGACGGCAAGGGGCATGTGGTGCGCCCCGATTACGTCACCATCTATTACAAGCGCTTTCCGGCCATCTCGCCCGAGTGCCGGAAGATAGCGGCGCGCGGCTGCACCGACCTGCCGCGCGGGCTGCGCATGATCTTCGGCTATGACATGATCACGCACCAGGCGAACAGGAACGCGGCCTATTTCAACTGCGACGGCCCCGGTGCGACGCCCGGCCATTATGCGACGATCACCGAGGCGGCGAAGAATTGTCCGGCGGGCGCGCGGCTGGGCGCGGTGATCGCGGCACCGAACTGCTGGGACGGCACGCGGCTCGACAGCCCCAACCACCGCGACCATCTGGCCTTCGGCAGTTACGGGCAGACGGGGGTCCTGCGCTGCCCGTCGACGCATCCGTACGTCATTCCGTCGTTCACGCTGGGCGCCTGGTATTCGGTCGACGAGGCGCGCGCCGACAGCTGGTACCTGTCGTCCGACGAGATGCCGGGCATGGAGCGGATGCCGGCCGGATCGACCTTCCACGCCGACTGGTTCGGCGCATGGGACGATCAGGTGATGACCGCCTGGACCGAGAATTGCATCAACAAGATGCTGAATTGCAGCACCGGCGAGCTGGGCGACGGGCGCCAGATGAAACAGGTCGGCGAGTTCGCCTGGAAGACGCCGCGCCGGCTGGTGCCGATCCCGCCGCGCCCCGCCGCCACCGCGCCGTGACCGCCTGCCCCGCGCCCTGCCCCGGGCCCTGCCCCGGGCACCGCATGCGCCTTTTGCGATTGCGGTCAAACGGCAGGCGTGATTAGCCGCCCCGAATCAACGCCGTTACGGATAACCCCAGCGCCATGGCCGACTCCTCCACGATCCGCGCCCGGCTGATCGCGCGCGCGCACGTGCCCGAGGCGCTGCTGAAGCGGCTCGGCTGGGCGACGTCGGGCTATATGATCGTGCAGGGCCTGCGCTTCGTCACCAATCTGGTGCTGACCCGGATCCTGGCGCCCGATCTGTTCGGGATCATGATCCTGCTCACCTCGCTGCGCGTCGGCATCGAGCTGTTCACCGACATCGGGATCGGACAGAACGTCATCAGCAGCCGCAACGCGACCGACCCGCGCTTCTACAACACCGCCTGGACGTTGCAGGTGCTGCGCGGATTCGCGCTGTGCCTGATCACCTTCCTGCTGCTGCCGGTGATCGGGCGCTTCTACGGCGACCCGACGCTGCACCGGCTGTTGCCGTTCATCACCGCCTTTTTCGTCCTGACCGGCTGCACCTCGATCGGGCTGCCGCTGGCGATCAAGGAGCTGGCGCTGCATCGGACCGCGCGATTCGAGGTGATATCGACGCTGCTCGGCTCGACCGCGCTGATCACCGTATCGTGGCTGTTTCCCACCATCTGGGGGTTGATGGCCGGCAACATTTTGGCGTCAGTGATGCCGACGACCTTTTCCTATTTCATCAAGCCGGGGCTGAAGCACCGGCTGATGATCGACTGGGGCTATGCACGCGAGATCATCGGGTTCGGCAAATGGGTGTTCGTCTCCTCGATCGTCTTTTTCCTGGCGGCGAATTTCGACCGGCTGATCCTGACCAAGTACGTCAGCTTCGCGGTGCTGGGCGTCTACGGCGTGGCGCGGTCGCTGGCGGACGTGTTCGCGCAGTTCAGCGTGAAGCTGGGGGCCGAGATCGTCTTCCCCACCGTCGCCGCCGCGAGCGTGCGCGGGGTGGAGCTGCAACGCAAGCTGGCGCATCGCCGCTTCCAGTTCCAGGCCGCCGCGCTGGTCGCGATCGCGGGGTTCATCGCGCTGTCCGATGTCGTCATCCAGATGTACGACTGGCGCTATCACGACGCGGCGCAACTGCTGCCATGGGTGTCGCTGGCGGCGTGGCTGATGATCCTGAGCACGCTGAACGAGAATCTGATGCTGGGGCTCGGCAAGCCGCATTACAGCGCGTTCGGCAGCGTGGCGAAGCTGGCCGGGTTGATCGTGTTCCTGCCCTTGGGACTCACGCATTACGGGATCGTCGCCGCGGCGGTGGCGACGGTGGCGGCGGAGGCGATGCGGTACCTGTGTCTGGCGATCGGGCAGGCGCGCGAGAAGGTGACGTTCGTGCGGCAGGACGTGTCGGCGACCGCGGCACTGATCGCGCTGGCCTATGCGATCCGCTGGGTCACGTTCGAGATCGGGCTGACCGGCGCGCCGGCGGAGCTGTTCCGGCTGACGCTACACGGATAAGCGGCGCCGGCGGCTATTTCGCGAGCGCCGCCTCGACCGCGCGGGTGTAGAGTTTGGCAATCAGTTCCTGCCCCCTGGCGGTGGGGTGCAGCCCGTCGCTGTAGAGCGCCGTGTCGCACGCCGCCGCATCCGACCCCATCACGGGATCGGCCGCGACGTCGAACACGCCGTCGATCCTGGTGCCCACCGCGGCGCGGATGTCGTCGTTGACCACCGGGCGCTGCTGGCTGTGGCCGTCGTTATAGTCGCGGTATTGCGGCAGGCAGATCGGCAGCACGGTGCCGACCACCACCTTCGCGCCGGTCGCCTTCACCGCCGCGACATAGGCCCACAGGTTGTTGAGCCACATGACCGGGGTCAGCCCGCGGCTGGCGCCCAGATCGTTGGTGCCGATCAGCACCGTCACGAGCGCGGGGCGGGCGGCGAGCACCTGCGGCAGGCGCTCGACCAGGCCGTTGCCGGTGGCGGCGTCGGTGACGTGCGAGCCGCTGACCGCCATGCCCTTGAACGGGATCGACGGATGCTCGCGCGCGAAGATGCCGGTGTACGAACCGCCCCAGAACAGCGAGATCGAATCACCCTCCGCGACGATGCCCTTGAGCGCGCCGGCAGCGGCCGAGGGAGCGGGCGTGGGCGTGGCGGACGGGGTGGGCGACGGCGTAGCGGACGGGGTGGGGGTCGGGGCCGGGGTCGGGCTCGGCGCAGGGGCGGCCTCGACGACCGGGGCCGCCACCGGCACGACGACGACCGCGGACGAGGCAGGGCCGTTGCCCGCGGCGCTGTTGCCGCACGCCGAGAAGCCGAGCAGCAGGCTCGCCACGCCCGCGCGGCGCGCGATCACCATGGCACGGCGCGTCCGCGCGCGGGTTGCCGAAACAGCTGCGTCGTGGCGCATCGCGTCGCCCTTCCTACCGGTCGATCCAACGCCCGGCGTGGCGGAACGGCCGCCATGCCACCGGGCATGGCGTTCCTGCACCCGCGCTGCCTAAGCATTGGTTAACGCGCCGCTAAGCGTGTCCATCAGGCCGCGGGGCCGTAATAGCCGCGGTACCATTCGGCGAAGCGCTGCAACCCCTCGCGCAGCATCACCTTCGGCTGGTAGCCGGTCAACGCGTGGAGCTTCGACACGTCGGCATAGGTCGCGGTGACGTCGCCGGGCTGCATCGGACGCATCACCTTCTCGGCCTTGCGCCCGATCGCATCCTCCAGCGCCTCGATCATCTCCATCAACCCGACCGGATGGCTGTCGCCGATGTTGAGCACGCGGTGTTCGCCGGTTGCGGGCGGATGGTCGAGCGCGCCGACGATCCCGTCGACGATGTCGTCGATATAGGTGAAGTCGCGCGCCATCCTGCCCTCACCGTAGACCTCGATCGCTTCCCCGCGCATGATCTTCTGCGTGAACGAGAAATAGGCCATGTCCGGGCGGCCCCAGGGGCCATAGACGGTGAAGAAGCGCAGCCCGGTCTGCGGAAAGCCGTAGAGGCGCGCGTAGGAGTGGCTCATCAGCTCGCACGCGCGCTTGGTCGCGGCGTAGAGCGAGACCGGCGACGCGGCGGGCTCATCCTCGGTGAAGCCGGCGCCGCCCATCGGCTTGTCGCCGTAGACCGAGCTGGAGCTGGCATAGACCAGATGCTCGAACCCGTCGGCGTGGCGGCAGGCCTCCATGATCGACAGATGCCCGGCCAGATTGGAGCGTTCGTAGGCGAACGGGTTCTCCAGGCTGTAGCGGACGCCCGCCTGCGCGGCGAGGTGAACGACGCGGCGGACGTTATTGTCGCGGACGATCTTCGCCATCGCTTCCACATCGGCGATGTCGGCGCGGTGGAAGGCGAAGGTGTTGCGCCCTTCGAACGTCGCCAGACGCGCTTCCTTCAGCCGCGGGTCGTAGTAATCGTTGACGATGTCGACGCCGATCACGCGCTCGCCGCGGTCGAGCAGACGATGCGCGACGGCATGGCCGATGAAGCCGGCGGTGCCGGTGACCAGGATCGGATCGGTACGGCCGCTCATCATCTTATCCCCCGGCTGGCGCCCTCTCGGGCGCGTCCATGCTGCGGCTGCTTCCTAGAGGCAGCGGCCGGGATCGGCAACTCGCGCCTAGTCGCGTACCGATTCCGCGGGCGCCCAGACCGCATAGGTCTTGCCGCCGGCGACCGAATCGATCACCCCCATCGCCACCCCCGCCAGGCTGAGGATCGCGGTGACGATGCGCTGCGCCGGTCCGATGTGCAGCGCATGCCCGGCCGCGAGCGCGAGCACGACGCCGCCGGCCAGCAGCACCACCGCCTCGGCGCCGAGCAGCGCGATCGCCACCGGCAGCGCGAACAGCATCGCCCCTGCCAGCAGGAACGGCGTCATCCATTTCAGCATCCGGTGCGAGATATAGCCATATAGCGCCGGCCACGGCAGCCGGCGCAGCTGCGGCCACAAGGTGCGGTGCACGTTGATCGCCTGACAGGCGATGCGGCGTTTGCGGACCAGTTCCTCGTCGGCCGCGGTGGCGCTGCGCTCATAGACCAGCGCGTCCGGGGCGTTCACGACCCGCTTGTTCTGCGCCAGCACCATCAGGCTGAGGTACAGATCGTCGATCAGGTGCGGCGGCGGTGCGCGGTGCAGGTCGCGGCGCAGCGCGAACATCGCGCCGTCCACCCCGATCAGCCCCACCGTCCCGCTCTCGATCGCCTTGATCGATTCCTCGGCGCGCCAGTATGCGGCGCCGGTCGCCGCGGCCGGGCTGTCGTCGGCATTGGAATAGATCAGCCGCGCGCTGACGCAGCCGACGTCCGGATCGGCGAACGGCGCGACCAGCGGCGCGATCACCTGCGGGTCGTGCAGGACGTTGGCGTCGGTGAACATCAGCAGGTCGCTCGTCGAGCGCGCGACCAGCTGGTTCATCCCGAACGTCTTGCCCTTGCGCTCGTAGGAGACGATCAGGTCGATGCGGTCGGCGAACTCGCGCAGGATCTCGATCGTCCCGTCCTGCGGCCCGTCGGCATAGACGTGGATGGTGGCATTGCCATAGACTTCGGCCGCCTCGACCAGCCGCTCCATCCGTCGGCGGATCGACCGCGCCTCGTTATAGGCCGACATGCAGATCGCCAGCGTCGGCCGATATGTGCCGTCGCGGGACAGGGGGGCGAGCGGACGGCGCGGAAAAAGGCGCAATGTCAGCGGGTAGATAAGGAATGGATGCACCGCGAGCACCAGCAGCAGCGCGGCGATGATGGCACACACCCAGGTCATGCTCGCGTCTCGCCGATCCCTTTCAGCAGCGCCGCGGCGCGCGCCTGGTGCTTTAGCCGCCGCTTCGCCGCCACACGACGACGTCGAAGCGCCACCTCCTCGTAACGCATAGCGACTAAACACATTCCTGCAACCCGCGGCGCGGCGCGGCGAGAAAGCCAAGCGGCGAGATCGCTTGCATTTGCAGCGGCATCGCTTACCACGTCGGCACTTCGCACATGCGGCATTGACCGGGGAAACGATCGACATGACCAGACTGGCGATGATGCTGTCGGCGATGGCGCTGCTGGCAGGATGCGCCGGGCGCGGCAGCGATCTGCCGTTGCAGACCGCCTCGGCTTTGGGACGCGATCGCGTGTCGCCGGTGGATGCGACGTATCAGCTTGGTGTCGGCGACCAGATCGCGTTGACGGTGTACGGCGAGACCGACCTTTCGCGCACCTACGCGATCAACCCCAACGGCACGATCGAGGTGCCGTTGATCGGCACGGTCAAGGCGCAGGGGATGACGATCGACCAGCTGAGCGCGCAGATCCGCACGCGGCTGGCCGACGGCTTCCTGCGCAATCCCAGCGTGACCGGTTCGATCGTCACCTATCGACCGTTCTACATCCTGGGCGAGGTCGCCAAGCCCGGACAATATCCCTTCCAGACCGGCATGACGCTTGAGGGCGCGGTCGCGCTCGCCGGCGGCTACAGCTACCGCGCGCAGAAGAACCACGTCTTCATCCGCCCCGAGAGCGGCGGCGGCGAGGTGAAGGTCGAGGCCACGCCCGAAGTGGCGGTCCGTCCCGGCGACACGATCCGCGTGGCCGAGCGGTTCTTCTGATATCGGCGATGAACAGCATGGCCCCCCGCCCTGCCCGCCGCATGCGGCGGCTGCATCCGCGCGCGTCGCGGCGGCTGGCGGCGGGGGCGTTGCTGGCGACGGTCGCGTCCATGGGCGCGCACGAGGCCGGCGCGCAAACCTCGCGCTCGGTGCTGGACACCGGGATCGAGTTCGACCTGCCGGTGACCGACCGGGTCACCGTGCTGCAACGCCCGCATCCCGAACTCGCGGCGACCGGCGTGCGTGCGGGGGCGTTCCTGGTCTTCCCGCAGGTCGATCTGGGCGCCAACGCCACCAGCAACGTCTTCGGCGCCTCGCGCGATGCGGTGGCGGACGGTTACGCGATCGTGGCACCGCGGCTGGATGCACGCAGCCAATGGTCGCGCCACCAGCTCAGCGCGCATGTCCGCGGCAATTTCCGGCGCTTCCTGACCTATCCGATCAAGAACGAGGACGGGTATGACGTCGGGGTCGAGGGCCGGCTGGAGCTTGCAGGCGAATCGACGCTGCGCGCGGCGGTGAACGCCGACCGCATCTACATCAACCAACTGTCGGGCGACTTTCCGCAATTCTCCGCCGCGTCGGTGCCGCTCGACCGGCAGGTCGCCTCGCTCCAGGGGGTCTACGCATTCAACCGCCTGCAATTGCTGGGCGACGTCAACGTCACGCGGCTGAACTTCAGCGACACGCTGTCGCTGGCCGACACGGTGATCGATCAGGATTATCTCGACCGCACCGCCACGCGGCTGACCGGGCGCGCGGAGTATAACATCTCCCCGGTGACGTCGCTGTTCGTGCAGGGCGTCTACACCCGCCACGATTACCGTGACGCCACGTTCGACTTCGACCGCAGCGGCAACGAGCTGCGCCTGGTCGGCGGCGCGGCGTTCGACCTGACGCCGCTGATCCGCACGCGGCTGGGCATCGGCTATCTCTCGCGCCAGTACGAGCAGGCCGGCATAAACAGTCTGAGCGGGCTCGCGTTCGACGCGCAGGTCGATTACCTGCTGTCGGAACTGACCACGATCACGCTGACCGCGCGCCGCGACGTGCGCGACGCGATCGTGCGCGACGCCGCCGGCTATACCGCGTCGCGGCTGACCGCGGAGGTCGATCACGAGTTGCTGCGCAACCTGATCCTGGTCGGCCGCGCCGATCTGGAGCGCGACGATTTCGCGCGGATCGACCGCCAGGACACCTTGTACCATGTCGGAGCGAGTGCCCTGTACACGCTCAACCGGTCGATGGTGCTGACGCCGTCGATCGACTATTCCAATCGCGACAGCAGCGGCGCGCGGGTTGGGCAGCGATTCAACGAACTACGCGCAGGGCTGAGCCTGACGCTGCGGCGCTGAGCCGGGGTGTCGGAGAGTAAAGAGGGTAAGCGATGGCGGATGCGACGAACATGCGGCCGGAGGAACGCCAGGACCTGGCCGGGCTCTTCTCCCGGCTGAGGCGGCACCTGCCGATCATCCTGGCGTGCGTGATCGTGGCCGTGGTGCTGGCATGGGCCGTCAGCAAGGTACTGCCGCGCAAATATACCGCGTCGGCCCAGCTGGAATACACGCCGCAGGATGCGGTCGCCGGCACCCCGCCGCCGGCGCTGTCCGATCTGGCGCGCGACGCCAAGATCGACGCGGAGGTGCAGACGATGAAGTCGCTGCCGGTCGCGGTCCGCGTCGTGGAGCAGCTCCGGCTCGACCGCGATCCCGAACTGCGCGCCGCGGCGCAGAACTTCGCCACCGACGCCGCGACCGAGAAACAGGCGATCGGCGGCGCGTTGCTCGCCAACCTGAGCGCCGCGCGCGTCGGCACGACCTCGCTGTTCGAGGTGCGCTACATCGACAAGAACCCGCTGAAGGCGATGCAGGTGGCCAACGCCTTCGCGCAGGCCTTCATGGCCGAAGACATGCAGACCAAGGTCCAGCAGTATCGCGACGTCGACCAGCGGCTGGGCGGGCAGCTGGAGGACCTGCGCCGCAAGGTCGAGCAGGCCGATGCGCAGGTCGCCGCGTTCCGCGTGCGCAACAACCTGCTGGGGCTGCCCGATTCGGTAACCGCCGAGCAGGAAATCTCCGGGATCCGCAACGCGCTGGCCACCGCGCGCGCCGAAGAAGCCGCAGCCCGCGCGCGCAGCGCGGCCAGCGGCACGACGATCGTGGGCGGCGGCGGCGCGAGCCAGATCAGCACGCAGACGCTGTCGACCTTGCGCCAGCAGCGTGCGCAGGTCGCGGCACGCGTCGCCTCGCTCCAGTCGCGCTATGGCGAGCGCTATCCGGCGCTGGCCGATGCGCGCAAGGAGCTTGACGCGATCGACGCGCAGCTGTCGCGCGAGATGCGCGACCTGTCGCGCTCGGCGGGCAACGTCACGCAGGCCGCCGGTTCGACCACCGCCTCGCTGGAGGCGAGCCTGGCCGCCGCGCAGGCGCGGCTGGCGAACAATGTCCGCGCCTCGGTGGAGCTCGCCGACCTGCAGCGCACCGCGCAGAATGCGCGCGACGCCTATCAGCAGCTGCTGACCACCAGCACGCAACAGAATGCGCAGCAATCGATCATGCGCCCGGACAGCCGCCTCGCGGCCCCCGCGACGCTGCCGCTGACCCCCAGCTCGCCGAACGTCCCGGTGCTGCTGTTCATGGGCGCGGTGCTCGGCCTCGCGATCGGTCTCGCGATCGCCTACATCCGCGAACGCTGGGTGCAGGGGCTCGACACGGTCGATGACATTGAGACGATGCTCGGCGTCGACTATTTCAACAGCGTGCCGACACCGGCCAGCGCGATCGAGAAGCCGCGTACCAGCGACCCGGCGGAGGCCGCGCTGCTCCACCCGTTGTCGGCCTATACCGAGGCGTACCGCAACCTGGCGACCAGCCTGAGCTTCACCGCCACGAGCGCGCAGGGCGGCAAGATCCTCGGCATCACCTCGGCGCTGCCCAAGGAAGGCAAGACCACGACCTCGACCTCGGTCGCGCGGGTGCTGGCGACCGGCGGGTCGCGCACCTTGCTGCTCGACACCGACCTGCGCCGTCGTTCGGTGTCGGTGGCGCTGGCGCCGCAGGCGCGCGTCGGGCTCGGCGAAGTGCTGGCCGGCAGCGCCTCAATCGACGATGTCGTGCTGCGCGAGGAGGCGACCGGGCTGGACGTGCTGCCGCTCGCCCCGACCATCGGCACGTCGTCGCACATGTTCGAGACGCCCGAGTTCGCCGCGCTGCTCGCCGAGCTGCGCGGCCGCTACGAGCATATCGTCGTCGATACCGCGCCGGTGCTGGCAGTGGCCGACACGCGCGTGCTGGCACACCACTTCGACGCGCTGGCGCTGCTGGTGCGCTGGCGTTCGACCCCGGCGCGGGCCGCGCGCGCCGCGCTGCACCAGATCACCTCGGTCGGTGCCGGCGTGACCGGCGTCGCGCTGACGATGGTCAACCTGAAGGTGCAGGCGCAGTCGGGCTTCGGCGACCCGTCCTACTACGCCGATTACATGAAGGACTATTACGCGAAGTCGTGACCGGCGCGCGACCGGATCGCCCGCGGCGCGCCGCATGGCCTCGCACCCACCCCTGAGCTGGTCGTCACGCCTGCGCGACCGGCGACTGGCCCGGCTGTTCGCGCTGGCCGACCAGGGGTTTCAGGGGCTCGGGAGCATCGTCGCCAGTGCGCTGCTCGGCCGCTACCTGCCGCCCGATGCGTTCGGCGCGGTCGGCGTCGCGATCGGCGCCTATTATTTCGTCGCGGGCTTCCACCGCTCGCTGATCACGTTGCCCTATGTCACCGAGCATCGCGAGTGGAGCGATGCGGCCGACGATCGCCGTTATCATTCCGACTGGTGGTGGCTGAACCTCGCCTTCGCACTGGCATTGTCGCTGGCGCTGGTCGCGATCGCCGCGGGGTTGCGGATCGTGCTGCCCGCACAGGCTTGGCTGGCCGCACCGCTGATGCTGGGGGCGGCGATCACGCCGCCGCTGCTCGCCGCCGATTTCGTGCGGCGCTGGTTCTACAAGCAGGAGCGCGCGTGGTGGGCGGCGGCGGTATCGGCGCTGTTCTTCGTCGCGCTGGTCGCGGGAGCGGCGGTCGCGGCGCGGCTGCGCCCCGACGCGGCGGCCGGCACGCTCGCCTGGGGGATGGCGGCGACATTGGCGACGGTGTTCGCGCTGGCGATGCTGCGCCCCGCCCGCCCCGCTGCGGCGCGCGCGTGGGCGCGCTTCGCGCCGCATGCACGGTTCGCCGGGTGGCTGGCGCTCAATATCTTTCCCTATACCGTCTACAGCACCGCGACGGTGGTGATCCTGATCGGCGCGCTGCTCGGCCCGGGTGCTGCGGCGGTGTTCACGGCGGCGCGGACGCTGACCAATCCGGCGGTGAGCATCGTGTCGGCAATCGATTCGACCGACAAGCCGCGCGCCGCCGCGGCGCTCGCCACCGGCGGCGGAGCGGGGCTGCGGCGCGCGATCGGCAACACCCGGCGCACGCTGATCGTGCTGACCGGCGGCTATCTCGCGCTGGTCGCGCTCTTCGCGCATCCGCTGATCGCGTTGATTTTCCACGGCCAATATGCGGGCGTCGAGCGGGACGTGCAGTTGCTGTGCGCGGCGTTCTTCCTTTTCTGCCTCAACCAGCCGTCGGAGACGCTGCTGATCGTGCTGCGTGCGAGCCGGACGATGTTCGCGACCCGCGCGGCGACCGCGCTGGTGACGCTGGCGGCGCTGATCGTCGCGATACCGTATGGCGTCGCGGGGATGGCGGTGGCTATCGCGCTGAGCCAGCTGGCGAATATCATGCTGCTCGGCGTCGCGGAGCGGCATGCGCTGCGGCGCCATATCCTGTCGGAGGTTCCCGCATGACGATCCGCTTCTCGGTCGTGGTGCTGACATATGCGCGCGACCAGATACTGAGCGACACGCTCCAGCGCCTGGCGATGTGCCTGGGGGTGCGGGACGATTACGAAGTGATCCTCGTCGACAACAACCCCGAACCTGCGAACCGCGAGGCGCTGCTGGAACGGTTTGCGCACCGCCGGTACCTTCACTCGGGCGAAAATAAGGGTGTGCGTGCACGAAACGACGGCTTCGATGCAGCCACGGGAGCGTATATCGTGCTGCTGGACGACGATGTGCTCGTCGAAACGCCGGCGATGCTCGACCTGTTCGCCGCGCGCTTCGACGAGGACGAGCGGCTGGGCGCGATCACGGTGCGCAAGCATGTGCGCGGCGAGACGCGGCGGCGCGTCGACCTGATCCCGCATACCGCGAAGGACGTCGACCTGACGCAGACCTTCCTCACCTTCCGCTTCGTCGGGGGATGCGTGGCGTTCCGCGCCGCGTGCCTGCGCGAGGTCGGCGGGTTCCTGCCCGACTTCTTCTACGGGCTGGAGGAGATCGAACTGTCGTACCGGATCATCGATGCCGGGTGGCGGATCCGGTACGATCCGGCGGTCGCCTGCGAGGAGCTGGAGCATCCCGCCGGGCGCGACGCCAAGAAGCGCGTGCAGACGCAGCGGCTGGCGAACAAATATATCATCAGCTACCTTCGGATGCCGTTTCCGGAGGTGCTGGTGAACGCCGCGCTCTTCACCCCCTATCTGCTGATGCGTCAGCGCGGACAGGCGAGCGTCGTCGGCGCGGTCAAGCAGTTCCTGGCGTGGCGCGCGCGCTCGGACCGACCGCCGCGCAAGGCCATCTCGCGGGCGACCGCGGACTATATCCGCCAGTGCGGCGGATCGGTGTGGCGATGATCGTGCGCCTCGCGCTGCTGACCGCCGCGGTGTGGGCCGGGTGGAGCGCGACGCCGCCCGCCGCCACCCCGTCCGCCGCGACGCTCGACCGCGCGACCCTGCGCCCGGTCTTCAGCGAGGAGTTCGACCGCGCGCCCGATTTCCAGGATGCGCAGAAGAACCCGCGCGGGCGCTGGAAGACCAATTACTGGTTCGGGGTACAGGCGACCCGCGCCGAGAAAGGCTGGGAACCGCGCACGCTGACCCCGAACGGCGAGCTGCAATATTATGGCGACCCGCACGCCGGCATGTCGGCGTTCGAATGGACGCCCGGCGTGCTGACGATCGCGGCGCGCCCCAACCCGTATCGGGCCGACCCCGCGACCAACCACCTGCCCTACCTCTCGGGGCTGATCACCACCGAGCGATCGTTCCATTTCACCTACGGCTATGTCGAGGCGCGGGTCGCGTTCCCGTCCGCCAAGGGCATCTGGCCGGCCTTCTGGCTGCTGCCCGTGCCCGCGATGAAGCAGGGCCGGCCGCAACAGCCGCCACCGACCGAAATCGACGTGTTCGAATCGATCGGCCAGCCCGGCAGGCTGTACTTCACCTGCTTCCCCGATCTGCCCCACCAGCAGAAGAAGGCCGACAGCATGGCGTGGAACAGCGGCGCGGACCTGTCGCGCTTCCACACCTACGGCATGATGGTGACGCCGAAGGAGCTGGTCTGGTATTTCGACGACCGCGTGGTGCGCCGGGTGCCCAACAAGGATTACCACCGGCCGATGTACCTGCTGCTCAACCTGGCGATCGGCGGCAACTGGCCGGGGGCGCCCGCCGCCGACCAGACATGGCCGGTGCGGATGCGGATCGACCGGGTGCGCGGCTACCGGCTGGCGGAGAAGTGACGATGGTGTCGCGGCTGGGCCTGGGCGGGTCGAAGTTCGGATCGTTCGGCAACCCCGCCCCGGCCGCCGACAGCGAGCGGCTGGTGCGCACCGCGCTCGACCTGGGCATCACCGTGCTCGACACCGCCAGCATCTACGGACAGGGCGACAGCGAGCGGATCATCGGGCGCGCGATCGCCGGACGCCGCGACACCGCGTTCGTCGTGACCAAGGGCGGGCAGACCTTTTCGGCGAAATATCGCCTGCTGCGCACCGCCAAGCCGCTGATCCGCGCGCTGCTGGCGCGGCGCGGGGGGGCGGGCAATGCGGTGACCGCAAGCCGCGGCGACGCGATGCGCGCCGACTGGCGGCCGCGCGCGGTCGTCGCGAGCCTGGAGGCGTCGCTGAAGCGGCTGCGCACCGACCGCGTCGAGGCGTTCCTGCTCCACAGCCCGCCCGCGCATGTCGCCGCCGACCCCGACCTGGCGCTGGCGCTGGTCGCGGCACGCGGGAGCGGCAAGGCGCTGCGCATCGGCGTGTCGTGCAACGATCTCGCCACGCTGGACGCCGCATTGGGGCAGCCCGGCTATGACGTGCTGGAGCTGCCGTGGGACGTGCTGACCACGCTGGGCCAC
Organism: Sphingomonas sp. BE138; assembly: GCF_031456125.1. NCBI lineage: Bacteria > Pseudomonadati > Pseudomonadota > Alphaproteobacteria > Sphingomonadales > Sphingomonadaceae > Sphingomonas > Sphingomonas sp. BE138. The sequence goes on from NZ_JAVDUC010000005.1 coordinate 217,089, forward strand.
CGCGCCGAGGTGATCGCGAAGCGCGGGCATCTGGTGCTGGCGCGCGAGGTGGTGACGCAGCAGCCGGCACTGACCCCGGCGCAGGCGGTGTCGCGTGCGATCGCGCATGCCGCGGTCGACTGCACGGTCGTGGGCACCGGCAAGCCCGAGCATCTGCGCGCGCTGGCCGCGATCGCGCGCGGCACCGCGCGATGATCCTCGACGCGCGCCAGCCTGCGCTGCCCGAGCGGATCGAGACCGATCTCGCGATCGTCGGCGGCGGTCCGGCGGGCATCACGCTGGCGCTGGCGATGGCCGATGCCGGATGGGACGTGGTGCTGATCGAGGCGGGCGGCGACCGCTTCGACAAGGCGGGGCAGGACTTCCTGCGCGCGCAGTCGGTGTCGCCGGCGAGCCACTCGCCGGGCGAGATGTATCGCCGGCGGCAGCTGGGCGGGACCAGCGCGGTGTGGGGCGGGCGCTGCATCCCGTTCGATCCGATCGATTTCGAGACCCGCGACTGGATGCCGGCGGCGCGCTGGCCGATCGGCTATGAGGAGGTCGCGCGCTTCTACCCGCAGGCCATGGCGCTGGCGGAAGCGGGGGCGGCGGAATTCACCACCCGCGAGGCCGATCCGCGCCGCGAACCGGCGCTGCCGGGGCTGGGCGCGGATGCGGTCGCGGAGCGGATCGAGCGGTTCAGCCATCCGACCGATTTCGGTGCGTGGTATCGCAAGCGGCTGACGCAGGCGGCGGGGCTGCGCGTGCTGACCCATGCGCCGGTCGAGCGAATCCTGACCGACGACGCCGGCGCGGTCGCGCGCGGCGCGTTGGTGCGGCGCGCGGACGGCGGCGCGCTGACGATCGCGGCGCCGCGCGTGGTGGTCGCGGCGGGCGGGATCGAGACCGCGCGGCTGCTGCTCGCCAGCGACGATGCGCGCCGCTGCGGCTTGGGCAACGAGCGCGATCTGGTCGGGCGCTATTACCAATGCCATCTGGAGGGGACGCTGGGCACGATCGCCTTCCATCCGCCGGAAGGGCATGCCGCCTTCGACTATTTCCGCTCGCATGACGGCATCTATGGCCGGCGGTACCTGTGGCTGGCGCCGGAGGCGCAGCGGCGCGAGCGGCTGGCGGGAATGGTGCTGCGCCCGGCGCATCCCAGCATCGTCGATCCGGCGCACCGCCACCCGATCCTGTCGGCGATGTACCTCGCCAAGAACATGATCGTCCCCGAATATGCGCGCAAGATGACCGCGCTGGAACATGACGCGCGCGCACGGCGCGGGGGATCGTCGGCGGCGTTCCACCTCGCCCACCTGCGCAACGTCGTGCTCGGTGCGCCGCGGCTGGCAAGGTTCGGCGTCGACTGGACGCGGCGCCGGATCCTCGCGAGGCGCAAGCTGCCCAGCGTGCTGCTGGCGGAGCGCGGCGGGGTCTATCCGCTCGACCTGAACGGCGAGCAGGAGCCGCATCCGGACAGCCGCGTGCTGCTGGGCGACGAGCGCGATGCCGCGGGGATGCGCCGGGCGGTCATCGAGTGGCGCTGCACCGAGGCGGATCGCGCGCGGATGATCGCGGGGGTGCGGGTGATCGCGGCGGCGGTGAACCGCAGCGGCGCGGCGACGATCACGCTGGACGATGCGGACGCGCAGGCGTGGCGCGACAACCCGGTGCCGGTCGGCGGGCATCACATCGGCACCGCGCGGATGGCCGCCAGCGCGGCGGAGGGGGTGTGCGATGCGAACGCCGAGCTGTTCGGGACGCGCGGCGTGTTCGTGGCGGGGGCGGCGGCGTTCCCCACGTCGAGCTTCGCGAATCCGACGCTGACGCTGCTGGCGCTGACGTTGCGGCTGGCGGCGCATCTGCGAGGGGTGCGATAAGAGTCGAGCGGTTGCGCCACCCTCCCCGTTCGTGCCGAGCTTGTCGAAGCACGTGTCGGGAACGCCCTGTTCGAAACACGTCCTTCGACAAGCTCAGGACGAGCGGGGAAAGGCTTACTTTGCCAGCACCCGGTCCACCACCGCGCCGAGCCGGCCGTGCGACCAGGCAAGCGCGCGGTACACCGCCAGCATGTTGCGCGCCCAGACGGTGTAGAGCGCCGGGCGGCCGGTGCGTAGCGAATGGCGCGCCATCCGGTGGCTGCCGCGCGCGATCGCGTAACGCATGCGGTAGACGAGCTTGCGCCGCAGCGGCAGCGCGGCGGAGGGGGCGACGCGCTTGACCGGGCGGAGGCCGCGCTTGCCCCACGTCAGGCGATAGGCCAGCCCCTCGCGGCGGTGGCGGAAGCCGGCGGCCTGCGTCTGCTCGACGAACGCCGCGTCGACCGCGGTGAGCGCCAGCCGACCGTCCGCGACCGCGCGCTCGATCAGCGCATGGATCGCGGGCGAGCGCGCGATCACGACGTTGGTGCCGCGCCCGTCGGAGGAATAGGGCTCGACCCAGGCGTCTCCGAAGGCGACGTCGGCGGTTTCCGCCACGACGTCGTCGCACCAGTCGCAGGCCGGGTTCTGGAAGAAGCCGGCGCCCCAGTCGCCGTCCGCCAGGTTCCACCAATCCTCGGCGCGCGCGCTGCCGTCGTCGAGCGTCAGGTGCGCGCGGTACCAGTTGGCGGGGCGCGCGGCGTCCTTGATCCGGTAGTCCACCGCGCGCACGCGCTTGATCGGGGTGTCGAGCTGCCACGCGAAGCTGTCGACCAGCCGCGCGCTTTTCTGGTGGCCGCAGAACAGGCCGAGCAGGTGCGTCACGCGCCCGGCGATCACCGGGTCGGTGCGGCGGAGCAGGTGCAGCGCCTTGACGAAGCACGGGACCGCGACGACCGCATAGCGCCCCGGCGTCGCGCGGATCGCGTCGATCACGCCGGACAGCTCGACCGGATAATAGCGCGACTTCGCGCCGCCCGCGATCTCGTCCGGCGCGCGCGACAGGCGGTAGGCGAAGAAGCGACCGTCGTCCTGCGGAGCCGCGACCGGCGCGACATGCGCGACTGCATCGACCGCACCGGTGCGCAACAGCTCGGCGGCGACCCAGCTGACCATGCCGCCGGAGCTGCCGTTGGTGCGGAACTGCCCTTCCGCGACATGCCCGACCCAGGTCGATTCGTGGCGCCCGAGCAGGTCGGTGCGGCGCGCGGGCGCGGGAAAGCGTTCCGCGGCGATCGCGTCCTCGTCGGCGGTGGCGGGCGAGAACGGGCAGCGCGCCGCGAAATCGGGGCCGGCGGTGACGGTCGCATCGGGCTTCCACAGGCCGTCGCGGTCCATCGCCATCGCGCCCGCCGCCGCGCACCCGCCGCAGCCGATGCACAGCCCCGAATCGACGATCGCGCGCGGGGAGAGCGCGTCAGCCAAGCGCAGCGGCCAGGAAGGCGTTCGATTCGGCGCGCAGCCGGGCGACCTGCGCGGCGATCCGCGGCGCGTGCGGCCGGGTCAGCAGCGCGTCGTAGCCGGCGTCGTCGGTGTCGGGGGCAACGACGTGCGGCTGTGCGTCCAGCGCCGCGGTGAGATCGCGCACCTTGTTGAAGCGATAGGGCGACGGCGCGGTGACGAACGGCGTGCCGTGGACCAGCGCGAAGACGCAGCCGTGGAAGAAGTTGGTGACCAGCGCGCTGGCGCCGGCGACGCGCGCGGCGAAATCCTCCGGCCCGGCGTCGATCTCCTGCGTGTCGGCCCAGTCGTTGCGATAGCCGATGCTGTGCAACCGCACGCCGTGCCGCGCGCTCCAGCGACGCAGCGCCTGCGCCAGCCAGTCGGGCAGGCCGTGGCCGTAGATCAGCGCGTAGCGGTCGCCATCGGGCGTGCCGCGCGGCACGCGATCGGCGAATTGCAGCACCGGATCGAGCACGAGCGGCGGCGTGGTGCCCAGCGCCTGGCGAACGAGGTCCTGCGCGTTCGCGTCGCGCACCGACACCGCGGTGAAACGCCGCAGCCGCGCCGCCCATTCGGGGCCGATGCCGTCGGCCGCATCGTGGTTGCCGAAGCTGGCGGCGTAGGAGACCAGCCGCGGCGTCTCCACGCCCTCCCCGAAGAACAGCGGCTTGCCGGCGTACCACGGGTGGCGGAAGTTCCAGACCTCGTCGCTGCCGACCACCACCGCGCCATAGCCGTTCAGCGCCGCGGGATCGTCGAGCGCGAAGCCGGCCGAGCGCGGCAGTGCGTCGATCGCCGCGACGAAGCGGCGCGCCTTGCGCTTGTACGCGGGCAGGTCCGCCGCGCGGGTCCGCTCGGGCAGCGCCGGCTGCAAGGCGCAGCGCCATTCCGCCCGCACGACCGCGGGGTCGTGGTGGTCGAGCAGCACCGCATCGTGGCCGCGCGCGCGCAGCCCCTCCACCAAGCAACGCGCCTGCCAATAGGAGCCGTAGTTGATGCATCTGTGAAAGGTCAGGACGCCGACCTGCGCGGGCGATTCGGTCATTATCTGCGACAATCGCCGGAAAGCGGCACGGTTCCGGCACCTTGCCCGGCATCGCACGATTACCCCCCGTCAACTTATGTGTGTTAACCGCCCGGCATGGACATCGTGCACCTCTACAAGTCGATGATCGACGCGGTCGTCGCCATGGCCGGATCGGCGGCGCTGCTGCACGTGCATGTCGGCATGGCGATCTATCTCGCGACCCTGATGGTGGTCCGTAACCGGCGCGGCAGCACGATCGCGTTGCAGGTGGTGCTGGCCGCGGAGCTGGGCAACGAGGCGATGGACTGGCTGGAAGGCGCGCCGCAATGGACGTGGGGCGACACCATCTCCGATTTCATACTCACGATGCTGTGGCCGGCCGCGATCACCGCGGTGGGCGCATGGCGGCGGCGGCGGTGGCGCAAGGCCGTCGCAGCGGAGCCGCGGATCGCCGCGATTTCGTCCGCGGCAAGCAGAGTTCCCCCGATTGCAACCACCTGAACGCTTGCCAGACCCGCGCTCGACTCGCTAGCGGACAAGGCTGGGGTGCCGCCCGGGGGCGGTCCAATCGAGGGAGCGACCGCCTTGCGCATTACCATGATCGGTTCGGGCTATGTCGGCCTGGTGTCCGGCACGTGCTTTGCCGACTTCGGCCATGACGTGATCTGCGTCGACAAGGACAAGGGCAAGATCGACCGGCTGCTCGCCGGCAAGATGCCGATCTACGAGCCGGGGCTCGAGGATCTGGTCGCGCGCAACGTCGCCGCCGGCCGCCTGAAGTTCACCACCGACCTGAAAGCAGCCGTCGACGGCGCGGACGCGATCTTCATCGGCGTCGGCACGCCGACCCGGCGCGGCGACGGTCACGCCGACCTGTCGTACGTCTACGCCGCCGCCAAGGAGATCGGCGAGTCGCTGACCGGCTATAGCGTGATCGTCACCAAGTCGACCGTGCCGGTCGGTACCGGCGACGAGGTCGAGCGGATCATCCGCGAGGCCGCGCCGAACGCCGAGTTCGGCGTCGTCTCCAACCCCGAGTTCCTGCGCGAAGGCGCGGCGATCGACGATTTCAAGCGTCCCGATCGCATCGTCATCGGATCCGAGGACGAGCGCGCGACCGAGGTGATGCGGCAGGTGTATCGCCCGCTGTACCTGAACGCCGCGCCGATCCTGGTCACCGCGCGCCGCACCGCCGAGCTGATCAAGTACGCGGGCAATGCGTTCCTGGCGACGAAGATCACCTTCATCAACGAGATCGCGGACCTGTGCGAGAAGGTCGGCGCGGACGTGAAGGACGTCAGCCGCGGGATCGGGCTGGACAATCGCATCGGCTCCAAGTTCCTGCACGCCGGGCCGGGTTACGGCGGGTCGTGCTTCCCCAAGGACACGCTGGCGCTGCTCAAGACCAGCCAGGATTTCGACGCGCCGCAGCGGATCGTCGAGGCGGTGGTCGCGGTCAACGACAACCGCAAGCGCGCGATGGGCCGCAAGATCATCCATGCCATGGGCGACGACGTCCGCGGCAAGACGATCGCAGTGCTGGGGCTGACCTTCAAGCCGAACACCGACGACATGCGCGATTCGCCCGCGATCGCGGTGATCCAGGCGTTGCAGGACGCGGGCGCCAAGGTGAAGGCGTTCGATCCGGAGGGCACCGAGCAGGCGCAGCTCGTGCTTGAGAACGTCGAATATTGCGACGGGCCGTATCAGGCGATCGAGGGCGCGGACGCGCTGGCGATCGTGACCGAGTGGGACGAGTTCCGCGCGCTCGACCTGCCGCGAGTGAAGTCGCTGCTGAAGGCGCCGATCCTGATCGACCTGCGCAACATCTATACGCCGGCCGAAGTGAAGGCGGCGGGGTTCCAGTACACCAGCATCGGGCGGTGATCGCGCCGGGGGCGATGCCGGTCGGCGGCGTCGCCCCTCTTCCCCTTCTCCCGACGCCATGTGGCGTCGGTCGCGCGCAGGGCGTTCGAGAACGTCCTACCGCCCCGGCGTCGTCAGCGTCTTCGCCAGCGCCGCTCGCCACCCCGCCGCCAGCGCCGCGCGTGGCTCCGCCGCCATCGTCGGCTCGAAACAGTCGCCGCGCACCCAGGTCGCCGCCAGCGCGTCGAGATCCTTCCACACCCCCGTCGCCAGTCCCGCGTGGAACGCCGCCCCCAACGCGGTCGTCTCGAGATGCAGCGGCCGCTCCACCGGCACCTGCAACATATCGGCCAGGAACTGGCACAGCCAGTCGTTCGCCGCCATGCCCCCGTCGACGCGGATCATGGCGGGCGGATCGCCGCCGTCGGCGACCATCGCGTCGGCCAGGTCCATCGTCTGGTAACCCACCGCCTCCAGCGCCGCGCGCGCCAGATGCGCCTGCGTCGATCCCAGCGTCAGCCCGAAGATCGCGCCGCGCGCATCGGGGTCCCAGTGCGGCGCGCCCAGCCCGACGAACGCCGGCACCATGTACACGCCGTGGCTGTCGGGAACCTGCGTCGCCATATCGTCGGTATCGCGCGCGTGCGTGATGACGCCGATGCCGTCGCGCAGCCACTTCACCGCCGCGCCGGCGATGAAGATCGATCCTTCCAGCGCATAGGTCACCTTGCCGTTCAGCCGGTACGCCGGCGTCGTCAGCAAGCGATGTTCCGACGCGACCGCCTCCTCGCCGGTGTTGAGCAGCATGAAGCAGCCGGTGCCATAGGTCGACTTCGCCATCCCGGCGGTGAAGCACGCCTGTCCGAACAGCGCCGCCTGCTGATCGCCGGCCACCCCTGCGATCGGGATCGCGGCATCGAACAGCCCCTCGGCGGTGTGACCGAAGACATGGGCATTGTCGTGCACCTCGGGCAGCAGCGCCATCGGCACGTCGAACAGCGCGCACAGTTCCTCGTCCCAGCGCTGCGCATGAATGTCGTACAGCAACGTCCGGCTGGCGTTGGTGATGTCGGTCGCATGCACCGCGCCGCCGGTCAGCCGCCACAACAGAAAGCTGTCGATCGTCCCGAACGCCAGCTCGCCGCGCTCCGCCCGCCCGCGCGCGCCCTCGACATGGTCGAGGATCCAGGCCAGCTTGGTCGCCGAGAAATACGGATCGAGCAGCAGCCCGGTCTTCGCACGCACCCCCGCCTCGCGCCCCTCGCGCTTCAACCGCGCGCACAGCTCCGCGGTGCGACGATCCTGCCATACGATCGCATGGTGGACCGGCGCCCCGGTCGCACGGTCCCAGATGACGACCGTCTCGCGCTGGTTGGTGATCCCGATGCCCGTGATCCCGGCCGCACCGATCCCGCTTTGCGCCACCGCTTCCCGCGCGGTCGCCAGCGTGTCGCGCCAGATATCCTCGGGATCGTGCTCGACCCAGCCCGGCTGCGGATAATGCTGCGCGAACTCGCGCTGCGCGGTCGCCACCGGGCGCGCGCCGGCGTCGAACACGATCGCGCGGGTCGAGGTGGTGCCCTGGTCGATCGCCAGGATATGCTGCGGGCCGGACACGGCGCTCTCCTTCCTTATTGGCGTGCGCGCGGCGGCAGATACGGGCGCACCAGATATTGATAGGTCGCCGCACCCGCCACCCCGCCGACCAGCGGGCCGGCGATCGGCACCCACCAGTAATGATCGGGCCCCGGAAAGGCCGACTCGCCCCAGCCCAGCAGCCAGCAGAACAACCGCGGCCCGAAATCGCGCGCCGGGTTGATCGGCCAGCCCTCCAGATACCCCGCCGACGCGCCGATGCACGCGACCAGCAATCCGATGATCAGCGCGCTCGCATTCGCCATCGGCGCCTGCGTGTTGAACTCGTCGGTGATCGCGAAGATGCCGAGCAGCAGGATGCCGGTCAGCACCACTTCGTCCCAGAAGGCGTGGATCGCGGTGACATGCGCACCCGGCGCGGTGAAGAATACCCCGGCCGCGCCACCCGCCGCGCGCGTCAGCCCGTGCGCGGCATTATACGCCTCGATCACCGGCCCGAACAATTGATAGACCAATGCGGCGCCCACCATCGCGCCCCCCACCTGCGCCGCGACATAGGGCAGCACCTTGCGCCGCGGAAAGTCGCGGAACAGCGCCAGCGCGACCGTCACCGCAGGATTGGCATGCGTGCCCGACACGGCGCCGGTGACATAGATCGCGATCGTCACCGCCAGCCCCCAGGCGATGCACACGCCCCAGTAAGCGGTGGCGTACGGGCTGGGATCATAGAGGATCAGCATCGCCGCCGCCGAATTGCCGAGCGTGATGATGATCGCCACCGCCAGCGCCTCGGAAATCAGCTCGCCGCGCAAGCCCGGTTGCCCGCTCATCCCGTTCCTCCCCGCGCCCGGCCGTTGCCGGACATCGTCGACACCTTCCTGCGTTTGCAAGGAAGGTCAATGGCCGGTTTGATCGCCGCCGCGCGACTTGCCATATCGTCGGCCACAAGGTCCGCGGGCGCCGGGCGCCCGACACGAGGTGGCTAGTGGCTGATCCGATCGCATCCCCCGATACCGACACCGACCTGCTGATCGTCGGTGGCGGCATCAACGGCGCCGGCATCGCACGCGACGCGGCCGGGCGCGGCCTGCGCGTGACGCTGGTCGAGCAGGACGATCTCGCCAGCCATACGTCCTCCGCCTCCACCAAGCTGATCCACGGCGGCTTGCGCTATCTCGAATATCGCGAGTTCCGGCTGGTGCGCGAGGCGCTGATCGAGCGCGAGCGGCTGTGGCGGATGGCGCCGCACATCATCTGGCCGCTCGAGTTCGTGCTGCCGCAAAGCCAGTCGCCGCGCCCGGCGTGGCTCGTGCGGCTCGGGCTGTTCCTCTACGACCATCTCGGCGGGCGCGAGAAGCTGCCCGCGACGCGCACCGTCGCGCTGGACCGCGATCCGGTCGGCCGCGGGCTGAAGCCGGGCAACCCCAAAGCGTTCGTCTATTCGGATTGCTGGGTGGAGGACAGCCGCCTGGTCGTCCTGAACGCCCGCGACGCCGCGGATCGCGGCGCGACGATCCTGACCCACACCCGCCTGATCGCCGCCGAGCGCGACGGCGCGACCTGGCGGGCGACGATCGAGGATGCGGCCGGGCGGCGCGAGGTGCGCGCCCGCGTGCTGGTCAACGCCGCCGGGCCGTGGGTCGGCGAGGTACTCGGCCTCGTTCCCGATGCGCGGCGCGACCGCGGGGTGCGGCTGGTCAAGGGCAGCCATATCGTCGTGCCGAAACTGTACGAGGGCGAGCACGCCTTCCTGCTCCAGAACCCCGATCGCCGCGTCGTCTTCGCGATCCCCTATGAAGGCGCGTTCACGCTGGTGGGCACCACCGACGAGGCGTGGCAGGGCGCGCCGGGGCGCGCCGCGATCGACCAGGGCGAAGTCGCATACCTGCTGGCGACGATCGACCGCTATTTCGAGCGTCCGGTGGCGCAGGACGACGTCGCCTGGAGCTATTCCGGCATCCGGCCGCTCTATGACGATCACGCCGCCGACGCCTCGGCGGTGACGCGCGATTACGTGCTGGACGTCGACGGCGGCGACGGCCGGCCGGCGCTGCTGAGCGTGTTCGGCGGCAAGATCACCACGTATCGCAAGCTGGCCGAACACGCCCTGCGCGAACTGTCGCCGTTCCTGCCCGGCGCGGGCGGGGCGTGGACCGCGGGCGCGGCGCTACCGGGCGGCGACATGCCCGACGCCGATTTCGACCGCTTCCTCGCCGATCTGACGCAGCGCTACCCCGCGCTGCCGCGCGCGCTGCTCCGCCGGCTCGCGCGCGGCTACGGCACGCGCGTGACGCGCCTGCTGGGCGACGCACGGACGCCGTCCGATCTCGGCGAGGATTTCGGCGCGGGGCTGCACGCGCGCGAGGTCGACTATCTGCGGGCGGAGGAATGGGCCCGCAGCGCCGAGGACATCCTGTTCCGCCGTAGCAAGCTCGGCCTGCACGCCCCGGCGGACGCTGCGGCGCGGGTCGAGGTGTATCTCGGCGCAGCGATCGACGGCGGACCCAGGTCGGCGGATCCCGAGAAGATCGGAGTCTAGCCGACCGGCAGACACGCGCGCTGCTGGTCGACCTTGTCCGCGCCGCCCGGGGCGCGGGTCAGGACCGAGAGCGCGCGACAGGTCCGCTCGCCGTCCTGCTCCGCCGCGCCCGCGACGACGAAGCCGTGGACCTGGCCGGCGGCCTCGTACCATTCCTGCACCTCGCCGCTGGTGAGCGCGGCCGCGATCGCCGCCGCGCGGCTGCCGCTGTCGCCCGGAAGATCGTCCGCCACCGGCGTCGCGGTGGCGCGCGGGGCGGCGGCCGGGGCGGGCGCGGGCTTCGGCGCGACCGGCAGGGGCCGTGCGGGCGCGATCACGCGGGCGGGCACGGGGAGGCTGACCGAATAGCCGGGTGCGCGCGGCGCGGGCCGCCGGGTCGTCGCCATCGACAGCCCGCCCGCGCTGACCGCCAGCACGACGCCAAGCACGCCCGCCGCGCGCCAGCCGCCGCCCGGACGCGCGCGCGTCGGCTCCCAGAAGGGATAATCCGGCCCGGTCGGCGCGCAGCGATATTCGCGCGTGATGCGCAGCGGCCCCAGCTCGATCGTGGTGCGACGCCACACGTCGCCTCCGCCCTTCGTCACGCGCCGTCCCCGGTTAACCGCGCTCGTCATCGGCCAGCACGCCGCGCTTGGCAAGGGCGGGCCCGTGCGACGCGGTCAGTTCGCCATCGGCCCGCCGTACAGCAGCCCGAAGTAATCGCCCTTGTTCCACACCGGGCGCGCCGCGCCGTCGGCGATCTCGCGCGCGATCCGGTAGTTGGCGTCGACGAAGCGCACGCCCTGATCCCACAGGATCGGCTGCGTCAGGTCGTCGCACGGGCGGTGATAGCAATTGCCCATGAAGCGCTCGACCGCCGCCTTCCCCGGCCCCTTGTAGCCCGGCCAGAGGAAGACCGAGGGCACGCCCTTCTGCACGAAGCGATAGTGATCCGAGCGCACGAAGATCGCCTGATCGGGCATCGGATCGGGCGACAGGCCGACGCCGATCCCCGCCACCGCGCGCGCGATGATCGGGCCGAGCGTCGAGCGGTCGCCGCCGAACGCGACCATGTCCTCGAACCGATAGGTCAGGATCGGCATGTCGAGATTCACGTCGGCGACGATGTCGCGGATCGGCACCGGCGGGTGGTTGGCGAAGAAGTCGCTGCCGACCAGCCCCTTCTCCTCGGCGGTGACCGCCAGGAAGATGATGCTGCGCTTCGGCGGGGTGGCGGCCTTGAAGCGCTTGGCGACCTCGATCAGGCTGGCGATGCCGACGCCGTCGTCGAGCGCGCCGTTGTAGATCGTGTCGCCGTTCACCGCCTTGCCGACTCCGACGTGGTCGAGGTGCGCGGAGAGCACCACCGCCTGTTTCGCGAGCGCCGGGTCGCTGCCGGGCAGCACGCCGACGACATTGGCGCTGGGGATGGCGCGGAAGGTCGTGGCGCTCTCGATCGTCAGCGTGCCCGCGCCGGTCACCGGGCGCACCTTCAGCGTGGTGCGCGCCGCGCCCTTCGCCAGCGCGCGCCAGTCCTTGCCGAACACCTTCGCCGCGCCGGCCGGCGACAGCGTGCCGAGCAGCGGCACCTCGCCGGCGTTGCCGGTGCCGTCGGGGCGCGCCCAGGTGATCCGCTCCGCCTCATAGCCCTTGGCGGTGGCGGCGAACGACGGCGCGCCGCGACCGGCCTTGCGCAGGTCGGCGATCGCGATCACGCCGAGCGCGCCGTGCCGGGCCGCCGCCAGCTGGCGCGCGGCGGCGCTGCCGAAGGTCGCGGCGACCTCGCTCGGCAGCCCGGCCGGCGCGCCGCCGACATAGGCGACGATCTTGCCGCGCACGTCGACCCCCGCATAGTCGGTGAGTCCGTATTGCGGCGCATCGAGCCCGTAGCCGAGGAACACGACCGGCGCGGTGACCGCAGTCGCCTTCGCCCCCGGATTGGCGGCGGGGACGATGTCGGTGCCGAAGGCCAGCGGCGTCGCGGTGCCGCCGGCCGGCGTCCAGCGCGCGCGCCCCTGCCCCGCCAGCTTGTAGCCGGTCAGCGGCACGCGCTGGAGATAGCCCCCGTCGTCGCCGAGCGGGCGGAGCCCGGCGGCGTAGAATTGCGCGGCGACATAGTGCGCGGCGATGTCATATTCCGGGCTGCCGACGTCGCGACCCTTCATCGCGTCGGCCGCCAGGAACATGACGTGCGCCTTCATCGCCGCCTGATCGGCGGGCAACGCTGCGTTGATCGTCGCGTTCGTCACGGCGGCGGTATCTCTGTCGGGCGCGGACTGCGCGGCGAGGGGGGCGGCGAGCGACAGCAAGAGCGGCAAGGCAAGGGTGCGCGACATCGAGGCATCCGGGTGAGAAGGTCAGAGTGGCTGCACGATAGGCCGAAATGGTTGGCGCTGAAACCACCTTGGCCGGACGGCTGCGCTTAGGGATGGAACCGATGGCCACCCCGATGATAATGCGGGACATGGCCGACGTACGCACCAACCCCGCCGCCCCCGCCGTGACGCATCGCGGCGATTATGCGCCGCCTGCGTGGCGGGTGCCGCAGGTCGAACTGGACTTCGCGCTCGACCCGGTCGCGACGCGCGTGCGCGCGACGCTGACTGTCGAGCGTGCGGGCGCTGCGGGGGTGCCGCTGCGGCTCGACGGCGCGGGGCAGCCGGTGCTGGGCGTGCGCGTCGACGGCGTGGCGCGCGACGACTGGCGGGTGGAGGGCGAGCAGCTCGTCATCGACCTGGACGGCGACACCCACGTCGTCGAGACCGAGGTGGAGATCGCGCCCGATCGCAATACGCAGCTGATGGGCCTCTACGCCTCGGGTGGCAATCTGTGCACGCAATGCGAGGCGGAGGGGTTTCGGCGGATCACCTATTTCCCCGATCGCCCCGACGTGCTGGCCACGTACCGGGTGCGGATGACCGCGGACCGGCTGCGCTTCCCGGTGCTGCTCGCCAACGGCGATCCGGTCGCGCAGGGCGACAATGACGACGGCACGCATTGGGCGGAATGGCACGATCCCTGGCCCAAGCCGTCGTACCTGTTCGCGCTGGTCGCCGGCGATCTGGCGGTCAACCGCGGCACGTTCACGACCCGCTCGGGACGCGAGGTGCAGCTCGGCATCTGGGTGCGCGACGGCGATGTGCCCAAGACGGACCATGCGCTGAACGCCCTCAAGCTGTCGATGGCATGGGACGAGCGCGTCTATGGCCGCGAATACGATCTGGACGTGTTCAATATCGTCGCGGTCGACGATTTCAACTTCGGCGCGATGGAGAACAAGGGGCTGAACATCTTCAACAGCCGCTACATCCTCGCCGACCCCGACACCGCGACCGATTACGATTACGATGCGATCGCCGCGGTCGTCGCGCACGAATATTTCCACAATTGGTCGGGCAATCGCATCACCTGCCGCGACTGGTTCCAGCTGAGCCTGAAGGAAGGCTTCACCGTCTATCGCGACCAGGGCTTCTCCGCCGACCAGGGATCGGCGGCGGTCAAGCGGATCGAGGACGTGCGGGGCCTGCGTGCCGCGCAGTTCCCGGAGGATGCCGGGCCGCTGGCGCATCCGGTCCGTCCCGAAAGCTATATCGAGATCAGCAACTTCTACACCGCGACGATCTACAACAAGGGCGCGGAGCTGATCCGGATGATGGCGACGATGCTGGGCGCGCAGCGTTTCCGTGCCGCGACCGACCTGTATTTCGAACGGTTCGACGGCACCGCCGCCACCTGCGAGGATTTCGTCGCGTGCATGGAGGAGGCCGGCGACGTCGACCTGTCGCAGTTCCGGCTGTGGTACAGCCAGGCGGGCACGCCGCGCGTATCCGCGACGTTGGTCCATGAGCCCGGCAGCGGGCGTGCGACGCTGAACCTGGCGCAAAAGGTGCCCGAGACGCCCGGCCAGCCGGTCAAGCAGCCGCAGGTGCTGCCCTTGCGGATCCGGTTGTTCGGCGGCGAGACCGCGCAGCCGCTGGGCGAGGAGCAGTTGGTGATCCTGTCCGACGCCAGCGCCAGCGTGACGTTCGAGACCGTAACCGAGCGCCCGGTCGTCTCGCTCAACCGCGGCTTCTCCGCGCCCGTCATCGTCGAGAGCGACCGCAGCGCGGAGGACCTCGCCTTCCTCGCGCGCCACGACGACGATGCCTTCGCGCGCTACGAGGCGATGCAGCAATTGATGCTCGACACGCTGATCGCGGGCGCGGTCGAGGGTGAGGCGGACCCGCGCGCGGTGATCGACGCGGTTGCCGACACGCTCGACGACCCGACGCTCGACCGCGCGTTCGTGGCGGAGGCGGTGCTGCTGCCGTCGGAAAATTTCATCGGCGACCAGCTGAGCGTCGTCGATCCCGAGGCGATCTTCCGCGCGCGCGAGGGCCTGCGCGGGGCGCTGGGTCGCGCGCTGGAAGGGCGGTGGCGGGCGGCGTGCGACGCAGGCCTGCGGCGCCCGTACGCCTATACGCCCGAGGACAAGGGCATCCGGCGGCTGCGCAGCGTCGCGCTCGGCTATGTCGCGGCGGCGGGGGCGGACGATGCCGCGGCGCTCGCCTGGGCGCAGTTCGAGGCGGCCGACAACATGACCGATCGGCAGGGCGCGCTGACGGTGCTGGTGAACGGCCATGCGCCCGAGCGCGAGCGCGCGCTCGACCATTTCTACACCCGCTACGCCGACAACGCGCTGGTGCTCGACAAATGGTTCCAGACGCAGGCGCTGTCGTCACGCGACGATACGCCGGCGCTGGTCGCCGAACTGGCGCAGCATCCCGACTTCACGCTGGCCAATCCGAACCGCGCACGCGCGCTGGTCGGGGCGTTTGCGGTCAACCAGCGCGCGTTCCATGCCGCGGGAGGTGCGGGCTATCGCTGGCTGACCGAGCAGTTGCTGGCGCTCGACAAGCTCAATCCGCAGACATCGGCGCGGCTGCTGCCGCCGCTGGGGCGGTGGCGGCGGTTCGCTCCGGTGCGCGCGGACGCGATGCGCGCCGAGCTGGAGCGGATCGTCGCGACGCCGGGGATCAGCAAGGACCTGTTCGAACAGGCGTCGAAGAGTTTGGAAGGGTAGGACGGCGTCCGCCTGGTACCTTCGCCATTCCTGCGGAGGCAGGGATGACGGTGGCCAGGCGGGCGGGACGAGACGACCGCTTTGTCGGCGGTCAGGCCGGGATCGTCATCGTCATGGCCGCTTTCTGCTCGCGTTCGGTGCGGCGTTCCTCGGTCCGGCGCGACTGTGCGGCCATCTTCAGCCAGGCGACCTCCGAGCGGGCGCAGCGTTCGCGGACGTTGTCGAGCGTCGCTTCCTCTCCGTCGCGGCGATGCTGGGCGGCGATTGCCTCGAAGCGTTCATATTCCTTGATGACCGTGCTCCTCGAGCGTAGGCGCGCGGCGAGGCCGCCCGTCGTGCGATGGGTAGTTCTGCATTAACGCGGCTGAACGATTCCCGATCCGTTTGCCGTAAGCGAACGCGGGCTTCGGCAAGCTCGGCCCGAGAGCGGCGCTCGGCGTTCGTCTCAGGCGCGGTGTAGCCCGGCGATCACCGCCTCGACGCGACCGCACGCCTCGCTGCTGTCCCCGGCCAGGTCGAGCGGGCGCGCGCCCAGCTCGGCATGGTCGGCGTTGAGGAACGGCAGCGCGGCCAGCGCGCCGATCCGCTCGATCGCGAGGCGGGTGACGCGACTCTGCCGCTCGGCGCGCGCCGGATCGTAGCGGACGCGCGCGGCGCGGAAGGTGCGCGTGCCGCGCGGCTGATCGGTGCCGCTCACAGGCCGCGCAACGGATAGCTGACCCCGCCCGCGGCGCGCACGCGCGCGATCCGGGCGGCATAGCCCTGCGCCAGCGCCCGGTGCGCGCGCTGCGCCTCGACCCCGCCGGCAGCGTCGGCCATCATCAGCGACACTTGCTGGCGGTGGAAAAGATAGTTGAGGTCCATGACGGGCTCCCGACTGACAAGCGGGAGCGCAGCGTCTCTCAGCCGTCGACGCTTGCGACAAGATGCCGACGATGTGCGGGGTGTAGCACGGCTGGGGGCGATCACCTAATCGGCTGGATGACCCCCAGCCCGTTCGTGCTAAGCGTGTCGAAGTACGTTAAACCGGTGACGCGCCTGGGACACGCACTTCGACAGGCTCGGTGCGAACGGTATTTCCAGTATCAGCGTTGCAATGCCGCCATCGCGACGCCGGCGCCGATCACCGCGCCGCCGCCGGCGCGCTGCGTCCAGACGCGGGCGCGCGGGTCGCTCAGCCAGCCCGAGGCGCGCGAGGCGGCGAGCGCGTAGAGCGTGTCGGTGGTCGCGGCGATCGCGGTGAAGGTGGCGATCAGAAGCGCGGCCTGCGGCAGGAACGGGCGGTCGGGACGGATGAACGGCGCGGCGAAGGCGACGAAGAACAGGATCGTCTTGGGGTGAAACGTGCCGACCGCGATGTTGGTCATGAACGCGGCGCGCGGCGACACTGCGCGGCGCGGGGTAGCGCTCACGTCGCCGACCCGCCCGCTCCGGGCGATGGCGAGCGTGCCGATGACGATCAGATAGGCGGCGCCGACCCACTTGAGCGCGGTGAACGCCCACGCGGAGGTGGCGAGGATCGCGCCCGCACCGAGCAGCGACAACGTCATTGCGACGGTGTTGCCGACCGCCATGCCCGCGACCCCCGCCAGCGCGGTACGGCGCCCGGAGGAGAAGGCGAAGCCGAGGATGCTCGCGACGCCCGGGCCGGGGATCACCCCGACGACGAAGCAGGCGGAGGCGAACGCCAGCCAGAGATGCGGTTCGATCATCCCGAATTGCGCAACGCGGTGGCGATCGCGTTGATCGACAGGAGGATGCCCTGCCGCACGCGCTCGTCGGCCTCGCCGGCGCGGTGGCGCTTCATCAGCTCGATCTGGAGGAGGTTGAGCGGCTCGATATAGGGGAGCCGCAGCCGGATCGAGGCGTCGAGCGCGGGATGCTTCTCCAGCAGGTGCGACTGGCCGGTCACCTCCAGCAAGCCGTCGTGCGTGCGCTGCCACCCGTCGCGGATCTGGCCGAAGACGTGATGCCGCAGCCCTGAGTCCTCGACCAACCCGGCGTAGCGCTCGGCCAGCCCCATGTCGGACTTGGCGAGCACCATCTCCATGTTCGCCAGCGTCGCGGCGAACAACGGCCAGCCCTGCGCCATGTCCTTGAGGAGCGCGCGATCCTCGACCTGCGCCAGCGCGTGGCCGACGCCGTACCAGCCCGGCAGCATGACGCGCGCCTGCGCCCAGCTGAACACCCACGGAATCGCGCGCAGGTCCTCGATCGCGTCGGATTGCTTGCGGCTGGCCGGGCGGCTGCCGATCTTGAGCCCCGCGATCTCGGCGATCGGGGTCATCTGGCGGAAGAAGGTGCGGAAGCCTTCCGTCTCGTAGACCAATCCGCGATAGGCGCGGAACGCGGCGGTCGACAGGCGATCCATCGCGGCGGCGAACGTCTCGTTGTCGCCGTTCGACAGCGCTTCGGGCTCCAGGCTGGCGAGCAAGGTCGCCGAGGCCATCGCCTCCAGATTGGTCGCGGCGCTCTCGCGCGTGCCGTATTTGCCCGCGATCACCTCGCCCTGTTCGGTGATGCGGATGCGGCCCTGCACGGTGCCGGGGGGCTGCGCGCGGATCGCGGCGAAGCTGCTGCCGCCACCGCGCCCGACCGCGCCGCCGCGACCGTGGAACAGCTGCATCCCGACGCCGACCGCGTCGAAGACGGGCTTGAGCGCGGTCGACGCCTTCGACAGCTGCCAGGTCGAGGTCAGGTAGCCGCCGTCCTTGTTGCTGTCCGAATAGCCGATCATCACTTCCTGATGCCCGCGCGCCTTCGCGATCGCGCGCACCTCGGGGATCGCGAACCATTCGGCCATGATCGCAGGCGCGGCCTCGAGATCCTCGATCGTCTCGAACAAGGGCACGGCCATGATCGCGGCGGTCGCGGGATCGCCGGGGCGGTAGAGGCCGACCTCCTTGAGCAGCAGGTGGACCTCCAGCAGGTCGGACACCGACTTGGTCATCGAGACGATATACTGGCGGATCGCGGGCGCGCCGTAGGCCGCGTGCGCAACGGCAGCGGCCTGCACGATCGCGAGCTCGCCGGCGGTCTCCTCGCTGTAATCGGCGAAGCGGGTGGTCAGCGGGCGCGGCGTCGCCAGCTCCTGGCGCAGCAGCATGACCCGCGCGTCCTCGTCCAGTGCCGCATAATCGTCGGTGACGCCGGCGACCTTGAGCATCTCGGCCACGACGCGTTCGTGCACCGCGCTGTTCTGCCGCAGGTCGAGCGTGGCGAGGTGAAAGCCGAAGACGTCGACCGCGCGGATCAGCCGCCCGATCGCGCCGCCGCTGCCCAGCAGCCCGTCGCCACCCGCCGACAGCGGCCGGGCGATCGCGATCAGGTCGGCGCGCAACGCCTTGGGATCGGGATATGGCTCGCCCTTGAGCGGGCCGGGGCGCGGCGCGGGCTGGCCGGTCAGCTTCGCATAGGTGGCGGCAGTACGCGCGTAGATGCCCGACAATGCGCGGCGGTACGGCTCGTCGCTGCGCGTCTCGGACGTGTCGCCGCTCGCCTCGGCCAGCGCCTGCACGCCGGCATCGACCGCGGCGTGGTGCGCGGAGATCGACAGTTCGGCACCCATCGCGTGGAGCTGTTCGAGGTAGAAGCCGAGCACCGCCTGCGCCGCCTTGGCCAGCGCGGTGCGGAGCGAGTCGGCGGTGACGAACGGATTGCCGTCGCGGTCGCCGCCGATCCAGCTGCCGGGGCGCAGGAAGGCGGGCACGCGCCCGCCGAGCGCGCGGTCCCAACGCTGGTAGAGCGCCGGAATGACCGGCAGGAACACGTCGCGAAGATAGCTGAGCGCGGTTTCGACCTCGTCGACGACGTACAGCCGCTCGCGGCGCAGCACGCGCGTCTGCCAGAGGAGTGCGACCTGGCGCACGATCGCCTCGTCGACCAGATCGCCGTCGGGGGTCGTGTCGCGCCCGGCATCGCGGAGCGCCATCAGCTGCGCGATGCGATTGCGGTGGTCGATCATGCTCTTGCGCCGCACCTCGGTGGGGTGCGCGGTCAGCACCGGCGCGACCAGCGCCTGTTCGAGCAGCGCGCGGACGCGGTCGTGCCCGATGCCGGCGGCCTCCAGCCGCGCCAGCGCGGAGGCGACGTCGGCGCCCTCCTCTGCCGCAATCCCCTGCCGGTCCTCGGCGAGGTTGGCGAGCATCGAGAACAGCATGAAGCCGCGGACGAAATCGAGCGTCTCGTCGAGGTCGAGTGCGCCGAGTTCGGCATCGGGCGAGCCCTGGTGATTGCCACGGTGCCGCTCCACCGATGCGGAGCGGATCGCCTCGGTCCGCTCGTACAGCGTCTCCCCGCCGTACGCACGAATGACGTCGCCCAGGACGCGGCCGAGGTAGCGGACGTCCGGGTTGTTGGTGATGGGGGGCAGCGTGCTCATGGCGCCTTGCTGCGCTGCCGCAACGGCCGGGTCAACGATTGATTGCTGCCCGGCAGCCCCGATCGACTATCAATTAATTGCGCAGGAGCGCCGCGTTGTTCGCCGGTTCCTCGGCAGGGGTCGGCAGGTCGGGGTCGTTCAGCTCGCGCGCGCGTTCACGCTCGTCGCTGGTGACGGTGCCGTCGTGATTGATGTCCTGCGCATCGAAGCGCGCCATCATCCACGCGCTCCATTCCTCGTTCGAGATGCTGCCGTCCTTGTTGCGGTCGACCTCGTCGAAGCGGGGTTGAAGCCGTTTGGACACTTCGTTGCGCGTCAGTTTGTCGTCATGGTTGACGTCGAGCCGGCGAAAGCGGCGCTCGACCACCCCGCCGAAGTCGAGCCGCGACATCACGAACGGCGGCACGTAATTGGCGAGCGCCGCCTGTTCCTCGGGGTTCGGTTCCTTCGCCTTCGAACATGCGACGAGCGCCAGCGCACCCGCAACCACGATCAACACCCGCATGTCCGTCACGTCTCCCGAATGGACTCAGTTCCTGAAAAGCTCAGGCGTCCAGCTCAACATCCCAGTAGAGCCAGTCGTGCCACGTTTCATGCAGATAATTGGGCGGGAAGCGACGGCCATGTTCCTGCAGCTGCCAGCTGGTGGGACGGATCGGCTCGATCGCGAGCGGCATCGCCGCCTGCTTCGGCGTCCGCCCGCCCTTCTTCAGATTGCAGGGCGCGCAGGCGGTGACGACATTCTCCCACGTCGTCCGCCCGCCCTGCGCGCGCGGCACGACATGGTCGAAGGTCAGGTCGCGCACGTGGCTGCCGCAATATTGGCAGGCGAAGGTGTCACGCAGGAACAGGTTGAAGCGCGTGAAGGCGGGGAATTGCGACGGCCGCACGAACTGCCGCAGCGCGATGACCGAGGGCAGCCGCATCGTCAGATTGGGGCTGTGCACCTCGCGTTCGTAGTGCGCGACGATATCGACGCGCTCAAGGAAGACCGCCTTTATCGCGGTCTGCCACGGCCAGATGCTGAGCGGATAATAGGACAGCGGCGTGTAATCGGCATTGAGCACCAGGGTCGGACAGGAGTCCGGGTGCCGCATCAGGTCGGGATGGAACACGTCAGAACGTCCCCCTTACCTTCTACTCGTCGTGCCGCGTGCTTTCGCGCCGTGGCGTGACGCCATGATGACAGGCGCGGCCGATCGCTTCAAGGGGCGGGGATTTCGCGGGCCGGCGCCACCCCACTGGTGACGTGGGCGACCGGGTGGGGTGCGGGGATGACGGCAGCGGGCGTCTGTGGCACCTGTCCGCGCATGACCGCTTCCCGGAACCTCGCCGCGCTTCGCGCCCGGCTTGCCGCCGACCGCCTCGACGGCTTCGTCGTCCCGCTCACCGACGAGCATATGAGCGAATATGTCGGCGGCTATGCGCAGCGGCTGGCATGGCTGACCGGGTTCGGCGGATCGGCGGGCAGTGCGGTGGTGCTGGCCGACCGCGCCGCGATCTTCACCGACGGACGCTATACGATCCAGGTGCGCGAACAGGTGTCGGGCGACGACTGGACGTATGTCGACGTGCCCGAGCAGAGCGTGGCGGGCTGGCTGACCGGGCGCGTCGGCGCGGGCGCGCGGATCGGGTACGATCCGTGGCTGCACACGCGCGGCTGGGTCGAGGAGACCGCCGCCGCGCTCGCGGCGCGCGGCGCGACGTTGGTGCCGGTCGCGCGCAACCCGATCGACGCGGTGTGGGAGGATCGCCCCGCCCCCTCGCCCGCGCCGATGATCGTCCAGCCCGACGCCGTGGCGGGCGCGTCGTCCGCGGCGAAGCGCGCGGCGGTCGCCGACTGGCTGGAGCAGGAAGGCGCGGACGCCGTGGTGGTCCCGGCGCTCGATTCGATCGCCTGGCTGTTCAACGTGCGCGGGCAGGACGTGGCCCGCACCCCGGTCGCGCTGTCCTATGCGATCGTCCACGCCGACGGCACCGCCGACCTGTTCGTCGCGCCCGAGAAGGTGACGCCGGCGGTCGCCGAGCATCTCGGCAACGCGGTGCGCGTGTTCCCGCGGGACGGCTTTGCCGACGCGCTGACCGGCTTCGCGGGCAAGCGCGTCGCGATCGACCCGGCGCTGGCGGTGGCGGCGATCTTCGATGGCGTCGAGGCGGGCGGCGGCACGACGGTGGCGTTGCGCGACCCGACGATCCTGGCGAAGGCATGCAAGAACCCGGTCGAGATCGCCGGGCACCGCGCCGCCTCGCTGCGCGACGGGGCGGCGGTGACGCGCTTCCTGCGCTGGATCGCCGCCGAAGCGCCGCGCGGCGGCCAGACCGAATTGTCGGCCGCCGCCGCGCTGCTGCGGTTCCGCGAGGCCGGCGGCGACCTGCGCGACCTGTCGTTCGATACGATCAGCGCGACCGGGCCGAACGGCGCGTTGCCGCATTACCACGTCACCGCGGAGTCGAACCGCGCCATCGAGCACGGCCAGCTCTATCTGGTCGATTCGGGCGGACAATATGAGGACGGCACCACCGACCTGACGCGGGTGGTGCCGATCGGCGTGCCGGGCGAAGAGATGCGCGACCGCTACACGCGCGTGCTGAAGGGGCATGTCGCGCTGGCCACCGCGGTGTTCCCGCACGGCACGACCGGCGCGCAGCTCGACGCGCTGGCGCGCGCGCCCTTGTGGCAGGCCGGGCTCGATTACGCGCACGGCACCGGGCACGGCGTCGGCAGCTTCCTGTCGGTCCATGAAGGCCCGGCGCGGATCGCCAAGCCGAGCTACCCCGGCGCCGGCCCGTCCGAGCCGCTGCGCGCAGGCATGATCCTGTCGAACGAGCCCGGCTATTACAAGGCGGGCGAATACGGGATCCGGATCGAGAACCTGCTGCTGGTCGTCGTGCGGACGGTAGACGGCGGCGAGGCGGAGATGCTGGCGTTCGAGACGCTGACGCTCGCGCCGCTCGACCGCGACCTGATCGACACCACGCTGGTGACGCGCGCCGAGCTGCGGTGGATCGACGATTATCACGCCCGCGTCGCGCGCGAGCTGGGCCCGCTGCTGGACGCGGGCGACCGCGCCTGGCTCGAGGAGCGGTGCGCGCCGCTCGCGCGCGGCTGACCACCGCCGTCAGGCGGGATCGTCGTTCCCGTCGGCGGCGGTCGGGCGCGGGGCGGGCGAATCGGCCTCCGCGCGGGCGCGATCCTTGCGGCGGCGCAAATTGGCCCGCAATTGCGCGGCCAGCCGCGCGGCGCGTTCGTCGCGATCGCTCATGGGAATATCCGCTACCGCGAGCGAACGGCCTTGACAACGGCGCCCGCGTCGGCTCTTAGGCCCGCTCCCGCCGACGCGGTGGGAAGTGCTGCCGTAGCTCAGTGGTAGAGCGCATCCTTGGTAAGGCTGAGGTCGTGAGTTCAATCCTCACCGGCAGCACCATTTTCCTGACATAGATTCCCTTCGGGGCGCATCGGAAGGCCCGAGCATCACGGCGCCGGGGTGCCGTCCCGGCCGCCTGCGCGGCGGGAATGCATGCAAACGAGACCGACCGAGCTACATCGGCAGCTCCACCGCGGTGCGATCTGCGCAGACCTGCGGCACAGACCCGGTGCCCTTGCTGCACGGCTCATGGCCTATCCTCGCTGAAGATCATCACTCCGATGATAGCGGTTGCGCGGGAGGCGCGCCGGACAGCGCCGCCGGTGTCGCGGGCGCGAAGCCTCGCGACAGGCCGTGGTACAGCTTCTCCCGGCATACCTGCGTGCTCGCCCAGTCGGCGACGAACGCGGCGGCGAACATCGGCAGCATCAGCCCGCGGCTGCCGGTGGTCTCGGCCAGGATGATGACCGCGGTCAGCGGAGCGCGCACCACGCCGGTGAAATAAGCGACCATGCCGAGGATCACAATCGCGCCGGCCGGGCCGTCCGGAAACGCCGCGCGCAGCAGGTTGCCGACGCCGGCGCCAACCGCCAGGCTGGGCGCGAAGATGCCGCCGGGCAGCCCCGCGACCGCGGTGGCCAGCGTACTGACGAACTTGGCGGGGCCGAACCACAAGGGTGCGTCCACGCCCTGGATCATCGCGCGCGCCGCACTGTAGCCCGTCCCCCATGTCAGCCCGCTGGCGACGCCGAGCGCAGCGACGACCAGCCCGCACGCGCCGGCAAAGACGAGCGGACGCGCCTTGGCGAGGCGCGACACCGGATGGTCGCCGAGCGCCGCCGCCAGCATCAACCGCGAGAACAGCCCGCCGGCGGCCCCGCCCACCAGCCCCGCGACGGGCACCACCAGCAAGGCGGTGTGCAGCGGGATCGTCGCGCCGCTGACGCCGAAATAGACGTAATCGCCGATCAGGCTTTGCGCGACCATGCCGGCGATGACGATCATCGACAGCACCAGCAGCGTCACACGCTGTTCGTAGGCGGCGGCGAGTTCCTCGATCGCGAAAAGGATGCCGGCGAGCGGGGTGTTGAACGCCGCCGCGACGCCGGCCGCGCCGCCCGCGATCACCACCGAGCCGCGCATCGGCACGCGCAGCATGCGGTGGAACAGCGCCATGATCGAGGCGGCGAGCTGCACCGTGGGCCCCTCACGCCCGACGCTGGCGCCGGTCAGGAGCGCGGCGAGCGTCAGCACCGCCTTCACGATCGCCGTGCGCATCGTGAGGAGCGTCGAGACGCCGAGATCGGGGAGTTCGCGGGCGGCGATCACCTGCGGGATGCCCGAGCCGCGCGCGGCGGGCGCGAGCAGGCGCGTCAGCCAGACGAGCGCGACGAAGCCGAGCGGGGTGAGCGCGAGCGGCAGCCAGCGCCAGTCACGCGCCAGCCTTGCATAGGCCTCGCCCGCGCGGTCGGCGGCGCCGGCGAACAGCACCGCGATCACCCCGATCGCGATCGCACCCGCCACCACCGCGACGCGCCGCCGGAACAGCACGGAGGTCGGCCCGCGCGACCGGAGCAGCGCGCGGACGCGCCCGAGGGTCCAGCGGCGACGCGTCGGAGATGCAGGCATGGCGGGGCTGTACCCCGGCAGCGCCGCCGGGTCACGCGCCGCCGGTCGATATTCCTCGATCAATAATCCAGCGTCAGCGACGCGCGCACCGTCCGCCCCAGCCCGGCATAGAGCGTCGTGCCGCCCGTGGCCCAGTAGCGCGCATCGAGCAGGTTGTCGGCGTTGACGCGCGCGGTCATCCGCGCCCCGCCCGCCAGCGTCCAGCCGTAGCTCGCCCCAAGGCTGTAGATCGTATAGGCGGGCAGGAGCGCGCGGTTCTGCGGATCCGACCAGCGGCGCCCGCTGTGATAGGCGCCGGCGCTGAGCGACAGGTCGGGCAGACGCGCCGGGCGGTACTCGACGAAGGCCGAGCCCGCCCAATGCGGCGTGTTCTCGACCTGCTTCCCGTTTTGCGCGGCGTTGCCGGTACGGCGCTGCACCGCGTCGAGATACTGGCCGGACAGTAGCAGCGAGAGGCCGGGGCGCAGCTGTCCCTGCAACGATGCCTCCACCCCGCGGTGGAGCGCGCGGCCGTCGACGACCTGCACGTTGCGCGCATCGGCGTAATCGAGCCCGCGGTCGATGACGAAGCCGGCAAGCGAGGCGATCGCGCCGGCGATCTCGATGCGGGTACCCAGTTCATACTGGCGGCTGCGCACCGGGGCGAGCACGTCGCCCGCGTTGGCGGTGCCGTCCGGCGCGGTGCCGGCGCTCTCCAGCCCCTCGATGTAGGTGGCATAGACGCTGCTGCGCGCGGTCGGGCGAAACACCAGCGCCGCGGTCGGCGTCCAGGTGCGGATGGTGAAGTCCTGCGCGCCCGCCTCCGTCGCATAGTCGACGTGGCGGACGCCTGCGATCGCCAGCCAGCGCTCGCCGAGATGCGCGGTGTCCATGAGGTAGAGGCCGCTGTCGACGTTGACGCTGCCCGCACCGATGCGGACGCTGGAGGGGACGAGCGTGTCGAAGGCGATGCTGCGCGGGGCGTAGAGGTTCTGCGCGACGTTGCGGAAGCTCTGCCGGGTCTGGTCGGTCTGCACCTGGCGATTGCGCGTGTAGCCGAACAGCAGTTCGTGGCGGATACCGAACGTGCCGAGCGCGCCGCTCACTTCGGTACGGACGTACGTGTTGCGGTAGTCCTGGTCGCGGGTCTGGACGCTGACCAGCACGCCCTCGCCGGTCGCCAGGTCGATGCGCTCCAGATTGGATTGCGCGCGGTCGCGGCGTGCCTGCGCGCGTCCGCCCTCGACGCGAATCCCCCAGCCGCCGCCAAGGTCATAGTCGCCGCGCGCCAGCACGTTGTTGACCCAGGTGACGTAGGGCGCGTCGCGGGGGGCGAGCTGCCGGTGCGGATCGGGGATGTCGGGCAAGGCGATCGTGCCGCCGATGCCGCGCACCGCGCCGACCGCGTCGGGCAGGCGGATGCCGCCGGGCTCGTCCGTCGCGCGGCGGTAATATTCCAGGTCGAGCTTGAGCGACAGGCGTGCGGTCGCCTGCCAGTCGAACGCGCCCGATGCCATCGCACGACGGCCGTCGACGCAGTCGATCGGAAATTCGAGGTGCCCGGCATAGCCGTTCAGCCGTACGCCGACGGTGCCGAAACGCCGCCCTATGTCGACGCCGCCGCCATAGCTGCCCTCCGCATCGCCGGTCAGCTGCACCTGCGTCACCGGGCGGTCGCCCGCGCGCTTCGTCACGACGTTGACGATCCCCGATGGGGTCGACAGCCCGTAATAGAGCGCAGAGACGCCCTTGAGCATCTCGACACGCTGTTTGTTCTCGATCGGGATCGGCCCCATGTTGACGATCTGAAGCGCGCCGTTGAGCCGGTAGTTGGTGCGCGGGTTGATGAAGACACCGCGCGAGACGAAGCTGTTGGTGGTGATCGGGCTGGTCGACTGCTGCCCGACACCGGCGGTATTGCGCAGCGCGTCCTCCAGCCCCTGCGCACCCTGTGCATCCAGCAGCGCGCGCGTCATCACCGCGACGGTGGCGGGCGTATCGAGCAGCGCGCGGTTGCGGAACGCCCCGATCTGTACCGTGTCGGCGCGCAAGCCTGCGCTGCGCTGCCCGACGACCAGCACGTCCCGGCCGTCGCCTGCCTCCTCGTCGAGCGCAGGCTCGTCGCGTTGCGGCGTCGCATCTGCCGTGACCGCCTGCGCATCGGGCGCAGGCGCGCCGAGACCACCGGCAGCGAGCGCCGCCAGCACCAACCATTCCATCGCGAGTTCCCCTGACCGGCCGTGTCCACCGCCGTTGGAACGCGCTTATTAATTATGATAGTCGCTTGCAATATGCATGACGGATGCGGCGGCTTACAGCAGCGGCAGGCATGCCACGCAGCACAAGGCGGCATAGAGAAGGAAGCGCGGCCATCCGCATGCCGGAGTCGCGAAGGCGCGGGCCGTGCGGTTCATCGCAGGTCCGCCGCCACCGCCGGCTCGGCACCCGACCGTGCCGCCGCGCCCTCCCGCTGGCGCACCGCCTCACCCACCAGCAGCAGCGTGGGATCGCGGTCGCCGATCGTCTCGACCAGGAAGGCGAGCGCGGACAACCGGCCGCGGATGATCCGCTCACTCGGCAGCGAGGCGTTGACGACGACCATCACCGGCGTGTCCGCACGACGCCCGGCGGCCATCAGCTGCCGCGCGACCGTCGCCGCGGCGGCGCGGCCCATATAGACCGCCAGTGTCGCGTGGGGGTCGGCCAGCGCCTGCCAGTCGAGGCCGAGCGATTCGCCGGCGCGTGCGTGCGCGGTGACGAAGGTCAGTTTGCGGGCGGTGCCGCGCAAGGTCAGCGCGGTGCCGCCCGCCGCCGCCGCCGCGCTGGCGGCGGTGACGCCAGGGCAGATGCGCACCGGGACGCCGGCGGCGTGGCAGGCGGCGACCTCCTCGGGCGTCCGCCCGAAGATCGCCGGGTCGCCGCCTTTCAGCCGCATCACGCGGCGGCCGCCGAGCGCCGCGGCGACGATCAGCGCATCGATCGTCGCCTGATCCTTCGAGTGCCGCCCGGAACGCTTGCCGACGCTGACCCGCTCGGCGGCGGGCGATGCGAGTTCGAGCACGTCCGGGCCGACCAACGCATCGTAGAAAATCACCTCGGCGGCGGCGATCAGCCGCGCGGCCTTGCGGGTCAGCAGCTCGGGATCGCCCGGGCCGGCGCCGACCAGCCATACGCTGGCGGGCGGAAAATCGTCATGCGGCATCGGTCTTCTCCTGGGCGAGCAGGCGCGCGAGCGCGGGGCGGCACGAGCCGCAATTGGTGCCGGCACCGATTGCGGCGCCGATCGCGGCGACGTCGGTCAGCTGTCGGTCGCGGATCGCGGCGACGACCGTGCGCACGCCGACGTCGAAACAGGCGCAGACCAACGCTCCGCGACCGGCGGTCGCGCCGGGCGCGCGACCGGCGAGCACCGTGGGCGCGGCGTGCGGTTCGGCGAGCTGGGCGATCAGCCAGTCGCGGGCCGGCAGTTCGCCGCTTTCGGTGACGAACAGGGCCGCGACCAGCCGCCCGCCGTCGAGCACCGCGACGCGGCGCGTGCCGCGCGCCGGATCGAGCGCCTCGACGCGCTCGCCCGGCGGCAGGATCGCGTCGAGCACGGCGGGCGTCCCGTCTCCCGCAAGCTCCCAGAGCGTACCCGCGGGCACCGCGACGCGCGTCGCCCACAGGCAGTCGGGGCGCTTGTCGGCCATGTCGGCGAGCAGCGCGAAGCCGCGCCAGCGGGTCGCGACCGGGGCGATCGACGCCGGGGTGGCCTTGAACCCCGGCTGCCCGGAGTGCGGGTCGGCGAGCGGGCGCGGCAGCAGGCCGGTGCGCCCGCCGCTGGAGGTGCGATCGGTCCAGTGAATCGGCACGAACAGTTCGCCGGGGCGCTGCGTCGCGACGACGCTGGCGCGGTACAGGCTGTCGCCCTGCGGGGTGGCGACGCGCGCCAGCCCGCCGTCGGCGATGCCGAGACGCGCGGCATCGTCGGGGTGGACCTCGACCAACGGTTCGGCACGGTGGCGCGCGAGCTTCGGGGCGAGGCCGGTGCGCGTCATCGTGTGCCAATGGTCGCGGTAGCGGCCGGTGTTGAGCGTCAAGGGCCACAGCGGCAGCGGCGCGGCGAGCGGCTTCTGCGCGACCGCGACCAGCCGTGCGCGACCGTCGGAGGTGGAGAAGCGGCCATCGGCGAACGGCGTGCCGCCCCAGCGGAACGGCGCGAGATCGTCGTACCCGGCATTGCCGCCGTTGGGCGCCGGCAGCGCGAATAGACGCTGGCCGTGGTTGCCATAGCGCGACAGGCGGACATGCTCGCGCCAGATGTCGGCGGGGCGATCGTAGGCGAAGGCCGACTTCCAGCCCATGCGGCGCCCGACCTCCGAGACGATCCACCAGTCGGGCTTCACCTCGCCGGGCAGCGGGAACAGCGCGCGCTGGCGGCTGACGGTGCGGTCGGAATTGGTGACGGTGCCGTCCTTCTCGCCCCAGGCGGCGGCGGGCAGGCGGACGTGTGCGAACGCGCCGGTATCGGTGTCGGCGATAACGTCGGAGACGACCACGAACGGGCACGCCGCCAGCGCCTCGCGCACGCGGCCGGCGTCGGGCATCGACACCGCGGGGTTGGTGGCCATGACCCACAAGGCCTTGATGCGGCCCTCCCCGAGGCTGCGGAACAGATCGATCGCCTTCAGCCCCGGCTTGGGCGCGATCGTCGGCGAGGCCCAGAAGCGCTGGACCAGATCGCGGTTCTCCGGCGCGAAATCCATGTGCGCGGCGAGCGTGGTGGCGAGCCCGCCGACCTCGCGCCCGCCCATCGCATTGGGCTGCCCGGTGATCGAGAAGGGCGCGGCACCCGGCGTGCCGATGCGACCGGTGGCCAGGTGCAGGTTGAGGATCGCATTGACCTGATCGGTGCCCGCCAGCGACTGGTTCACGCCCTGGCTGAACATCGTGACGGTGCGCGGGGTGGCGGCGAACAGCTCGTAGAAGCGGCGCAGATCGGCGGCGGGCACGTCGCAGGTGCGCGCGACCGACCAGAGATCGTATCCCTCGCCCAGCGCCGCCCAGAACCCCTCGGGCGCCGCGACGTGATCGATGAGGAAGCGTTCGTCGAGCACGCCGGCCGCGCGGCACCAGGCGAGCGCACCGTTCATCAGCGCGACGTCGCTGCCGGGTCGGATCGCGAGATGGAGGTCGGCCTCCTCGGCTGTCTCCGTGCGGCGCGGGTCGATCACGACCAGCTTCGCGCCTGCGGCGCAGCGCGCGCGGATGCGCTGATAGACGATCGGGTGGCACCAGGCGGTGTTCGACCCGACGAGCACGATCAGGTCGGCGGCGTCGAGATCGTCGTAGCTGGCGGGTACGACGTCTTCACCGAATGCGCGCAGGTGCCCGGCGACCGCGCTGGACATGCACAGCCGCGAGTTGGTGTCGATGTTCGCGCTGCCGATGAAGCCCTTCATCAGCTTGTTGGCGACGTAATAATCCTCCGTCAGCAGCTGGCCGGAGACGTAGAAGGCGACGCTGTCGGGGCCGTGCTGCGCGATCGTTTCGCGGAACCGGCGCGCGACGAGATCGAGCGCCTTGTCCCAGGTGGCGCGGCGCTGGCCGATGTGCGGGTGGAGAAGCCGGCCCTCCAGCCCGACCGTTTCCCCCAGGTGCGTGCCCTTGGAACAGAGCCGACCGCGGTTGGCGGGGTGATCGGGATCGCCCGCGATCGCCACGCTGCGCGGACCGGTGACGGTGGCGCGGATGCCGCAGCCGACGCCGCAATAGGCGCAGGTGGTGTTGATCATCGCGAAGCCCTCTCACCGGAGGGGAGAGGGCTTACACGCGCGCTCATGCCGCGGCCGCCAGCGTGCCGGCGCGGCAGATCAGGATGCGACCGGCGGTGATCTTCACCGGCACGGTCGGGGTGCAGCCCTTGTCCTCGCCCAGCGCCTCGCCGGTGCTGAGCGAGATACGCCAATTGTGGAGCGGGCACGCGACCGCGCCGCCATGGACGATGCCCTGCGACAATCGCCCGTGCTTGTGGGGGCAGCGGTCGCGCAGCGCGAAGACCTGATCCTCGCCGGTGCGGAAGATCGCGATGTCGTCGCCGCCCGCCACCTGGACGGTGCGGCTGCCGCGCAGCGGGATCTCGTCGACGCGACCCACGTCGAGCCAGTCGCCGGTAAGAAGAGGGGGGATCATGCCAGTTCCTCCTGCGGCTGGAAGCGCGCCAGCGGCGCGTGATGCTCGCGTTCGGCCCCCGCGGCGCGTTGCGCCCAGGGATCGTCCTGCGAGAAGCGTTGCGAGTAGAAGAAGCGCGCGGCGAGCCCGGCGCGCGCCTCGGCATCGGGGAGGAGCCGCGACTGGACATAGTCGAGCCCGACGCGCTCGATCCACGGCGCGGTGCGCTCCAGATAGCGGGCTTCCTCGCGATAGAGCTGGATGAAAGCGGCGCACATCTCCATCGCCTCCGCCTCGGTCGCGACCTTGCACAGCAGGTCGGTGGCGCGCACCTTGATCCCGCCGTTCCCGCCGACGTGCAGCTCGTAGCCGCTGTCGACGCAGACCACGCCGAAGTCCTTGATCGTCGCCTCCGCACAATTGCGCGGGCAACCGCTGACCGCGATCTTGAACTTGTGCGGCATCCACGATCCCCAGGTCGCGCGTTCGATCTTCACGCCCAGCCCCGTCGAATCCTGCGTGCCGAAGCGGCACCATTCGCTTCCCACGCACGTCTTCACGGTGCGCAGGGACTTGCCATAGGCATGGCCGCTGACCATCCCGGCGGCGTTCAGATCCGCCCAGACCGCGGGCAGATCCTCCTTCCTGATCCCGAAGATGTCGAGCCGCTGGCCGCCGGTGACCTTGACCATCGGCGCGTTGAACTTCTCGACTACGTCGGCGATCGCGCGCAGCTCCTTGGGGCTGGTGAGGCCGCCCCACATGCGCGGGACGACCGAATAGGTGCCGTCCTTCTGGATGTTGGCGTGCATCCGCTCGTTGACGAAGCGGCTCTGCTGGTCGTCGACATAATCGCCGGGCAGCGCGCAGAGCAGATAGTAATTGAGCGCCGGGCGGCACGACGAGCAGCCGTCGGGCGTCGACCAGTGCAGCTTCTGCATGACCTCCGGGATCGCGCGCATCCCCTGCGCGACGATCTCGCGGCGGACATGGTCGTGGCCGAAGCTGGTGCATTTGCACATCGTCTTCGGTCCGGCCTCGACCTCCGCGCCGAGCCGCAGCGCCAGCAGGCTCTCGACGATGCCGGTGCACGACCCGCAACTCGCCGAGGCCTTGCAGCCCGAGCGCACCGCGTCGAGGCTGCGCGCGCCGCCGTCGATGCACGCCAGCACGCGGCCCTTGGTCACGCCGTTGCAGCCGCAGATTTCCGCCTCGTCGGAAAGCGCCGCAACGGCCGCCCTAGGGTCCGCCTGCCCACCTCCGGAGGCGAAGGCCTGACCGAAGATCAAGGAGTCGCGGATCGAGGCAATGTCCTCGCCCTTCTTGAGCAGGTCGAAATACCAATTGCCGTCGGCGGTATCGCCGTAGAGCACCGCGCCGACGATGCGGTCGTCGCGCACCACCACCCGCTTGTAGATACCGCGGCTGGCATCGCGCAGCACGATGTCCTGCGCGCCGTCGCCGCCGGAGAAGTCGCCTGCGGAGAAGACGTCAAGCCCGGCGACCTTCAGCTTGGTCGCCGTGGGGGCGGGGCGGTAGCCGCTGGGCTGCTCGACCAGGCCATCGGCCAGCGCGCGGCACATGTCCCACAGCGGCGCGACGAGGCCATACACCTGCCCGCCGTGCTCGACGCACTCGCCGACCGCCAGCACGGCGGGATCGCTGGTGACCATATGGTCGTCGACGCGGATGCCGCGCCCGACGTCGAGCCCCGCCTCGCGCGCCAAGGCCACCGATGGGCGGATGCCGACCGCCATCACGACCAGGTCGGCGGGAAGCTCGGTCCCGTCCTTCAGCGCAACGCCGGTGACGTGCGTGGCGCCCAGGATCGCGGCGGTGTCGGCACCGGTCAGGATCGTCTGCCCGCGCGCCTCCAGCGCCTGACGCAGCAGCCACGCCGCCGCTTCGTCGAGCTGCCGTTCGAGCAGGGTCGGCATGAGGTGGAGGACGGTGACGGTCATGCCGCGCAGCGCGAGGCCGTGCGCGGCTTCCAGACCCAGCAGTCCGCCGCCGATCACCACCGCGCGCCCGCCCTTTTCGGCGGCGGCCAGCATCGTGCCAACATCGGTCATGTCGCGGAAGCCGATCACGCCGGGCAGGTCGCGGCCCGGCACCGGGATGATGAACGGATCGGAGCCGGTCGCGATCAGCAAGCGGTCATAGTCCATCACGATCCCGGCGCGCGTGGTGACGGTGCGCGCTGGGCGATCGATCGCGATCACCGGGTCGCCCGCCAGCAGGGTGATGCCGTTGGCGGCGTACCAGTCGTGATCGTTGATGACGATCTCGGCGAAGGTCTTCTCGCCCGCGAGCACCGGCGACAGCATGATGCGGTTGTAATTGGGGTGATGCTCGGCCCCGACGATCGTCACGCGGTAGCGCGTGGGATCGCGGGCGAGCAGTTCCTCGACCGCCCGGCACCCGGCCATGCCGTTGCCGATGACGATCAGGTGCGGCCGGGTGTCGGCCTGGTCGATGCGGATCGGTTCGTGCTTCATGGTGGCCCCCTCAGATCCGCACGCCGGCGGCGGTGCCCCAGCGCGCACGCCAGCCGCGCTTGACGATCGTCAGCCCGGCGAGCGCGACCAGCGCCAGCGCGGCGAAGATCAGGAAGCCGGGCGCGAAGCTGCCGGTCCATTGCTTGGCGAGGCCCAGCGACGAGGCGAGGTAGAAGCCGCCGATGCCGCCGGCCATGCCGACCAGCCCGGTCATGACCCCGATCTCGGCGGCGAAGCGCTGCGGCACCAGCTGGAACACCGCGCCGTTGCCGACGCCGAGCGCCAGCATCGCGGCGACGAAGCAGGCGAGCGCGGCGACGAAGGTGCCGGCCATGCTGACCCCCACCAACGCCAGCGCGGCGAGCGCGAAGACACCCGTCAGCGCGCGCACCCCGCCGATCCGGTCCGCCAGCGCGCCGCCCATCGGGCGAACCAGCGATCCCGCGAACACGCAGGCGGCGGTGGCATAGCCGGCGTGGATCGGGCTGAGCGCGAAGCGGTCGGTGAAATAGATCGGCAGGCTGGCCGCCAGCCCGACGAAGCCGCCGAACGTCACCGAATAGAAGGCCATCAGCCACCAGGCGTCGCCCTGCCGCAGCGGGGCGAGATATTCGGCCAGCCGCTTCGGCGCGGGCGGGTTCGGCGGATCCTTGGCCAGCGCCATATAGACGAGGAACACGACCGTGAGCGGGATGCACGCCAGCCCGAGCACCGCATTCCACCCGAACAGCGCCGCCAGCGCCGGCGCGAACAGCGCCGCGAACACCGTGCCCGAATTGCCCATGCCGGCGAGCCCCATCGCCTTGCCCTGATGCTCGGGCGGGTACCAACGGCTGGCGAGCGGCAGCGCGATCGCGAAGCTGGCACCGGCAAAGCCGAGGATGACACCGAGCGCCAGCGTGCCCGCGAAGCTGCTGACCCCCAGCGTCCACGCCGAAAACAGACCGGCGATGACGATCAGCTGGCTGATCGCGCCCGAGCGCTTCGGCCCGATGCGGTCGACCAGCAGGCCGTTGACGACGCGAAGCCCCGCGCCGGCCAGCGTCGGCACCGCGACCATCAGCCCCTTCTCGGCCGGGCCGAGTGCCAGCGCCTTGGCGATATACGGCGCCAGCGGCCCCAGCAGCACCCACACCATGAAGGCAAGGTCGAAATAGAGGAAGGCGGCGACGAGCGTCGGGGTGTGCCCGCTCGCCCAGAAGCTTCCGCCGCCGCTCGCCTGTCGCCCCCCGCTTCGTTCGCGATCCCAGAACGCCGTCGCCATCGCCCGTGCTCCAAACAGAAAAAGCCGCCAGGACGGCGACCCTTCTCGGGTGCGTCCTGGCGGCGTCGTTGCCTCGGTACGGATGCGGGGCGTGCCGCCCTGCTCCGCCAGCGTGAACCTCCCCGGCGCTGGAGAGGCGTATCGCTGCTATCTCGTGCCCGGCATCATTGCCTGGCGACCGAGAAGCTGCCTGATTCGCGGCCGCGATGCAAGTCCCCTTCGCACGCGCAGCACGCAGCGGTTACGGGAGGCGGGCGAGATAGCCGGCGATGTCGTCGGGATCGAAGGCGCGGCCGTCGAAGAAGCGATCCTGCCCGAGCAGCAACCGCCCCTGCGTCGAGCCCGCGCCGATCGGCGCGTCCAACGCCCCCTCCAGCTTCGAGCTGGCGTTGGGGAGCGGTGCGCCCGACCCGGCGAGCGCCGCGCGATACAGGTCGGGCCGGAACACGCCTTGCGCAGCGGCCGCATCATCGGAACTGAACGGCATGCCGTCCCAACGAACCATCTGCGCGTAGAGCCACGCCGCCTGGCTGCGCCACGGGAAGTTCGCCGCCTCGCGATGCTGGAACATGAAATCGGGATAGTGGACCGGCACGCTGCCCGGGGTAACGCGGATCCGGTCGGTGATCGCGCGCAAGACCGCGTCGACCGGCGCGTCGAGATAGTCGCGCCGCGCCAGCAGCGCCGCGCTGTCCTGCACCGTCTCCGGGCGCACGAAATGCGCCGCGGCGGCGTGGAGCGCGCGCAGCAACGCCGCGAGCGCCTCCGGGCGCGCCGCAGCGGTATCGGTGCGCAACGCCAGCACCTTTTCGACGCCGCGTCGCCAGATCTGCGCGGTCGCCAGCGCGATACGCCCGACCCCGCGATCGACCGCGATCGAGTTCCACGGCTCGCCCACGCAAATGCCGTCGACCTCGCCCGCCGCCAGCGCGTCGGCGGCGAAGGTCGGGCTGGTGACGGTGATCGCGACATCGCTGTCGGGACGGATCCCCACCCCGGCCAGCCAGTAGCGCAGCATGTAATTGTGGCTGGAATACCGGTGGACGACGCCGAAGCGCAGCGGCCGGCCGTCGGCCCGACGCCGCGCCGCCACCTCCTTCAGCGCGTCGCCCAGCAGGTGCGGATCGCCGAGCGAATCGCCCAGTCCGCACGCCTCTCCCAAGGCGGTCGAGAAGGTGATCGCATTGCCATTGAGCCCGAGCACAAACGGCACCGTGATCGGCACCGCCGGGCGATCGCGCCCCAAAG
Source organism: Sphingomonas sp. BE138 (assembly GCF_031456125.1). Taxonomy (NCBI): domain Bacteria; kingdom Pseudomonadati; phylum Pseudomonadota; class Alphaproteobacteria; order Sphingomonadales; family Sphingomonadaceae; genus Sphingomonas; species Sphingomonas sp. BE138. The sequence goes on from NZ_JAVDUC010000005.1 coordinate 253,016, forward strand.
CGGTCGCGATCGCGAGCGGCGCGACCATGTGCGCGGCGTCGGTATGGCCGTAGAGCAGCCGGTCGCGCACGGTCGCCCAGGTGAGGTCGCGCACCAGCTCGATCCGCACGCCCTCGGCAGCGGCGAAGCCGAGTTCGTGCGCCAGGATCGGCAGCGCGGCATCGACCAGCGGCACGAAGCCGATGCGGAACAACTCGGCGCTCACGGCAGCTCTCCCATCAGCGCCTCGCTGGTCACGATCGCCTCCGCCACCTCGGCGATGCGGCGGTTGGACTTCATCGCATGGCCGCGCAGCAGCGCATAGGCGGCGGGCTCGTCCAGCCCGCGGCGCTTCATGAGGATCGCCTTGGCTCGGTCGACCGTCTGCCGATCGGCGAGCGCCGACTTCGCCTCGGCGAGTTCGGTCTGAAGCCGCGAGAACGCCTGGAAGCGGCGGATCGCCAAATCGAGCACCGGCTTGATGCGCTGCCTGGCGAGCCCGTCCACGACATAGGCCGACACGCCGGCATCCACCGCCGCCATCGTGCTTTGCGCATCCGATTGGTCGACGAACATCGCGATCGGCCGCGCCAGGGCGCGCGACATCGCGAAAAAGTCCTCCAGAAGGTCGCGGCTGGGGTTTTCGAGGTTGATCAAAACCACCTCGGGCGCGCTCGCCTCGACCTGCGCGACGAGCGGCCCGGCGGGATCGATGACCACGAGGTCGCTGAGCCCGGCGTCGCGCAACCCCTCCGAGATGATCGCGGCGCGCGTGGTGCTGGTATCGATGATCGCGATCCTCACGAGCGCGGGATATCGCGAACGACCTGCTTCGCCCAGCCCCTTGCTACGCGAGGATCGCGGCGTGTCGCCGATGGCACTGCCGGCTGCGGCGGCGATGCAGGCATGCGGGCAGGTTCGCTGGCCTCCTGGAGCCTGCGGGCAAGGAGCCGGAACAGGCGAGCCATCGACGAGGATCGCCGACGCTTCGCAGAGCCCGCCGACTCGATGGCGACGACGAGCGATGCCGATCAGCGCAGGACGAGCGCGACTTACCCAGGGCGCTGGAGGATCGCGGGAAACGGCGCCTGTGCCGGGCCTGCGGGGTCACGCAGCGCGTTGCGCACGCCCGCATCCGCGCTCAGCGGGATCGCCATCCCATCGGTCTTCTCCAGCAGCGCGAACAGCTTTCCGCTCATCCGCTCGGCCAGATCCTCATGCCCCGGCCGCGCGATCAGATTGTCGGTCTCGTGCGGGTCGGCGGCGAGGTCGTAGAGTTCGTCGATGTCCCAGATGCCGTGGAAGTGCATGTACTTGTAGCGATCCTCGCGCAGCGCGTGGACGGTCGGCGTCTGCGGGAAGTTGCGCTCCCAATAATATTCGTAGAGCAGTTCGCTCCGCCACGGCGCGCGCGGGTCGCGCACCAGCGGCAGTGCGTTGCTGCCGGCCATCGTGTCCGGCGCGCGTAGCCCGGCCGCGGCCAGCAGCGTTGGCGCGATGTCGATGTTGGCGACCACCTGCTCGACGACGCTGCCGGCCGGGAACAGCGCCGGGCAGCGCGCGAGCATCGGGATGCGCATCGATTCCTCATAGGCGGTGCGCTTGTCGATCAGCCCGTGCTCGCCGAACATGAAGCCGTTGTCACCAAGGTAGAGGATCAGCGTGTCGTCCAGTTCGCCGCGCCTCTCCAGCAGGTCCATGATCCGCGCCAGCCCCTCGTCGACCGCGAGCAGCGTTTCCATGTAGCGCTTGTAGTAATCGCCGATGTCGAGCGTCCCGTGATACGGAAAGCCGACGCCGTGCCAGCTGTTGCGCTGGTTCTCGACCCACATCGGCCGCCCCGGCGCGCGCGGCTGCATCGACGCCGGATAGCGGAACACCTCCTTGTCGTACCGCCCCTTGTGCCGCTCGGCGGGGATGAATTCGGAATGCACGGCCTTGTGCGCGAGGTGCATCATCCACGGCCTGCCCGCCGGCCGCTTGCCGATCCAGTCGAGTGCGTAGTCGGTCAGCTCGTCGGTTATGTAACCCTTTTGCGGCACGCGCCGGCCGTCGACGTTCAGCCCGTCGGCACTCGGCAGGTAGCTGCCCTGCCCCTTGAAGCTCACCCAGTGATCGAAACCGGGCTGCGGCGCATCGCCCTCGTCGCCCATGTGCCATTTGCCGATGAACGCGGTGTCGTAGCCCGCTGCCTGGAGATACTCCGGATAGAAGACCAGTCCCGGCGGGATCGGGTGGTTGTTGTCGACCACCTTGTGCTGGTGCGCGTACAGTCCGGTGAAGATCGACGCGCGGCTGGGCGAGCACAAGGCGGTGGTGACGAAGGCATTGCGGAAATGCGTCCCCTCGCGCGCCAGCCGGTCGAGCGTCGGGGTGTCGCCGAAATCCTGTGCCTTCATGAAGCCCATCGCGTCGTAGCGATGATCGTCGGTCAGCACGACCAGGATGTTGCGCGGTTTCACGCCCGGCAGGCGCGGCAACCGCCGCGACCGCCGCGCCGCCGGCACGGCGCCGGCCGCCATCGAGTACAACCCGAACGCCCCGCCCGTCCCGGCCAGCAGCACGCCACGGCGCGTCGTATCGTCGGTCATCAGAAATCCTTGCGCAGCAACAGTCCGGCATAGCGCCGATCGTCGCGCGGCACGAACCGCACCGTGCCCGCGAACGTGCCGTTGGTCAGGAAGCTGGCATAGGGCGTATCGGCGATGTTCTTGACGTAAGCGCGCAATTGCCAACCGTCGCCCGGACGCAGCAACGCGACGCTGGCGTTCCAGATCGCATAGGCGGGCTGGATCGTGTTGGGCGTCTGCGCCAGGGAATATTGCACCTTGCTGCTGAACGTCACGTCGCTTTGCAGCTCCATCGACAGCGCATCGGACAGCGCGAAGCGATAGGTCGCGTTTTCGAACAGCCGCACCTTGGGCGCGTAGGGGAGCGGCTGTCCGTTGATGTTGCAACTGACCGGCGCCCCGACCGGACAATTGAAGTCGCGCACCGTCGCGTCGGTATAGGCGCCCGACAGGTCGATCGTGAACCCGGTGGTCGGGCGCAAGGTCACGTCGGCCTCGACACCGCGCGACCGCACCGACCCCGCGTTGATGAGCCGCGTCACCGGCGCGCCGCCCACCGAATCCGTGAAGTTCGCCTGATACCCGTCGAAGTCGGTGGTATAGACCGCGAGCGCGTAGCTGAGCGCGCGATTGGCGGTGCTGCCCTTGATCCCGGCCTCGTAGGAGTTCGACGTCTCCGGGCTCAGCGGCACTTCGTCGAGGAGCGTCGTCGCGTTGAGCGAGCGCATGTTGAAATAGACGTTGTACGCCGGCCCCTTATAGCCGCGTGAATAGGTGAAATACGTCTGCGCATGCTCGCCGAGATCGAGCTGCAGGCCGAGCCGATAGCTGTCGCCGCGCGCATCGGTGCTGCCCTTCGCATTGTGGTAGGCGCGTATACCCGGACGGTCGAGCGTGGCCGCACCGCTGTTCGTCGGGTCGTTGCTGGACGTACGGACATGGTAGAAGTCGAGCGAGTCCCATGTCGAGCGATAGCCCGCGATCGCGCGGAAATGCTCGGTGAAGTTGACGTTCGTCTCGCCGAACAGCGCGTAATTGTGGTTGGTGATGCCGTAATCGGCGACACCCGTGGTCGCGGTCTGCGTCGTGCCCGCCAGCGTCGTCAGCGATCGCTGATAGCGCTCGTCGGTCCGCGCGCGCAGGTAATAGGCGCCCAGCACATAGTCGATCAGCCCGCCGCGCGGCGAGGTGAGCCGCAGTTCCTGCGAAAATTGCCGGCTGTCGACGCTGCCGTCATCGGCGCCCGACGGAAAGGTCGTGGTCAGTTGCGCCAGTCCGTCGTAATCCTGCCGCTGGTGGTTCAGCCATTGCCGCCACGCGGTGATCGAGGTGACCTGATAGTCGCCCAGCGCCAGGTCGGCGGTCAGCGACCCGCCGTAATTCTCGTCGCGGACGCTCGTGTCGATGTCGGTCGCCAGCCGGCGGTTGCCCGGCGCCGCCACGATCCCGCGCGCCGCCAGCGCGGCGGCAAGCGGCGCGGAGTCGGTGATCGCGCGCGTCGGATAGGCGATCTGCTGCGTCGACTGGTACACGCCCGCGACCGTCTCGCGCGTGTTGAGATAGTCACCGATCGCGGTCAGCTTTAGCACGTCGAACGGCGTCACCACCAACTTGCCGCGTGCGCCATAGCGCCGCGATCCGTTGGCGTCGTTCCCCGTCACCACGTTGCGCAGATTGCCGTCGAAGTCGCTGTACAGCCCGCCGATCAGCGCCTGCACCTTGCCCGGCACGATCGCCCCCGACACCCCCGCCTTGATGCGATATTCCTCATCGGTGGTCGCCCCCGCCTCACCAAAGGCATGGAATTCGTCGGTGGGATTGCGGGTGACGATGTTGACGACGCCGGCCGAGGCGTTCTTCCCGAACAACGTACCTTGCGGCCCGCGCAGCACCTCGATCCGCTCGACCTCGCCCAGGTCGAGCGTCGACTGGCCCGGGCGCGTCAGGACGACGCCGTCCAGCACGGTCGACACCGAAGGCTCGACGCCCGGCGAGGTGGTGATCGTGCCGATGCCGCGGATGAAGATCGTGCGGTCCTTGTTCGACGCGCCGCTGCGAAACCCGACAGACGGGATCGACGCCGCGATCCGCTCCAGGTTGTTCAATTGCCGCTCGGCCAGCGATCGTCCGTCGACCGCGGTGATCGCGATCGGTACCTGCTGGAGCGTCTCGTTGCGGAAGCGCGCGGTGACGACGACATCGCCCTCGTCCTTCGCTACGGGCGCTTCGGCGGGCGGCGGCGTCGTGTCCTGCGCGACGGCCGGCGTGGCGAACAGCGTGAAGGCAGTGGTGGCAAGCAGCGCAGGCAGGCGTCGGTCGAACATCGGCTCCCCTTTTCAATCGATGCTAACGCTAACTCCTAGTCCTCCGATCGGGTATAAAGAAGCGCCTCGCCCATGTTCAGCCCGACTTTACCCGTCCACAATGGGCGTGAGCCGCGGCAGCAACAACTGGATCCACCCCCATGCCGCCAGATAGGCGACGCCGGCGAACAACAGCAGCGGCAGGTACCCCAGCCCCGCCGCCAGCGTCAGCCCGGCGATCTTCGCGATCGCCACGCCGCCCATATTGCCGCAGAAGGCGCCGAATGCGGTGACGCGCCCGACGCGCCGCTGCGGCACGATGTCGGCGATCATCGCAAAGACGTTGGTCGAAAATGCCTGGTGCCCCGCCAGCGCCAGCGCCATCAGCAGCACCGCGAGCGGATAGCTGTGCGTCGCCAGCGCCAGCGGGATCGGCATCACCGCCAGCGCCGCGCCCAGCAACACGCCCTTGCGGACGCGGTTCACCGACGCGCCCCGCCCCAGCCACCGCGTCGGGATCACCCCGCCCAGCAGCGACCCGATCGCCGCACCGCCATAGGCCAGCGCCAATGGCACCCCCAGCGCGACCCCCGACAACCCGAACTGGCGATGGAAGAAATCGGGCAGCCAGAACAGCAGCAGCCACCAGGTCGCATCCGACAGCAGTTTCGCACCCGCCACCGCCCACATCCGGCGGTCACGCAGCAGCGGCCGGTCCGGCAGCGGCGCAGCCATGGCGGCGACCGGTTGCGCGAAGACAATGCCGCGCGCCGCGACCAGCCACGCCAACGCCCACAGCAACCCGAGGAGCCCGACCGCCACGAACGTCCCCCGCCACCCGAGCGAGAGCCCGAGCACGGGAATCGCGAGCGGCGCGAGGATCGCGCCCAGGCTGTTGGCGGCATTGCCCGCGCCGAACCCGGTCGAGCGCCAGCGCGGCGGCAGCACCGCGGCAACGGTCTTGATCCCCGTCGGCGTCCCCATCGCTTCGGTCGCGCCGAGCGCGACGCGCACCGCGACGAACTCGGTCATCGATCGCGCCCAGCCGTGCAGCAACGCCGCCACGCTCCACGCCGCGACCCCGACCGGATTGGCCCAGCGCACCCCCAGCCGATCCGCGATCCAGCCGCTGAACAGGAAGCCGACCGCCGCGCCGCCCTGGAACCAGGCCGCCAGCGTACCGTAATCGTCGTCGCTCCAGCCGAGATCGGCGGCGATCACAGGCTTCAGCACCGCGATCACCTGCCGGTCGACCAGATTGAGAACGCCGGCGGTGATGACCAGCGCGAAGAGCAGCGCGCGGTGCCGCCCGCTCAGTTCCGCGACGGGACGGCTCACAGCGTCAGCGGCGCATGATCGATCAGCGGCAGGACATGGCGCGCGAAAAGATCGGCCTCGGCGGCGTGCGGATAGCCCGACAGGATGAACGCATCGATCCCGGCGGCGCGATACGCCTGCAATTTGGCGAGCACCTGATCGGGATCGCCGACGATCGCCGCGCCGCAGCCCGAACGCGCGCGGCCGATACCGGTCCACAGGTTCGCCTCGACATAGCCATCGTCCGCGCCCTCGCGCAACTCGGCCTGCCGACGAACCCCGGCCGATTGCGAGTCGAGCGACCGGGCGCGGATCGCGGCACCCGCGGCGTCGTCCAGCTTCGACAGCAACCGGTCGGCGGCGACGCGCGCCTCCGCCTCGGTCTCGCGCACCACGACGTGCACCCGGTAGCCGAACCGAAGTGTCCGCCCGCGTCGCGCCGCCCGTGCGCGCAGGTCGGACACGATCCCGCGCACGCCGTCCATCGTGTCGGGCCACATCAGATAGACGTCGGCGCCCGTCGCCGCCGCCTCGCGCGCCGCTTCCGACAAGCCGCCGAAGTAGAAGGGCGGGCAACGTCCCGACGCCGTCGTCACGCGCGGCGGATCGAGCTTCAGCTTCCAGAAGTCACCGTCGTGATCGAGCGGCTGTCCGTCGAGCAGCGTGCGCAGGATGTGCATCGCCTCGACGGTGCGCGCATAGCGAGGGGCGCTGTCCAGCGTTTCGCCCGGCAGGTCGCTGGAAATGATGTTGACGGTCAGCCGCCCGCCCAGCATGCGGTCGATCGTCGCGATCTGCCGCGCCAGTTGCGGCGGCCAGCTCTCGCCGATCCGAACCGCCATCAACAGCCGCATCCGCCGCAGCATGGGCGCGATCCCTGCCGCGAACGCGGTCGTGTCGATCCCCAGCGCATAGCCCGACGGCAGCAGGCAATTGTCGTAGCCCGCCGTCTCGGCCTGCAGCACGATGTCGCGGCAATGCTCCCAGCTCGACCGCAGCGCCGGGTCCGGCACGCCCAGGAACTCATAGTCGTCGTCGCACAAGGCGGAGAACCAGCTGATCTCGCACGGCCCGGCGGTCGTCGTCACGATATTGCTCTCCATCGGCCTGTCCGGCCGCGTTCATGCCAGCGCTTCGCCGCGCCTGCCACATGCCCGCGCTTTCCCTCCGTAAAGCTTTGCCCTGTTGTCGCGTGCCCATGATCGGCGGGAAAGCGCGCGCAAAGAAAGGGCAAGGAGCGACGATGACGGCGAAAATCCGCTACGGCGTGGTGGGCACGGGCATGATGGGGGTCGAGCATCTGCGCAACATCGCGCTCCTTCCCGATGCCGAGGTCGTCGCGGTCGTCGACCCTGTCGCGACGTCGCTGGGGTGGGCGAGGGACGCGCTGGGCGCCAAGGCCGATGCGGTCGCGACCTTCAACGACGTCGAGACGTTCGCACAGGAAGCGTCGGTCGACGCCATCGTCGTCGCTTCGCCCAACCACACCCACCGTGCCGTGCTCGAACCGTTGTTCGGGATGGACGCTGCGATCCTCTGCGAAAAGCCGCTCGCCACCACCGTGGCCGATGCGCGCTGGATCGTCGATCGCGCCGCAGCGCACCCGCGCCCGTTCTGGACCGGGATGGAATATCGCTTCATGCCCCCGGCCGCCGCGTTTATCGAACAGGTCCATGCCGGGCGTGTCGGCGCCTTGCGGATGCTGTCGATCCGCGAGCATCGCTTTCCTTTCCTGCCCAAGGTCGGCGACTGGAACCGCTTCGCGCGCAACACCGGCGGCACGATGGTCGAGAAATGCTGCCACTTCTTCGATCTGATGCGATTGATCGTGCAGTCCGAAGCGGTCCGCGTCTACTGCTCGGGCGCGATGGACGTGAACCATGTCGAGGAGCGATATGACGGTGCCCGTCCCGACATCATCGACAACAGCTTCACCACCGTCGATTTCGCGAATGGCGTCCGCGCCATGCTCGATCTGTCGATGTTCGCCGATGGCGCCGAGCACCAGGAGGAAATGACCGCAACGGGCGACGCCGCCCGCCTCGACGTCCTGATCCCGCCGGGGGAGCTGGTCTTCAGCCCTCGCGTCGGCTTCGGTCAGGCGAAGCGCGTCGAACGCACGCGCGTCGCGATCGACCCGGTCGCCCTCGCCGCCGGGAGCCACGAAGGCGCGACCTTCTTCCAGCATCGCGCCTTCGCGGCAGCAGTGCGCGGCGACGGGGTGGTACACGTCACCGCGCTCGACGGTTTGCGCGCCGTTCAGATCGGCGCTGCCGCGGAAATCAGCGCGCGGGAACATCGCGTGGTGGAGATCGCGGAGGTGGCCGACCAGCGCTGAGCTGCCGCGATGCGGGATCGCAGCCCCCGAGCAGCATCGTACTCCAGCTGCTGAACGACGAGGTGGCGAGGAGAACCTTGGGAGAAATGCATAACTGACTGATAGAAGGCATGGATCGCAACGGGCCATTCAAGCTAGCGCCGGCGCATGAGCCGTCCCCCCTCCAGCGGACATATCGCGATCATCACGGCGCCCCTGTCGGGCCACCTCAATCCGGTTACGGCCGTGAGTGTCCATCTGCGGCGGCTCGGCTGGCGCGTGTCGATCGTCCACATCGCCGCGGCGCAGCGGCTGGTGACCCGTTCCTCGCTCGACTTCGCGGCGCTACCCGGCGAGAGCGACGACCTGTTCGCAAACTACCTCGCGGCCCTGGCACAGCCGACGGGACCGATCGGATTGCGGCGGATGATCCGAATGACGGCCACAATGACCGAACTGCTGTTGGCGCAGGCTCCAGCGGTGCTCGAGCGGATCGGCGCCACCGCCGTGCTGGCGGATGCCGTCGAGCCATCCGGGCCGCTGATCGCGGCACGCCTCGGCCTGCCGTGCGCCGGGGTCGTCACGGGATTGCCGCTGTCGAGGGACGACGCGGTGCCACCGCCGTACGTAGGCTGGCGCTACCGTGACGACGCATGGGGTCGTTTTCGCAACCGTTCGGGCTACCTCGTCGCGGCGCAATTGATGCGGCCGATCGCTTCGGTCATTGAGGCACGTCGGAGGGACTGGCGGCTTGCCGATCGGGACACGCAGATCGCGACGCAGGTAGCGCAATGCCCGCGCGAACTCGACTTTCCTCGGCCTTCCCGTTCGACCGCCCTTCATTACGGATCACCATGGCGGTTGCCCGACGCGGAGCATGTCGCGCTTGCCGGCGACGGGCGCCCGTTGATCTTCTGCTCGCTGGGCACGCTGCAGGGTGCGCGTCCGGCCCTGTTCCGCATCATGGCCGCGGCCTGCGCTGCCGTGGGCGCACGCGCGGTGATCGGACATGGCGGCGGGCTTTCCGCGGCGGAGGAGGCCTCGTTACCAGGTGATCCCCTGGTGCGTGCCTTCTGGCCGCAACGTACCGTGCTCGACCGATGTGCTGCGGCGATCCTGCACGGCGGGTTCAACTCGGTCCTCGATGCACTGGCCGCAGGGATCCCGGTCATGGTTCTGCCGATCGGGTTCGAACAGCCCGGCACCGCGGCCCGCATCGCCCATATCGGCGCCGGCAAAGTCCTGTCGCCCCGTCGGCTCAGCACCGCATCACTGGCGCGCGCGCTGCGCGATCTCCTCGATGACGAGCGTTACAGAAACGCCTCTCGTCGGATCGCAGGCGCCATGGCCGCAGGCGGTGGCGGAGCCGGTGCGGCGGCGATCATCGACGCGGCGCTGACATCTCGCGCCTGAGCGCCGGCAAGCGCCACCACGGCGTGCCGGGGTGCAGGTGATGTTCGTGATGGTAGGCGCCGAAATGGTAGCAGGTGAGCAAGGACAAGCTCGGATGCAGCCTGGAACTGCGCGCGTTATGCGCGTCGGTGAACGGCTCGTCGCCGTGCCGATGCGGCAGGAAGGTACCGAAGACAAAGAGCTGCGCGAGCGCAATCAGCGCAGGGATCGCCCAGAAGACGACGATGTTGAGGAGCGAGGCGCCCAGGATCACGTACAGGGTCGCCGCCAGGGTAATCCTCCCGAGCTGCCCGTGCGTGTAATAGCTTCGGAAAAAGCCGACGAACCAGGGCAAGGCCCGGCTGGGAGCGGTGACGTGAAAGTCGGGATCGGCAGAAGTCCCCGGCGCCGCGTGATGCGCATGATGCTTCGGCAACAGGGCAGCGTAGGACAAGCCGGCATAGGCCGCCAGACAGAGCGAGCCCACCACCGTGTTCAAACGCGGATGCCCTGGCGCAAACGACCCGTGCATGCAGTCGTGGGCGACGATGAACAGCCCGGTGCTGAGCCATGCCTGAACCAGGACCAGTCCGATGGCGAGCGCCAGGCCCGCCGCCGTCCACTCCCAGAAGAAGATGCCGCCGATGTGGATCGTCGACCACGCAGCACCGATCGCGGCGGCAAACGCCATGCTGCGTCGCCCGCGTCGCCGAAGGATCGCTGGCTCAGTCACCGATCCACTCGCAGCCGCAAGCGGCGTTCGGCCGATCGGGGCCGGGCGCGAAGAGGATACCGAAACTCACCTTGCCTCCTTGCGCTTCATGCATGGCGAACGCGGTACGCTTGCCGCCATCTCATCCGAATCGCTCATGAACCATGTCGTGAACGACAGCATACAGGACGCCATCATGCGCCGCAGGGTGCAATATTCCACGGTCGAGGCTGCCGCTGTGACGACCGATGGCGTCTCATACCAGACCATGGATCGCTTGGGTGCCCTTTGCCTGCACCGCCCTGATCCCGCCCGCCGAGCCAGGCACGCCCGCATCGCTCGCCGCGAGCGGGCGGACGGCGGCGATGGCGATCAGGGCGAGCAGTAGCCCCGCGATCACGTCCACCGCATAATGGCCGCCGAACAGCGGCGTCGCCATCACCGTCAGCCCCGCCCACGACGCGCCAGGCCAGAACGCGCCGCGGATCGGCCGCAGCGACCAGGCCAGGATAACCGGCAGGGTCGCGTGATAGCTCGGAAAGCTGACGATCCCCATCAGTTGCGAAAGATCGAGTTGCCGGAGGCTGCCGTTTCGCAGCCCTGCGATCAGATCGCGCTCCAGCCAGGCGACCGACGGCCAGAGCTGCCGGTAGGCGCTCGGCGCGAAGAGATTGCCGAACGCCGGCATGAGGCCGGAGATGAGGATCGTCGCCACGCCGGCCAGCACGGCCGCCGCCACCATCAGCCGTAACCGCTCGATCCGCCCCGTCGCGGCGAGCACGAGGATGCAGATCACCATCTGCACCGCCAGGCTATGATAGGCGAGACCGCTCAACATCAGCAGCGGCGCAGGCAATCGATCCGCAGCGGCGAGAAGGCCGGGCCAGTGCAGCCCGAGCCTGGCGTCGGCCGCGGCCAGACCGGCGTCCCACAGCGGCTCGGCGCGGGCAGCGAAAAGATACGCCAGTGTGACGCCCAGGATAGTGAAGAGCGTCATCTGGAGGAGCGCCACCGCAGCGGCGGAGACATGCTTCCGCCCAGCCCTTCTGCCCATCACGACGCCGCTAAGGAGGAGGGTCAGGCCGGCGGCGGGCGCCATCGCCCGCTCGGCTGCGATACTAAAACCCATTGCGAGGCCAAGCGATACGCAGCTTCCGAGCATACCGAGCAGGATCGCCCATGACAGCGCGTCGGCGGCGGGCATTGACGGTGCTTGACGCATATCGGCCCAACGCAGGCGGAGCCACGAATGTCCCCGGCCATGGGGGGCCATCATCCAGATGACACGCTATCGCGCCGCCATCGACAGACCGCCGCCTTTCTCCCTGAGATCGGTATGCAGCTGCGGCGGCATTCCTGCCTGCTAGCGCAAAGGTCCGGAGCTAAACTTGCGCAGCAACGCCAAGCTGTCGCCACCCTGATCTCACCGGATGCGCAGCATACTTGTGACGGCATCATCGTTGAGCAGCGAATCGCTACGGACCTGTGCGCCACGACAATCAAAAACATGGATCAAAATGAAAGTGTTAACGTCGTTGCGCTAGGATCGATGCGATAACGTCGAAATGGCTTCTGAAATGAAAAACCTTCGCATCGGCAAAAAGCTTATCCTGTGCTTCTCTATTCTGTTCCTGGCGGTCGTGGCGATCGGCGGACTGGCGCTATACAACCAGAGTCGCTTGAACGACATGGTGTTTGACCTTGGTGTCGAACGTCGCGCCAAGTTGGAGGCGGCTGCCGCGATCAACACCGCGATGTCGGATTATCGCGTGGCAGAAAGCGCCCATGTCTTGGCGAGTGATCCGTCGAACATGCGGTCGGCAGAAGTGGCCCTGCAAGCGCAACGGTCCCTTGTGGCGGAAAAGCTGAAGTACCTGGAGCCGCGCATCAACAAGGCGACGACACGTGCGGCGCTCGAGAAATTCAAGGCGGCTTGGGCCCGGTATCGGGTGAGATCGGATGCCATGCTCGCCCTGTCGCGACAGGGCGACAGCAAATCAGCCTTGTCGACCTATCATTCGATCCGCGCGGATTTCGAGCAGGCGAATTCGAGCGCGGTTGCCGTTCAGGAAGCTCAGTCCGAGGTTATGAACACCGTCGCTCGCGATGCTCAACTGCTATACGGGTGGAGTCGCGGCTTGACCATGGCGGCGGTCGCCGTCGTTGCGGCCTTGTTGCTGGCGATCCTGAGCATGCTTGTTCGGGGAATCGCTCGACCGCTGACGGCGATGACCGGCGCGCTGGGCCAATTGGCCGCCGGGCGTATGGACGTCGACGTGCCGGTGGAAGAGCGCAGCGACGAGGTCGGCGACCTCGCCGGCGCCATGACCGGCCTGCGCAATCAGCTCGCTTCTGCGGAGAAGGCCAAGGAGGAGCAGACGCGCTTGATCGTCGACAGCGTCGGGACGGGACTTGATGCGCTGGCGCGCGGCGACCTGACGGCGCGGGTCGATGCCGAGCTGACCGGGCCGTTCGCGAAGCTGAAGGCCGACTTCAACAACGCGATGGACGCCGTGGAGACCGCCATGACGGCGGTATCGGTGAGCGCGACGGGCATCACCAACGGCGCCAGCGACATCCGCCAGGCCTCCGACGACCTGTCGCAGCGCACCGAGCAGCAGGCGGCGTCGCTCGAGGAAACCGCCGCCGCGAT
>NZ_JAVDUC010000006.1:0-205299 GCF_031456125.1 Sphingomonas sp. BE138
TTCACACACACACCTCGGCGCGGGGTGGAGCAGCCCGGTAGCTCGTCAGGCTCATAACCTGAAGGTCACAGGTTCAAATCCTGTCCCCGCAACCAACGCCATGGAACTCGATACGCCGCCCTTTCGGGGCGGCGTCGTCGTTTATGGCCCAGCCGAGCAAGTCCGCTACCTTCGCCACCGCCTCGGCCTCCGGGCCACCCGCCTCGTCCGGGTAGATCGTCACGCTCTCGATCAGCGTCGACAGCACCGCTGCCGCCTCGGTCCGGATCGATGCATCATCGAGCGATTGGCGGAGCGCCGCGACCTTTCGGCTGAACCGCTCCCGAAGAACCAAGGACGTCGGCATCGGCATGGCGGGTGTCCCCTGTGCCTCGTTCCGCGCGCGGCGGGCGAACTGCGCCTTCTCCGCTTCTCGGACGGCGATCATCGTCTGCAGCGCAGGACCGGCAACGCCAATGAGCAGTTCTGGTAGAGGGTCTCCAGCTCCGTGATCAGCTGGCGTAGTCGCGCGGCCGTCGCATTGCCCTGACGCCCTTCCTCGGTGACGTGCTCCCCATTTTCAGGCCGCGGATAAGCTAGCTTCGGTGTCCTTATGCCCGTGGCGTGGTCGGTTGGTAAACTCGGCGGGTGCCATGCCGCCAAGGCTGCTGTGCGGACGCACGGTGTTATAGTCGGTCCGCCATGCCTCGATGATCCGTCTCGCCGCAGCCAGCGAGGGGAACAGGTGCTCGTTCAGGCACTCGTCGCGCAAGCGACCATTGAACGATTCCACGAAGCCGTTCTGCTTCGGCTTGCCCGGTGCAATGTAATGCCACTCGACGCCGGTGTCCTGGCATCAGGCGAGCACGGCATGACTGGTCAGTTCGGTGCCGTTGTCGCTGGCCACCATGCACGGCAGCCCGCGACGCTCCGCAATAGCGGTGAGTTCGCGGACGACACGCCGGCCCGATAACGAGGTGTCGACGATGCATGCCAGGCATTCCCGGCTGTAGTCGTCGATGACGTTGAGCACGCGGAACCGCCGGCCGCAGGCCAATGCATCCGACACGAAGTCGAGCGACCAGCGATGGTTGGCCTCCTGCGGGATCGCCATCGGCGCCCGCGTGCCCAGCGCTCGTTTCCGCCCGCCACGTTTGCGCACCGTCAGCCGCTCTTCGCGATACAGCCGATACACCTTCTTCAGGTTCATGCCCTTGCCTTCGCGCCTGAGCAGGATCGCAAGTCGGCGATAGCCGAACCGGCGACGTTCGTTGGCGATCTCGCGCATCCGCTCGCGAACAGCATCGTCCTTTCCGCGAAGCGGCTCATATTGCCACGCCGACCGGTTGACCCCGACCAGCCTGCAGGCGCGACGCTCGGAGAAGCCGTGGTCGGTCATCAGCTTCTCCACCGCAGCGTAGCGATCCACAGACCGGGTCAGTTTTTTCCCAGCAGATCCTTCAGTGCCGACACGTCCAGCATCGACTCCGCCAGCAGCTTCTTCAGCCGTCGGTTCTCGTCCTCCAGCGTCCGCAACCGCGCCGCTTCCGACACGGTCATCCCGCCGTATTTCGCCTTCCAGTTGTAGAACGTCGCATCGCTGATCCCGTGCTTCCGGCACAGCTCCGCGGTCTTCACGCCAGCCTCGTGCTCACGCAGCACGCCTATGATCTGATCCTCGGTAAAACGCCCTCGCCGCATCGCTCGTCTCCACATGACGAGCTAACTTACCAATGGCATGATTCTCGGGGAGCACGTCACCCAGGCCCTGAACGTTGTGCGATCGTCGCGAGCACGAACTATAGCCACGTCAAAAGAAAGCCAATTGGTCGACTCATGCAGGTCGCACTGGACGTGACCATCGCCTGATGCCCGGCGCTCGCTTATAGGGCCGGTATCCTGCCATGGATATTTCGATCGCTCGAATCGTATTATGCCCAAGGTCTCACCAACGCCTTTGCAAATGCCGAGCGAGGATGACATGATCAGGTGTATCCGCATTTGGACGAACGACGCGGGAAATTCATCGTTCGAAGAGGGCGTTATCGGGTTAAGCGGTGGAAAAGACGGAGATTTCATCGGATCTACTGTTGGTGCAACATCCGTATCCTTCCGCGAGACGCGGCCCGATCAAGCGCTCGAATGGCATGACGCGCCGACCTATCAGCTTGTCCTCACCTTGGGCGGAACGCTGGAATTCACGACGCACGACCATCAATCGTTCATCATCCGGCCGGGGGATGTCCTGCTGGCGGAAGATACCACGGGCACCGGCCATGTCTGGCGCATCATCGGCGAGGAGCCCTGGCGGCGGGCCTATGTCATCCTGCCGGAAGGCCGCGATGTCGGCTTCAAGGCCAAGCGTTAAGGGGGCAGCCATGAAATCTGCCGATGCCAGGCTGGTCGATGTCGCGCTGATCGGGGCGGGCATCATGAGCACCACGCTCGCGACGCTCCTGCGTGCGCTGGATCCGAAGCTGACGATCGCGATCCTCGAACGGCTGGAGGCCCCCGCATTGGAGAGTTCGGACGGCTGGAACAACGCCGGCACCGGGCACGCGGCCAATTGCGAGATGAACTACACGCCGGAGAAGGCCGACGGGAGCGTCGACATCTCGAAGGCCCTGGACGTCAACGTCCAGTTCGATTTGTCGCGGCAGCTTTGGTCCCATCTGGTGGAGACGGGCGACATCCCCGATCCGTCGGCCTTCATCCGCGCCTGTCCGCATTGTGCCTTCGTCGTTGGCCAGGACAACATGGCATTCCTGAAGAAGCGCCACGCGGCGATGAGCGCCCATCATTGCTTCGCCGGCATGGAGTATAGCGAGGACCCGGGCGTCATCGCCGGATGGGCGCCGCTCGTCATGACCGGGCGCGATCCCGCCGCACCGGTTGCCGCCACGCGGATGGTGACGGGCACCGACGTCGACTATGGCACGCTCACCCGTTTGCTGTTCGATGCGCTGCAGGCGAAGCCGGGTTTCCACGATCTCTTCGGTGCCGAAGTCGATGCGCTCTCGCGGAAGCCGGACGGGCGCTGGCACATCGGATACCGTGCGCATGGAAAAGGGGCCGCGTCCGGGACGCTGGACGCCAGATTCGTCTTCATCGGAGCTGGCGGGGCATCGCTGAGCCTCCTGCAGAAGAGCGGTATTCCCGAGGGGCATGGCTATGGCGGTTTTCCGATCAGCGGCATCTGGCTGCGCTGCGACCGTCCCGAGATCGTCGAGCGGCATAAGGTAAAGGTTTATGGCAAAGCCGCGCACGGATCGCCACCCATGTCCGTTCCACATCTGGACGCGCGCGTGGTCGATGGGCGACACTCGATCCTGTTCGGCCCCTATGCCGGCTTCAGCCCCAAATTCCTGAAGCAGGGATCGTGGTTCGACCTGCCGCTGTCGCTGAGATGGGGAAATTTGGGGCCGATGATCGATGTCGGCATCCATTCCTTCGGCTTAGAGGAATATCTGGCCGACCAGCTGATCCTGACCGAGAGCAGCCGCTTCGAGACGCTAAAGCAGTTCTTCCCCGATGCGCGGGAGGAGGATTGGCACGAAGCAGTGGCGGGGCAACGCGTCCAGATCATCCGACCGACCGGGAATGGCGGCGGTACGCTGGATTTCGGAACGGCGCTGGTGGGTGCCAGCGACCGCTCCCTGATCGCCCTGATGGGGGCATCACCGGGGGCGTCGACCGCTGCGGCGATCGCGCTCGAAACGCTGCATCGCTGCTTCCCCGAACGGTTGGTCGAAAGCGACTGGTTGCCGGCACTAAGGAAGATCGTCCCCACCTATGGGATCGACCTCAAACAGGATGCGCAAGCGTGCCGTGTCAGCCGCGACAGGACCGCGCGCATATTGCAGACGGCCACGATCGACGGCGGGTGACATGGCCCTGTCTCCCACCGCACCGGACGAACGGGCGTGCATGCTCTACCGTCAGAAGATGATGCTGCAACACCGCGACGGGTGGCGTGCTCCAGCGGGTCTTTGCGCGCGGAGACCTTCCCGGATCGGATCGTAGAACGCCGGCGAGCACCAGGTGTGGAAAGGGCGGCCGCGCTGCCGCCATGATGTCCAGCACCGCTTCGGTCACCGTCGAGATCATGCCCGGCGACATGTCGATGCCGTTTGATTCTTCGAGATAACCGACTGCGTTCCTGATGTTCACGGTGGGTCGCAGATCGTCTTCGCTATTTGTTTTCCCGCGCGTCACGATCACCCGTCCGTTCCAGTCTTTCACGCAGCGTGGTGACGACGCGGTGCGCGATTTCCAGGTCGGCATCGGAAATGCCGCTCGCCAGTGCTTCAGCCCACGGGCGCTGGACTTGCAGGGCCGCTTTGTGGGCCGCCACACCCTTGTCGGTAGGTACGACGAGGTGCGCGCGGCGATGGTGGGGGTTGGGCGCGAATTGCAGCAGCCCGTCCACGACCAGTTCGTTGACGATGCGCTGGATGTTCTGCCGGTAGGCGCCCATCTCACGCGCGATCCAAGCGACAGGTTGGGTCCGCTCGTTTTCAATGATGAAACCCAGCACCTGCCAGCGTGTGCTCGACAGCCCTAGCTGGCCAACGAGCCGATCGCCGCTCGTCAGCAGTCGATTGTTGAGCGTGAACACCTCAAGGATCAGCTGAGTAAGGCGCGTCGTAGCGGTGCCGGTGACGTTACGTGACATGAAACCTCGATTGCGTTTTGACATCGTGATGTCAAATTGGTAGTGAGTTGCGGCGAATTCGATTTGGTTCGTAATAAATGGATCGACGCTCATGCCCTACATGCGTCCGATGGACCCCGCCTTCCCGATCCAGCAGCAACTCGGCGTCGAGACGTCGCCGGTGGTGCTGGTCAATCTCTTCCTGCTCGATCCCGCCGACGAGCAGGCGTTCCTTGATGCGTGGACCGACGATGCGCACTTCATGAAGGCGCAGCCGGGCTTCATCTCTACCCAGTTGCACCGTGCCGTGGGGGACAGCCCCGCCTACCTCAACTACGCCGTATGGGAATCGAGTGCGCGATTCCGGGATGCCTTCACCCACCCCGAGTTCCGCGCCAAGCTGTCCGCCTATCCCGAGCAGGCGGTCGCTTCCCCCCACCTGTTCAAGACGGTGACCGTGCCCGGCATCTGCGTCGCCTGATCCTTTTCGATCGCGTCGTCCCGCCAACCGGACCGACGCCGATTTGCATAGCTCGACGGAAGGGCAGGCGATGAACGCTCCAAGCCAAGCTTATGACGCCGACGTGATCGTCGTCGGCGCGGGGCCGATCGCCCTGACCGCGGGCTGCGCGCTGCGCCATCACGGGGTCGATTGCCTGATGCTGGAACAGCGCGAGGAAGCGAAGCCCTATTCGCGCGCCAACAACCTGTGGGCGCGCCCGCAGGAACTGCTCGACAGCATTGGGTTGCGCGACGCGCTGGCGGAGCGGTCCTATCCTGTCACCCGGATCAACTCGATCTTCTTCGGCAGGCCCGGCGCGCCCATCGCGGTGGACGAGGCGTCGAGCCCCTTTGCGCGCGTGCTCTACAGCGGTCAGGACGTGATCGAGGAGACGCTGTCCGGCGCCTACGACAAGCGCGGCGGGCGGATCATGCGCGGGGTGAAGGTGACGGAGGTCGCGCAGGACGACGGCGGCGTCACCGTCAGCTACACCGACGATCCGGATGGCGGCGGGGCGATGCGACACCTGCGCTGCCGCTACCTGATCGGCGCGGACGGCAACGAAGGCCTCGTGCGCAAATCGATCGGCGAAGACCTTCAGGCCGAGGCGTTCGAGGGCCGGATCAATCGTCAGGTCGATGCCAGGCTGTCGTGGAAGCGACCGGTCGACCCGGACCAGCTCTGGTTCTTCTACTTCGAGCGCGGGTTTATGGGCGTCATGCCCGTGTGGGGCGGCTATCATCGGCTGTTCGTGCTGACCGACGACGCGGGCGTGCCGGACCGCGACCCGACGCTGGACGAGATGATCGCGCTCACCCGCCAGGTCACCGGCGACGACAGCCTGACGCTGACCGATCCAATCTGGTGCACGCGCAACCGCTTCAAGCACGGCGTCTCGCCGCATTATGCGAAGGGTCGCATCCTGCTGGTGGACGACGCCGGCCACTTCACGCTGCCGATCGGCGGGCAGGGCATGAACGCGGGGTTCCACGACGCGGTGGAGGTTGCCTGGCGGCTCGCCATGACGCTGGCAGGTGCAGCAGCACCCGTCGTTCTCGGCTCTTACGACGCCGAGCGGCAGCGTGAGCGCAAGCGGCTCGACGAGCAGCAGGCAGGTGCGTTCAGGAAGCTTATGTATCGCGGAAAGATCGCCGATGCGGCGCTGGAGGCGGTGTCACGGGTGGTGCCGAACATCGGCTCGCTGATACAGGGCACCAACGACCTGCAGCAGATCGACGTAAGCTATCCTGACAGCCCGCTGAATGCTGATCATATGGGGCTGCTCAGTAAGCCCTTGCATGCTGGCGAACCTCGTGCGGGGGACCGCGCGCCGGATGCCACCGTTCGCTTGCCGAACGGTGAGACGGGCACGCTATTCAGCCGCATTTATGCTTCGGATATCCTGAGTTGGGGCTGGTCGCTTCTCGCGTTCGACGGCATGGTCGAGGGCGCGGCCAAGCAGATCGCGGTGGCCATCGCGGACGCCGATCCCTGGCTTCACGTGCGATCGAGTGCGATCGTGGCGCATCCGGCGGGCAAAGCTGTGGGAGGGGTCGACACGCTGTTCGACCTGGACCTGCACGCGCATCGTGCCTTCGGCCTGATCGGCCGTCCTGCGCTGCTGCTGGTCCGCCCGGACGGACACATCGCGTTCCGCGCTCCGCTCGACCACGGCGACCTGTTAGCGGCTTACGGCCGCGCTACGTTCGCCTGAAGCAGGGCTTCATTTCGAAACAGAGCGTCTGCACTATCTCGCCAACCAATGGCATCGCGGCGCCGGTGACGACAAGGCTTCTGTTGTGGCCGGCCCGTGAGGTTGGGCCGGCGAACGGCCACGCGTCAGGCGCAGGCATTTCAGGCGTGAACGGGCGGGAGGGGGGCTGCGCGCCGATGCTCGCGACGCTCAGCCAGGCCGCAACTGCCCGCATCTTCGGCCGCCGCCGGCCCGACAACCTGGGTCAGGCACCCGCCGCATGCCGCATGACCGCGCCATGACGCCGACGGAACGGCGCAATCCGAATCCGCGCCAGGTGCGGCCGCCCCGCCGCTTCCCTGGCCGGACGCTACCATCGGCCCGCCGCGCCGTGTCGCATCCGATCGACTGGGGCAGCGTCCGCGCGGTTTTTCGGGCTGATGGCCGAAGCGGTGGCGAATGTCGCCACGGTAAGTCGCGCCCGCGCTGGGCAGCGGGCGATCGCCTCGCCGCAACGGCAAAGGCCGCTAGCCTATCCGACCGCGCATGCCGTTTCCTATCCCGCCCGCGGCTTTGGCCGCCGATGAGAACTGACCGCTTGCGAATGCCTCGGGTCAGCTCTTACATCGGCCTATACTGTCATTAACCGTACCGTGGAGATGCCCGTGCCCAAGCGCCGGAACTACGATGCCGTCCCAGCCTGCACGATCGAAGCGGCGCTCAATCTCATCAACGGTCGTTGGAAGGGCGTGATCCTGTACCATCTGCTGCAAGACGGCACGACGCGGTTCAATGCCCTTCAACGGCGCTGCCCCGGAAGCACCGCGCGCTTGCTGGCAAAGCAATTGCGGGAGCTGGAGGAGGACGGGTTCATCAATCGCACCGTCTATGCCGTGGTGCCGCCCAAGGTGGAATATTCGCTGACGGAGGAGGGGCGATCGATCGCGCCGATCCTGATGCAGCTGTGCGACTGGGGCCGCGGCTGGCTCGACCGGCGCCATCTCACGACGCTCGCCGACGATCCGGTCGAGCGGGTCGCCTGACGGCGCCCGGCTGCTCGACGCGGTCCCTTATGCCGTTTTGCCCACCGATACCGGCCAGTGCGCTCATCGCCGGCACGGCCTGAACCACGATCGCCACGGTACGCTTAAGGGTAGTATGTGTAAACTTTAGCCGTATTGTTCGTTTTGGCCTGCTCAATAAATGGGATCCATCCAGTCTCGTGCAGCAGGTGAACCATGACCAAGCTTTTCGAACCGCTGACCATCCGCGGTGTCAAACTCCGCAATCGCATCGCGATGTCCCCGATGTGCATGCATTCCGCCACGCCGACCGGCGATGTCACGACTTTCCACCATGTCCATTACGGTGCGCGCGCGCTCGGCGGGGCGGGGCTAGTCTTTCTAGAGACTACCGCGGTGCAGCCCAACGGCATGATTGGTCCGGGCGATCTCGGCATCTGGGACGAAAGTCACGTCCACGGCCTGGCCGAACTGGTGAACACCATCCACGCGATGGGCGCCAAGGCGGGGTGCCAGATCGGCCACGCCGGCCGCCAGTATCCGATCGCGGATTTGCCGTCCGTGGCGCCATCGGCCATTCCCTTCACGCCGGACTCGCGCGTGCCGCAGGCACTGTCGATCGCGCAGATCGCGGCGCTGGTCGACGCGTTCCGACAGGCGGCACGCCGTGCCCGCGAAGCCGGGTTCGACGTGCTCGAGATCCATACGGCGCATGGCTATCTGCTGAACGAGTTCCTGTCGCCCAAGGCCAATCACCGCACCGACGCGTATGGCGGCAGCCACGAGAACCGCTACCGCATCGTGCGCGAGGTGATCGACGCGGTGCGCGGCGAGTGGGACGGTCCGCTGTTCGTGCGCATATCGTCGACCGACTACGTCGAGGGCGGCAACCGGCCGGAGGACTTCCTCGTGTACGGTCGCTGGATGAAGGAACAGGGCGTCGACCTGATCGACTGCTCGTCCGGCGGGATCGCCATGCTGAAGGTGGATTCCTTCCCCAATTATCAGGTCCCCGCGGCCGAGCTGATCCGGCGCGAGGTCGGCATCATGACGGGCGCGGTCGGACTGATTGAAACCGGGCGCCAAGCGGAGGAGATCCTTCGGAACGGCCGGGCCGACATCGTCCTGGTCGGGCGCGAGATGCTGAAGGACCCGTTCTGGGCGCGCACCGCCGCGGATGACCTGCGGACACCCGCGCCGGTCCCGCCCCAATATACCCGCTATGGCTCCGCCTGGCAGCGCGCGCTGCCCCCGCTGGCGATGGCGCCGCTGGAGGAGACGGTCGCGGCCTGAATGCGCGAGCGACCCCAGCGACTCCGAACGAACGGACCGATCTGTGCCGCGAAGGAGGCGGCTACGCCATGTCCATCATCACTCGAGCCTATGATCTTACCGGCCGCACCGCAATCGTCACCGGCGGTGCGGGCAATCTAGGCGTTGCGATCGGAACCGCGCTGTCCGAAGCGGGTGCCCGTGTCGTCCTCATCGACAAGGTCGAGACCATTGCGGATGTGGCGGCAGGGCTGCCGGGTATCGGCCATGTCGGGATCGTCGCCGACCTGATCGCCTTTAACACGTTGGAGCCGCTGATCGCGCGGATCGAGGCGGACGTCGGTCCGATCGATATCCTTGTCAACAACGCCGGCGCTGCGCTGATTGACGAGGCCGAACATGTCCCGGTTGATCGCTGGGATTTCCAGATGGACCTGAACCTGAAGGCACCGTTCCTGATCGCTCAGGCGGTCGGGCGGCGCATGATCGCTCGCGGCAGCGGACGCATCGTCAACATGGCCTCGCAGGCGGGCGTGATCGCGCTGCCAGGGCATGTCGCCTACACCGCGACCAAGGCGGCGATCATCGGCATGACCAAGGCGCTTGCCTTCGAATGGAGCCCCAAGGGTGTGACCGTGAACGCCGTATCGCCGACGGTCGTCAACACAGAGCTTGGCCGGCGCATCTTTGACGGCGATGCGGGAGTGGAGTTCCGCGCGAGGCTGCCGACCCGGCGCTTCGCCGAGCCCGAGGAGATCGCGCTCGCCGTGCTGTATCTTGCCTGTAACGGGGCAGGCAGCACCACGGGCGCCAATCTCCTCGTCGATGGCGGCTACACGATCCAATAGCCTGCTTCGCGACAGCGCGGTTCGCGCTTCAATCGCACGATCAGTTGAACACACCTCGCCCGCAGCAGGGCACGCCAGGCAGGAGAACGTCCAATGAAGGCGGTGGGCTATACCCGGAACGGCGACAGCGCAGTCCTGAAGGACATCGAACTCGCCAGACCAAAGCCATCCGACCGTGATCTGCTCGTCGCGGTCAAGGCGGTGTCGGTCAATCCGGTCGACACCAAGGTCCGGGCGAACACGCCGGGCGACGTTGCCGCTCCCAAGGTCCTCGGCTGGGATGCGTCGGGCGTGGTCGTCGCGGTCGGTCAGGCGGTGCAGCTGTTCCGTCCGGGAGATGAGGTCTTCTACACCGGCACGATCGACCGGCCCGGCACGAACGCCGACTATCATCTTGTCGACGAGCGCATCGTCGGTCGCAAGCCCGCAACACTCGATCATGGCCAGGCCGCCGCGCTGCCACTGACCGCGCTGACCGCATGGGAGCTGCTGTTCGACCGGCTCCGCGTCGAACGCGCTCCGGCCGGCACGGGCGGCACGATCCTCATCGTCAACGGTGCGGGCGGCGTCGGTTCGGTTCTCGTCCAACTCGCACGCCGCCTGACGAACCTGACCGTCGTCGCGACCGCCTCACGGCCCGAGACGGTCGACTGGGTCAGGACGATGGGCGCGCACCATGTCGTGGATCATCGCAAGCCACTGGCGTCACAAATCCGCGACCTCGGCATCGAACAGGTCGAATTTGTGGCAGGGTTGACCGGCACGGATCGCCAGCTGGACGAAATCGCCGAGATCATAGCGCCGCAGGGGCATCTGGCGCTGATCGACGACGTCGATCTCGATATCGGCCGGCTGAAGCCGAAGAGCGTCAGCGTGAGCTGGGAAATGGTGTTCACGCGCCCGCTGTTCCGCACCGCCGACATGATCCGTCAGCACGAGATCCTGAACGAGCTGGCCGATCTGGTCGATCGATCGATCATCGTCACCACGCTGACGCGGGTCGCGGGCGAGATGTCCGCAGCGACCCTGCGCGAGGCGCACGATGCGATCGAGGCAGGGACCACGATCGGCAAGATCGTCCTCACCAACGACGGAGACGCGCGATGATCCCGCTTCCGTCCCCGGCCATCGTGCAGGCCGAGCAACGTGCGGAGATCGCCTCCACGAAGCCGAACCCTCGATCGCACGGCCCGGCACGAATCCCGCAAGCCGGCGGGATCGTCCCGGCACCCTCGCCGGGCGCACGCGCGGATGCGGCCCTGCGACGGATGACGGCAGAGGAAAAGTTCGCCTGGATGTCGGGCCCGATGGCGATTCCCCCCGCCGGCAAGCCCAAGCCGGCCGGGGCGATCGGCTCCGCCGGCTACTTTCCGGGTGTGCCGCGGCTCGGCATACCGGCGCAGCAGCAGACGGACGCGAGCCTCGGCATCGGCAACCTCAACGACGTGCGACCGGGCGACAGCGCCACGGCCCTGCCGTCGTCGCTGCTGCTGGGTGCAACGTTCGATCCGGCGATCGCACGCGAAACAGGTGCGCTGGTCGGCGCCGAAGCCCATGCAAAGGGCTTCAACGTGGTTCTGGGCGGCGGTGCGAACCTGCTTCGCGAGCCGCGCGGGGGGCGCAATTTCGAGTATATCTCAGAGGATCCGCTGCTGACCGGCATGATCGTCGGCGGTTCGATCGCCGGTATCCAGTCGCGCCACGTGGTCTCGACCATCAAGCATTTCGCGGTGAACGCAGAGGAAACCGGCCGCGTGATGGTCGATTCGCGGCTCGGCGAGCCCGCGCTGCGCGAGAGCGACCTGCTCGCCTTCGAGATCGGAATCGAGCAGGGACGGCCCGGAGCGGTGATGCCGGGCTACAACCTCGTAAACGGCGATTGGGCGTCGGAGAGCGCCTTTCTGCTCTCCCGGGTTCTGAAGGGCGACTGGCGCTATCCGGGCTGGGTCATGTCCGACTGGGGCGCGACGCATTCGACGGTGAAGGCGGCGCTCGCCGGCCTCGACGTTCAGTCGGGTGCCAACCTCGACAGCGAGCCGTTCTTTGCCGCGCCGCTGCGCGACGCGATCGCTCGTGGCATCGTGCCGCAGGCGCGCGTGGACGACTCCGTTCGCCGCCAGCTACGCAGCCTGTTCGCGGTGGGCGCGATCGATGATCCCGCCAGGCCGGGTGGCCCGATCGATTACGATGCGCATCGCCGCATCGTGCAGCGGGCGGCGGAAGCCGGGCTTGTTCTCCTCGAAAACCGCGGCGGAGCGCTTCCGCTGGCGAAGGGGGCGAAACGGCTGCTGGTGATCGGCGCGCACGCCGACACCGGCGTGTTGTCGGGCGGCGGTTCATCGTCGGTGACGCCGACCGGCAGCCTGGAACTGGAGGGCGCCTCGCTTCCCGGCTTGAACGCGAAGCGCGTCTACCAGCCCGGCGCGCCGCTCGATGCGATCCGACGCGAGGCGGGGGCGCATGAGGTTCGCTATCTGGACGGCAAGAACCCGGCGGCGAGCGTGCGCGCCGCTGCAGAGGCGGATGCGGTAATCGTGTTCGCCGAGCAGTGGCGCGTCGAGAGCCGGGACGTCCAGTCGTTGGCGCTGCCGGACGGTCAGGACGCGATGATCTCCGCGGTCGCCGCAGCCAATCCGAAGACGATCGTCGTGCTGGAGACGGGCGGTGCGGTGGCGATGCCGTGGCGCGAACAGGTGGCGGGCGTCGTGCTGGCCTTCTATCCGGGTTCGGGCGGCGCGGATGCGATCGCTGGCGTGTTGTTCGGGCGGGTCAATCCCTCGGGCCGGTTGCCGTACACGATCCCCGCCAGCGAGCGGCAATTGCCGCGCCCCGCGCAGATCGATCCCAAGAACGTCGTCTCCAATCCGGGCCAGCCGCTGACGAAACCGCCGGTGCCGATCGACTATAACATCGAGGGCGCCGACGTGGGCTATCGCTGGTATACGCGGACCGGGCAGACGCCGCTTTATCCATTCGGCTATGGACTGAGCTATACGCGCTTCGCTTACTCGAATTTGCGGGTGCGGCCGGCATCGCCGGAAAGGATCGCGGTCAGCGTCGACGTCACCAATCAGGGCGGCGGGAAGGGGGCTGAAGTCGTACAGGTTTATGCCTCGCGGCCCGGCGATTGCGACTATCAGCCTCGTCTCGTCGGCTTCGCCAAACTTGCGCTGGCGCCCGGCGAAACCCGCGCTGCTTCGATCCTGCTCGAACCGCGCCTCCTCGCGCGGGTGCGCGGAAGCGCCTGGACCATCGCCGAAGGCGCCTATCGGATCGACGTCCGGCGCGATGCTTCGCGGCCCGTGCTGGGGGAGACCATCCGGCTTCCTGCCTGGTCCCGGCCGCTAGCGCACGATGCCGTCGATTGATGCGTGCGGGAGCAAAGGAAGGGTCGTGAGAGGTGCAAGGACGCGTGAGGCGGAGGTCATCTCCGCCTCACGGTCGATCGGCCGCGTGACGTGCTGTCGATAATGTTCAATCACGGCGCCGTTTTGTTTTCACGCGGCAGGTTCGGATAGCTGATGCCCAGCTGCTCGAGATAGCTGGGGTAGCGCGCCGGGTCATAGTAGAACTTCTCCAGCTGGGGCCGCATGTCGCGCATCACCTTTTCGTTGAGCCATATCGCCGGCTTGTCCTGCGCGGTGATCAGCGGTGCGTAGGTATCGGTCTTCAGCTGGACGTCATTGAAATAGCTTTTGGCCTGCGCCAGCAGCTTGGGCGAGGTCATCAGATCGAGCACCGTCATCGCCACCGCCTTCGCGCCGGCCACCGCTCCCTTGTGCGCGATCGGGGTGGCCATCGCCATCGCCGAGGTGAGATGGTGACCGATCATGTTCGGCACATTGGAAGGAAAGCGGATCGTGATCGTCGGCACCGCCCACATGATGTCGCCGATGTCGTCCGAGCCGCCCCCGATCGACTGCGGCCGGTTCTCCGGGGTCGACAGGTCGCTCACCTTGGCCTTGAGCGGCTCGACCTTGCGCTGATTGGCCTGCTGCACCGCCTTGGCGAAAAGCTGATCGTCGGCGGACCAGCGCGGCATGCCGACAGCGGCGATATTGGCGTAGGCTGCCTCGGCGATCGGTTTGTTGCCAAAGTTCGGGGCGGCATAGCCGAGCACGCGGTGGCTGACGGTGGTGCCGGTCGACTTCGCGGCCGCCTCGGAGATCTCGTTGCCGGTCTCGAACATCGACTTGATCGCGCCGAAGCTGCGGTCGCGGAAATAATACCAGACCGACGCCGTCGCCGGGACGATGTTCGGCTGGCCGCCGCCATCGGTGATGACGTAGTGCGAACGCTGCGTGACGGGCAGGTGCTCGCGCCGGAAATTCCAGGAAGCGTTCATCAATTCGACGGCATCGAGCGCCGAGCGCCCCTCCCACGGCATGCCCGCCGAATGCGCCGTCTTGCCGCGGAACTGATATTCGACCGACACCATGCCGTTCATGCCGAAGTCGCCGTACGCGGTACCGAAATCACTGCTGACATGCGTGAAGATGCAGGCGTCGACGCCCTTGAACAGCCCGTCGCGGACATAATAGGCCTTGGTCGCGAGCAATTCCTCCGCGACGCCGGGCCAGATCATCAGCCGGCCGGGAATGTGATGCTTCTCCATCACCGATTTGGTCGCGATCGCCGCGGCGATCACCAGCGGCAGCCCGGCATTATGGCCCTCGCCGTGGCCGGGGCCGCCCTCCACCATCGCCTTGGCCTCCGCCATGCCGGGATATTGCGAGACGCCGAGCAGTCCGTCGATGTCGCTGCCCAGCGCGATCAGCGGACCGCCTTCGCCCCAGGTCGCGGTAAAGGCGGTCGGGATGCCGGCGACGCCGCGCGTCACGGTGAAGCCGGCCTTCTCCAGCACGTCCTCGAGATAGGCCGAGGTGCGAACCTCCTGAAAGCCGGGCTCGGCATAGCTGAACACCTGGTCGACCATCACCTGGATGTCCTTGGCCTGCGCATCGACCTTGTCCTGGGCCTCGCGCTTCAGCGCCTTGCCGGCCTGCGCCAGCGCTGCCTGCGGCGCCAGCATCGTACCGAGCAGCAGCGCGGTCACGGCGTCGCGGAACCTCGTCATATCGTATCTCCTCTGGGTTTCGGCGGTCAGAAGTTGGTGGTGAAGGCGACGCGGAAGCTGCGGCCGAGCACGTCGTAAAGGCTGCGCGACGTCTGCGGATAAGCGGGCGTGTTGTTGCCGTCGGGGCCGTTGCCGACGAGCAGCGGATCCTTGTCGAGCAGGTTGGTGACGATGAAGGTCAGCGACCCCTCGCGCCCGCCGGCACGCAGCTTCACCCCGAGCGAGGCATCGAGGTAGAAGGCGCCGCCGATGTCGTTGTCGTTGATCGTGCGGTACCGCGTCGTCGAGGTCGGGCAGCCGCTGGTGCACTCGATATAATCGTTGCCGTATACGCCGGCGCCGAAGCCGCGGCCGACGAGGTTGAGCGTGAAGGCGTCGAGATCGTAGAAGGCGCTGACCCGGTAGCGCCAGCTCGGCGACGAATAGGTGCCCGACAGGCTGCCGCCGTTGACCCCGGCATAATCGACCGGGAAGATTCCGTTATCGATGACGTTCTCGATATAGTGGGTCACCGCGCCGTTGATCGTCAGCCGCCCCGGCAGCGACGACGCGATGTCGGCGAGATCGCGGCGGTAGCTCACCGCGATGTCGAAGCCCTTTTCCACCTGGCTGGCGAAGTTGAAGGGCTGGATCACGATCGAGCTGAGCGTGCCGCCGGTGTAGACGATGTTGTCGCAATAGCGCGTCGTCCCGGAGTAGCAGAAATCGACGGTGTTCTGCGCGGTGATCGTGCCGATCGCGTCGCTGATGCGGATATCGTAATAGTCGAACGAGGCGGTGAACCCGGGCAGGAAGCGGGGGGTCGCCACCGCGCCGACCGTCCAGCTCTTCGCCTTCTCGGGGTCGAGCGCGCGGTTGCCGATCGTGTTCTCCAGGAACTGCTGCGAGCCCGTCGCCGGGGCGTTGGCGGGCAGGATCACGGTATTGGTGCGCGCGGTGCCGGCGGCGAACAGCTCCTGCAGATTGGGCGCGCGGATATCGCGGCTGTAGGTGCCACGGAACTTCAGGTCCGGGATCGGCTCGAATGTCGCGCCGGCCTTCCACGTGAACACCGATCCCGAGGTGGAATAATCGGTGTAGCGCCCGGCGGCGTTGACGGTCAGCCCACGCCAGAGCGGCAGGTCGATCTCGACGAAGCCCTCCTTCACGTTATAGTCGCCGCGATTGACCAGATAATTGCCGTACAGCCAGCCCGAACTGAACTGCGGATCGACCCGCCCGTCGATCTGCTCCTTGCGCCACTCCCCGCCGAACGCGATCGCCGCCGCGCCGCCGGGCAGATCGAACAACGTGCCGCTCATGCTCGCCGAGGCGACGTCCTGCTGGATCGACTGATCGCGTTGCGGCTGCGCGGCGCCGTAGATGTAGCCCAGCGCCGCGGCGGACGGGCCGTCGGTACCGAGCCGGTCGATCGGCACGCAACCGTTGCCCGGAGCGGTCAGGGTCGAGCGGCAGACGATCTGGCCGCCGGACAGCACCGCGTCCTGCGCCAGCGCCATGCGCGCGTTGTTCCAAGTGTTGGTCAGTTCCTCGTGCGACTTGGTGAGGCCGTGCTGATAATAGACGTCCCACGACCAGCTGCGATCGAAGACGCTCAATTTCCCCTTCGCCCCGCCGACATAGCGATAGACGTCGCGGCGGTTGTCGCTGCCGGGCACGGGGAAGCCGGCGTTCGACGTCCCGATCGTCAGGCTCGACACCCCCGCCGCGGCCATGCGCGCGGCGACGTCGGGATATTGCGTCAGCAGATAGGCATTGTCACCGCGGATCGTGACGCCGGTGCTCGGCGTCTGCTGGTAGAAGCTTTGCCCTTCGTAGCGGTTGAACGACACCTGGCCATAGACCTGAACGTCCGGCGTGAGATCGAAGCCGAGCCGCGAGAAAAGGCTGATGCGCTTCTCGTTGGGCAGCAGCGAGTTGGTGCCCACGTGCCCGGCCAGCGTGGTGCGCCAGTCGCCGCCGACCATCCATGGCGACGAGGTGGCGTTGGTCGTGCCGTAGGTGAGCTGTCCGGTGGTGCCCGGTGCGAGGAAATAGGTGCCGCGCAACGGCCCGGCGGTGACGAGCCCGCCCGCCGTATAGGTGGCCGGTCCGAAACCCTCCCCGACCAGCCGTTGCGGCAGGCCGTTGGTGGCGGTGTAGGCCGGATTGTTGATCTGGAAATAACCGCGGTCGTTCCAGTCGCGCGCGATCGTCGCGACTCCGTCCTGATGGAAATATTCGGCGCTGGCGAGCAGGTGGAGCCGGTCGCCGGCCAGCGACTTGCCGACGGTCGCGGCGAACCGGTAATTGTGGCCGTCGCCGCGTTCCGTGATGCCGGTGTCGGCGGCGAATTTGATCCCGCGATACTTTTCGTCGAGGATGAAGTTGACGACCCCGCCGACGGCGTCGGACCCGTATTGCGCCGACGCGCCGCCGGTCACGACCTCGACGCGTTCGATCAGGTCCTGCGGGAAGGTGTTCACATCCACCACGCCGTTGACCGCCGAGGCGACCGAGCGCTGCCCGTTGAGCAACACCAGTGTGCGCCCGGCGCCGAGCCCGCGCAGATTGACCGAGTTGATCCCGGCCAGGCCGTTCGACAGCGAGCCCGAACTGTTTGCCGCGGTGCTGCCCTGTGCGATCGACGGAAGTTGGTTGACGAAGTCGGATACGTTGGCGGGGCGCTGCGCCGCCAGCTCCGCGGCGCCGAGCACCGTCACGGGGGTGGGCGCGCTATAGCCGTCGCGGACGATGCGACTGCCGGTGATGACGATATCGTCGGGCGGGACGGCGTCGGCGCCGGTATCCTGCGCCGGCACTGCGGTGAGCGCAAGGTCGGCGGCATCGGGCGCGCCCACCGACGCCGATGGCGGCGGTGCCGCGAAGGACGCTGGCGCCTGCGCCGCGGCCATGCCGCCCCACATGGTTCCCGCTGTACCAAGCAGCATCGTGACGAGCCGGGCCGTATAGCGCCGCCGCTGGGCCGTGGCTGATGGTACCTGCATGTCCGAACACCCCCGAGAAGAATCGACCAGCCTCGCTGGCATCGCTCTCCCCGGCTCCGCGTCTCGTCTCCGGCGCGCCATTCGAGGCACGACACGGATCGTCCGACATGCCCCGCCTTGATCGGGTGCAACCGTATCGCCGCGGCGGCCCGCGCAACTTTCATGCGTCGAGCCGGGCGTCGATGGTTATAAGCTTGCACGTTAGGGCATGGGCGATCCTCGGAAAAGTCACGCCAATTTCGGGCTGATGTGATGATTTTCGACGTTCGAAGCCGCCTTTGTGGGCAAATCCCGCAAACGGGCCATATCGGCACTTTCGGGATGATGCTCCGTATCTAGCTGATTCAGCGCTTTGTTCGCTTGTTGCGGACGCAAGGGCATGGTGCCGCGCGTCGACCGACGCCCCTCGGCGCGGCCTTCACCCGCTCCGCCATCCGACCGACGCTGGGCCGTCAGCCGCGCCTAGCGTTCGAAGACCACCGGCGGCACGCCACGACGGGCGACCTGACGCATGATAAAGCTGCTGCGGATCTTGGCCACATGGGGCAAGCGCGACAGTTCGCTGCGATAGACCCGGTCATAATCGTTGAACGAGCGCACGTGCACCATCATCACGAAATCCGTGTCGCCGGACACGAAGCTGCAGAAGCTCATCGACGGGCATTGCATCACCGCTTCCTCGAATTCGATCAGCGCCTGCTCCGCTTGCGAGTTCAGCTCGATCGAGACCAGCACCATGATGCCATAGCCGAGCCGGTCGAGATCGAGGCTGGCGGTATAGCCGGCGATCAGCCCACGCTCCTCCAGGATCTTGCGCCGACGCGCGGTCGCCGTGCTCGACAGGTTGACGCGTTCGCCCAGCGCCACGTCGGACATCCGCCCGTCCGCGGACAGTTCGCCGAGCAAGCGGCAGTCGGTCTGATCGATATCGCTTGTTGTGAAATCCATCACCGAAGCCCCCTTCTGCGATGCGAAAGCATCAAAACAGGGCGCGAAAGTGATTGAAAGAGGCGGGATGCGCAACGCCATCTGTGTTAGCGTTCATCAAGTTCGCAGGACAAAGGGGCCGCATGACCAACACCGAATTGCTTCGCCGCGCGCTCGGCGCGTCGCTCCTGCTTGCCGCTGGAACGGGCGCTTCCAGCGTCGCCGCGCAGCAACCCGCCACCGTCGCCCCGACTTTGCTCCCGGTGAAGGTCGAGCGGGAGAGCGGAAAGGTGCTCGTCACCCTGCCGCGCCCCGATGACGACGGCGTCTCCGGTCGCTTCCTCTATGCCACCGCGCTCAAGACCGGGCTCGGATCGGCGCCGATCCGTATCGATCACGGCATGGTCGGCGAGACGCAGGTGCTAGCCTTCAGACGCCTCGGCAAGAAGGTCGCGGTCGTGTTCGAAAACCCGCGCTATCGCTCGTCCGGCGATGCGCTCGAGCGGCGTGGCGCGAGCGCGGACTTTCCGTTCAGCACCGTGGCGATGCTCGACGTTGCGGCGAGTGGTCCGGACGGCGCAGTGACCGTCGATCTCGCGCCGTTCCTGCTGCGCGACACGATGCGGCTGGCCGACAAGCTCAACGCCGAGGCAAAGGGCTTCAAGCCGATCGATGCATTGAGCGCGGTCGATCCCGGATCGGTCAAGGCCTTCCCCGATAATATCGAGATGGAGGCGGTGCAGACCTACGCCTCCGACACGCCGGGTAAGGAGGTCGATACGATCGCACCCGACGGGCGTCAGGTGAGCTTCACCGTCCACCACTCGCTGATACGACTGCCGGCGCCCGGTTTCGTCCCGCGCCGCTTCGATATCCGCTCCGGCACGTTCGCCACGCCCGTGTACGAATTCAACACGCCGCTCGGCGCGCCGGTATTGCAGCAATATGCCAATCATTTCCGTATCGAAAAGCTGGACCCCGGTGCGGCGCGATCGCGCGTCCGCAAGCCGATCGTCTTCTACATCGACAACAAGGCGCCCGAGCCGATCCGCACGGCACTGGTCGAAGGCGTGGCATGGTGGAACCAGGCGTTCGACGCCGCGGGCTATATCGATGCCTTCCAGGCCCGCGTGCTGCCCGCCGACGCCGATCCGCAGGACGTGCGCTACAATGTGGTCAACTGGAACGAGCGGCAGACGCGCAGCTGGTCCTATGGCGGCGGCGTCACCGATCCGCGCACGGGCGAGATTATCAAGGGCAATGTCGTGCTGGAGGGGCTCCGGCTGCGTCAGGACATCGTTATTTTCGAGGCTCTGGTAGGCACCGGGGAGGAAAACAAGGGCACCGCGAACGATCCGGTCCGGGTCGCGCTGGCCCGGATCCGGCAGCTGGGCGCGCACGAGGTCGGCCACGCGCTGGGCTTTTCGCACAATTTCGCGGCGAGCACGCAAGGGCGCGCCTCGGTGATGGACTATCCCTTCGCCAAGGTCGCGCTGAACGGCGATACGATCGATCTTTCCGATGCTTATGCGACCGGCATCGGGACGTGGGACAAGTTCACGGTCGACTGGTTGTATGGGCAACCCGCTGCGGGCGCCGACCCGGACGCCGCCGCTGCGGCCAAGGCGGACGCTGCGCAGCGCGCGGGCATGCGGTACCTGACCGACATCGACGGACGCGACGCGAGCCTTGCCGTGCCCGGCGACAGCATGTGGACGGAGGGCGACGACGGACCTGCGGACCTCGCGCACGTCATGGCGGTACGCCGCGTCGCGCTGGCGCGCTTCGGTCCCGGCGTGCTCCACGCCGGTGCACCGCTCGCGGATCTCCGTCGCAGCTTCGTGCCGGTGTGGCTGTTCCACCGCTACGCCGTCGCTGCGATCGGCAAGACGCTGGGGGGTGTGCATTACAGCTACGCCACCGTCGGCGATAGCGCGCCGACGCCGAGCCGCGCCAGCGCAGCGGAGCAGGCCGGGGCGCTCGACGCGCTGCTCGCGACCCTGTCTCCTGCTGCCCTGACGGTGCCGCCCGCGCTGGCCCTGACCCTGTCGTCGGGCGTCAACGGCAACGCCGACCCGCAATTCGATACGGAGGTGCTCGACACCGCGGGCGGCGCGGTCTTCGACCCGTTGGTTGCGACCGACGTGGCGGCGCAGGTGACGCTGGAGACGCTGCTCGCGCCGACCCGCCTCACTCGGCTTCATCTCCAGCACGCCGCGGACGCGGCGCTGCCTGGCATAGAGACGGTGCTTGATCGACTTGTCCGCGAAATCGTGATGCGCCACGACGGGGCGGTCGCGCAGCGGATTGCGCTGCGTACGGTGCTCGCGATTGCCGCCGCTGCGCGCGCGCCCGCGACCGGGCCGGACGTCGCGCTGCGCCTCGACGCAAGTCTCCAGTCCATGCGCGAGCGGCTCGGTCGCGACAAGGGCGATCCATGGGCGCTGGGGGTCGCGCGGCTGCTTGGGGACGCCGCGTCGCTCGATCGCGTCCTGGCGCCCGCCACCCGTGCCGCGCCGACGATCCCGCCGGGGATGCCGATCGGGTAAGGCGTCGGTCATTGACGCGGCCCCAGCGCGACCAGAAGCCGGTCGTTTGTTCATGTGATCGTCCGCGGGATCGGCGGACACGCGCGGTTAGCCGCCCGATTCCGCCCCGGTATCGGTCACCGCGCGATCGGGCAACTTTCGGGCGGCCGATCGCGCTTTTCGTTGCAGCGCCCGCGCCGACCGGCGGGGGGCGCTCGCCGCGGGCCGCTATTGGAAGGTATAGCGGATCGTGCCGAACACGGTGCGCGGGCTGCCGTAGAAATTGCCACGCCCGGTGCTGGAGATGCGGGCGTAATAACTCTTGTCGAGCACGTTGGCGACGTTGAGCGACAGCGACAGCTGCTCGGTGAGCTTGTAGCCTGCGCGCAGGTCGACCACCGCATAATCGGGCTGGCGCACGATCGTCGACACGCTGCGCACCGTGCCGTTCGCCGCGTAGAGCGCCGGATTGCCGCCGTAGGTGGAGGAGAACCACGTCAGCGCGCCGCCGATGCTCGCGCCCGCCAGCGGGCCATTCTCGGGCGCATAGTTGGTGAAGAACTTCACCATGTGTTCGGGGATGATCGGGATCAGCGCGATGCCCTCGAACTGCGGCTCGTTATCCTCCAGGTATTCGGTGTGGGTGTAGGTGTAGCCGCCGTTGATGCGCCAGCCGGGCAGGATCTGCCCGGTCGCCTCCGCCTCGATCCCGCGTGCGCGGACGCGGCCGGTCTGGAGCACCACGTCGGGCAGTTCGGGCGGGTTGACCAGCCGGTTGTCCTGCGTGATCTGATAGCCGGCAATCGACAGCAGCAGCCGGTCGTTCATCAGCGACAGCTTGCTGCCGACCTCATATTGCGCGCCCATCAACGGCTCGATCGCGCGGCCGTCGGGCCGGGCGCGGTTGGCGGGCGGCGCCTGCGGCGTAAAGCTATCGGCGTAGCTGGCGTAGAGGTTTAGCGTACGGGTCACGTCGAACAGCACCGCGCCATAAGGCGTGAAGCGGCCGTTATAGCCATATTGCGTACGCGCGGTCGGTGCGCCGGTGAAGCGGTAGAGCGTGTCCACGTCGCTCGACCACCAGGTCGCCCGCCCGCCGCCGACCAGCGTCAGCCGCTCGACCGGCGAGAGGCGCAGCTGGCCATAGAGGCCGTATTGCTCGACATAGGTGCGCGTCGCCCCGGCGACCTGCGTGACGCATTCCGCGGGCACGGCGCTGCAGCGTCCCTGCGTGCCCTGCACGGGATAGGCGGGCAGCTGGACGCGCGGGTCGAGCGGGGGCTCGGCGGGGTAGACGGGATCGAAGACGTTGATCCGCGCATAGCCCGACAGTCGCGAGAAGTAGGAGGTATAGTCGAGCGCCTGATAGTCGGCGCCGAGGATCAGCGTCTGATCGCGCCCGAACGCGGGGAAGCTGCCGACGCCGTTCAGGTCGAACGAGCGCGTGCGCTGGCGATTGTCGCCCAGAAACGCGATGTGGCTGGTCAGCCCGGCATTGGCGGGGGTGATCGCGGCGTTGCCGATATAGCTGTATTTGTCGAGTCGATCGACATTGGCGAGCAGCCCGGTCGCGCGCAGCGTCCAGCGGTCGCTGACCTGGTGCGCGAGTTCGACGAACCCGGTCCAGCTCTCCGCATCGAAGCGGTTCCAGTCGGCGCCGAGATAGGTCGAGCGGCGCACGTCGAGCAGTCGCCCCTCGCTGCCGTCCGCGCCGCCGGCATAGCCGGGCAGTCCGGTCTGCACAGCGGGCTGGAAGCGGTCGTAATAAACCCCGCCGGTCAACGTGGTGCGCGCGCCGATCGCCACGTCGCCGACCGCGAACGCGCCGTAGCGGCGGCGGTGCGCGGTGTCGAAGAACTGGTCCTGATCCTGCGCCATCGCGCCGGCGCGCACGCCGACCGCGTCGGTCAGGCGGGTCGAGGCGTCCACCTCCAGCCGCAGGTTGTCGAAGCTGCCGTAGCCGGCGGTCGCCTGTACGCGCGTCGCCTCCAGCGGGCGCTTGCGGATCAGGTTGATGCTGCCGGCCGGATTGCCCGAGCCGGTGAACAGCCCGGCCGGGCCGCGCAGCACCTCCAGCCGGTCGTAGAAGAACAGGTCCGGCACCACGCCGGGAAATCCGAACGACCGCGTCGGCACGCCGTCGATCAGATAATTGTCGATGGCAAAGCCGCGCGAGATGAAGGACGGATCCTCGCTGCCGATGCCGGTGACGGTGATGCCGTTGGTGGCGGTCAGCGCGTCCTCCAGCGTGAACAGGTTCTGCGCCTCGATCTGGTCGCGGTCGATCAGCGTGATCGTGTTGGCGGTGTCCTTGAGCGGGGTCACCGTCTTGCCGACCTCGCGGCCGTAGCTCTTTCCGACGACCACCACATCGTCGCCGCGCTGCGCGGCGGCGTCATCCGCAGGCGCGGGGACCTCGGACGCGGGCACGATGACGCCCGCCGATCCGTGCGCCTGCACTCCCGCAGACGACAGCGCCGCTGCGCTGCTCGACAGCAAAAATAACCAATTCTTCATGTGTTAGCTCCCCGAATGCGGCGGGCTTTAGCAATGGAGATGATGCGAGTCACTATCATTTGCACAGATTGTTACAAAGCTGGTGCAGTACCGGGCCGCCCGCACGCGGCCTTGCAGCATTCGCGCCGCAGACGCGTTGGGGAGCGATGATGCTCGCCGTCCTGCCCACGCTGCTCGCAGTCACCGCGTCGCCGGCGTTTGACCCGTTGCGCTTCTTCGACGGGCGGACGCGCGGCGAGGCGCAGTTGAAGGTCATCCTGCGCGCGCGCCGGCCGGTGTCGGTGCGCGGCACGGGGCGGATCGGCGCGGACGGCAGCCTGACGCTCGACCAGATCGTGGTAGAGGGCGACAAGCCGCCGCGGCAGCGCCGCTGGCTGCTGCGGCAGGTCGCACCAGGGCGGTATGCGGGCACGCTGACCGATGCGCGCGGACCGGTGACGGGTGAGGTGACGGGGCGCAGAATGGCGTTGCGCTTCACCAGCAACGACGGGTTTCGCATCCGTCAGACGCTGGTGCTGCAACCGGATGGGCGGACGCTGGCGAACCGGCTGGAGGCGAAGAAGTTCGGTATCACGGTGGCGGTGCTGACCGAACGGATCACGAAACTGGAGGACTGAGGCGGATCGACGTTGGGCGCGCCTGCCGGTTCGCACGGAACGTCGCGGTACCGGCGGCGGTTTGCTCGGCAACCTCGACGGAGTGCCACCATGACCGACACCGACGTGCAGACCCGCCAGCGCGAGATCGCGACCGAGCATCTGCTGTTCAAGCTGATCGAATATGTCGAGGCCCGGCACCCGGGGCTGCTCGACTATCTGGAGGACAGCCTCGACCATCTCGGCGATCCGGCACGCGACACGACGAAGGACGACGACGGCGTGCGCGCGATCGCGCAGCGCATGATCGCGGGTGCGCGACGGGAGACGACGGGCGGGTGATGCCGTCGCCCCAGCCAGCACCGCCGGGGCTGGCGACCGGGTCGCCCGGTTACCGCCGGCTGACGCTGGCGATGCTCTTCGCCGGGTTCGCGACCTTTTCGACGCTCTATGCAGTGCAACCGTTGCTGCCCGCGCTGGCCGACCATTACCGGTTGAGCGCCGAGGGGGCGTCGCTCGCGGTGTCGATGGCCACCGGGCCGCTGGCGATCGGCATCCTCGTCGCGGGGGCGTTGTCCGACCGGGTCGGGCGGCGCCCGTTGATGGTCGCGGCGATGATGGCGGCAGCGGTGCTGACGCTGGCCGCGGCGGCGGCGCCGGGCTGGTATGCGCTGCTGGCGTTGCGGCTGCTGGCGGGTGTCGCGCTGGCGGGGGTGCCGGCGGTGGCGATGGCCTATGTCGCGGAGGAGGTCGATACGGCGTCGGTCGGATCAGCGATGGGCTTGTACATCGCGGGCAGCGCTCTGGGCGGGATGGGCGGGCGACTGGTCGCCAGCCTGGTCGCTGCGGTTGCGGACTGGCGCTGGGCGCTGGCGATCGTCGGTGGGGTCGGGCTGTTGCTTGCCGAGGCGTTCCGGCGCCTCGCCCCGCCGTCGCGCCGGTTTGCGAGGGCTGGCGGCGACTGGCTGACGCTGGTGCGCGGGGCGGGGCCGCTGTTCCGCGATCCCGGCTTGCGGCTTCTCTATGCCGAAAGCTTCCTGCTGATGGGGGCATTCGTCACCGTCTATAACTATGCGGGCTTCCACCTGCTCGGGCCGCCGTACCGACTGGGGCAGGCGGAGGTAGGGGCGGTGTTCCTGCTCTACGTCCTGGGGTCGGTCAGCTCGTCGTGGTTCGGGACGCTGGCGGGGCGCGTCGGGCGCCGCAAGGTGTTCTGGGTGCCGGTCGCGATCCTGATCGCGGGCGTCGCGCTGACCGCCGCCGCGCCCTTGTGGTTGGTGGTCGCGGGCATTGGGATCGTCACGATCGGCTTCTTCGGCGCGCACTCGATCGCCAGCGCCTGGGTCGGGCGGCGCGGGGGCGCGGCGCGCGGGCAGGCGGCGGCGTGGTATCTGTTCTTCTATTACATGGGATCGAGCGTGCTGGGATCGGCCGGCGGCGTCGCTTGGACGCACGCCGGGTGGGGCGGGGTGGTGGCGTTCTGCCTGCTGCTGGGGGTGTTGGCGATGGCGGGTGGGGCGTTGTTGGTGCGCGTGCGGCCGTTGGCGTGACGAGCCTCATGTACTGGCCGTTCGCACTGAGCCTGTCGAAGTGCGTGCCACAGGCGCTTCATCTAGCTCACGTGCTTCGACAGGCTCAACACGAACGCGGTGGGTAGTTCAGGATACTTGGTTCAGCGCCGCCATGACCCGAGTGACATGCTCCGGGCGGCAAATCAGCAGGTCGGGGAGCCAGGTGTCGGCGCAATTGTAGATCAGCGGCGTGCCGTCGATGCGGCTGACGTGCAGCTTATGCGCGCGGGCGACCGCGGCGGGGGCGCAGCTGTCCCATTCATATTGCCCGCCGGAGTGGAGGTAGATGTCGGCCTCGCCGAGGATCACGCTCATCGCCTTGGCGCCGGCGCTGCCCATCGGCACCAGTTCGGCACCGAGTGCTTGCGCCACCGCGACCGCTTCGGGCGCGGGGCGCGAGCGGCTGACGACCATCCGCAGCCGCTCCGGGGCGGGGGGGACGGGGACCGGCCGGTCGCTGCGCAGGACGCGGCCGGCGGCGGGCAGCGCGACCGCGCCGATCGCGGGAACGCCGTCGATCGCGAGCCCGACATGCACCGCCCAATCCTCGCGCCGTTCGGCATATTCGCGCGTGCCGTCGACGGGATCGACGATCCACACCCGCGAGCGGTCAAGGCGGATCGGACAATCCTTTTCCTCTTCCGACAGCAGACCGTCCTGCGGACGCTGCGCGCGCAACGCGTCGACGAGGAAGCGATTGGCGATCGCGTCGCCCGCCACGCCGAGCGATTTGTCGGCGAGCATTCCGCTGTCGCGCACCGTCATCAGCAGGGCACCCGCGGCATTTGCGAGATGCGCGGCGAGATCGGCGTCGGTCATGCGCGGCGCAGCAGCAGGTCGACGATCCGCTCGGCTGCTTCCTCGGGGGTGGTCCGCGTGGTGTCGATACGCACCTCGGGCGTTTCCGGACGCTCGTAGGGGCTGTCGATCCCGGTAAAGTTCTTGAGCTGCCCGGTCCGCGCTTTCTTATAGAGGCCCTTCACGTCGCGGCGCTCGGCCTCCTCGAACGGCGTGTCGACGAAGACCTCGACGAACTCGCCCGCCGGCAGCATCGCGCGCACCATCTCGCGCTCCGCGCGGAACGGACTGATGAAGGCGGTGAGCACGATCAGTCCGGCGTCGGTCATGAGCTTCGCGACTTCGCCGACGCGACGGATGTTCTCGATCCGGTCGGCCTCGGTAAAGCCCAGGTCCTTGTTGAGCCCGTGGCGGACGTTGTCGCCGTCGAGCAGGAAGGTATGGCGGCCGAGCGCGTGCAGCTTCTTCTCG
This sequence comes from Sphingomonas sp. BE138, assembly GCF_031456125.1. Lineage (NCBI taxonomy): Bacteria > Pseudomonadati > Pseudomonadota > Alphaproteobacteria > Sphingomonadales > Sphingomonadaceae > Sphingomonas > Sphingomonas sp. BE138. The sequence continues at coordinate 27,443 of NZ_JAVDUC010000006.1, forward strand.
ACCAGGTTGGCGATCGTCGACTTGCCCGAGCCGGACAGACCGGTGAACCACAGCACCGCCGGCTGCTGATCCTTGAGCCGCGCATGCGCCTCGCGGCTGATGTCGACCGCCTGCCAGTGGACATTCTGCGCCCGGCGCAGGCTGAAGTGCAGCATCCCCGCCGCGACCGTCGCGTTGGTCAGCTTGTCGATCAGGATGAAGCCGCCGAGCGTGCGGTTGTCGGCGTAGGGCTCGAAGACCAGTCCGCGATCGGTGGTCAACTCCGCGACGCCGATCGCGTTGAGGTCGAGCGTCTTGGCGGCGAGCTGCTCGAGCGTGTTGACGTTGACGACGTATTTGGGTTGCTGGACGGTGACCGACACGGTCTGCGTGGCAAGCTTCAGCCAATAGCCGCGCCCGACGCGCAAGCTTTCGTCGGCGAGCCAGACCAGCGTCGCCTCGAACTGGTCGGCGGCCTGCGGCGGCTGGTCGGCGGTGGCGATCACGTCGCCGCGCGAACAGTCGATCTCGTCGGCGAAGCAAAGCGTGATCGACTGGCCCGCGACCGCCTGCTCCAGATCGCCGTCGAGCGTGACGATGCGGGTGACGGTCGAGGTCTTGCCCGAGGGGAGCACACGAATCGCAGCGCCGACCGACACACGACCGGTCGCGATCAGCCCGGCGAAACCGCGGAAGTCGAGGTTCGGGCGGTTGACCCATTGCACCGGCATCCGGAACGGCTTGTCGGCGTCGAGCGAGGATAGCACCTCGACCGTCTCGAGATGCTCGATGAGCGTCGGGCCGGTGTACCAGGGCGTGTTTGCGGAGCGCGCGGTGATGTTGTCGCCCTTGAAGCCGGAGATCGGCAGCGCGGTGAAGGTCTGGATCCCGATCGAGCGCGCGAAGGCGGTGTAATCGGCGACGATGGCGTCGAACACGTCCTGATCGTAGCCGACCAGATCCATCTTGTTGACCGCCAGCACGATGTTGCGGATGCCGATCAGGTGACACAGGTAGCTGTGCCGCCGCGTCTGCGTCAGCACGCCCTTGCGCGCGTCGATCAGAATCACCGCCAGGTCCGCCGTGGAGGCGCCGGTGACCATGTTGCGCGTATATTGCTCATGTCCGGGGCAGTCGGCGACGATGAACTTGCGCTTTTCGGTGTTGAAGAAGCGATAGGCGACGTCGATCGTGATGCCCTGCTCGCGCTCGGCGGCAAGGCCATCGACCAACAACGCGAAGTCGATCTCGCCACCCTGCGTGCCCACCTTGCGCGAGTCGCTTTCCAGCGCGGCGAGCTGGTCCTCGAAGATCATCTTCGAATCGTAGAGCAGCCGCCCGATCAGCGTCGACTTGCCGTCGTCGACCGAGCCGCAGGTGATGAAGCGCAGCATCGTCTTGTGCTGGTGGCGGTCGAGATAGGCGTCGATGTCCTGCGCGACCAGATCGTCGACGACATAGGCCGGCTGGGGAGCGGGTGCATTGCTCATCAGAAATACCCCTGCTGCTTCTTCACTTCCATGCCCGCGCCGCCCGCATCCTTGTCGATCGCGCGCCCCTGCCGCTCGCTGGTGGTGGTCAGCAACGTTTCCTGGATGACCTCCGGCAACGTCGTCGCGCGGCTCTCGACCGCGCCGGTCAGCGGATAGCAGCCGAGCGTGCGGAAACGGACCGAACGCATGACCGGCTCCTCGCCGGGCAGCAGGCGGAAGCGCTCGTCGTCGACCATCAACAGCATCCCGTCGCGCTCGACGGTCGGCCGCGCGGCGGCGAAGTACAGCGGGACGATCGGCACGTCGTTCAGGTGGATGTACTGCCAGATGTCCAGCTCGGTCCAGTTGGAGATCGGGAAGACGCGGATGCTCTCGCCCTTGTTCTTGCGCGCGTTGTAGAGGTTCCACAACTCCGGCCGCTGGTTCTTCGGATCCCAGCCGTGGGTGGCGGTGCGGAAGCTGAAGATCCGCTCCTTGGCGCGGCTCTTCTCTTCGTCGCGGCGCGCGCCGCCGAACGCCGCGTCGAAGCCGTATTGATCGAGCGCCTGCTTCAGCCCCTCGGTCTTCCACATGTCGGTGTGCAGCGCGCCATGGTCGAACGGGTTGATCCCGCGCTCGATCGCCTCCGGGTTCTGGTGGACGAGCAGGGTCATGCCGCTTTCCGCCGCCATCCGGTCGCGCAGGCGATACATTTCGCGGAACTTCCACGTCGTGTCGACATGCAGCAGCGGGAAGGGCGGGGGGCTGGGGAAGAACGCCTTGCGGGCCAGGTGCAGCATCACCGCGCTGTCCTTGCCGACCGAATACAGCATGACGGGGTTGTCCGCCTCGGCCACCACTTCGCGCAGGATATGGATCGCCTCGGCCTCCAGCCGCTGGAGGTGGGTGAGCCGTGCGGGGTCGAGCAACCGTGACATTCCTATCCCTTTGCGCCGGGCAGGGTGCCCGCGCGTCATGCGCCTGTCATCCCTTGCGCGGAAACGGCGGGCGATGGGGCGTGGAATTGGTTGCGATCGGGCAATTGCAGCTTCGTCGCCCCGCTCGCCATGACGACGCTTCTGGTCGATAGCGGAGCGCTGTGAAGAAAAATGAGGTTGCCGATGAAACGCTTGATGATGATCGCCGCGACGGCCGCGGCCGTGATGACCGCGAGCGGCGCCTGGGCGCGCGACCTGCGGGTAATGACCTTCAACGTGCGCTTCGCCAATCCGAGCGACGGCGCAAACGTGTGGAGCGCGCGGCGCGCGGTGTTCATGCGCACGGTGCGCGCGGCGAACCCCGACGTGATCGGCACGCAGGAATTGCTGAGATCGCAGGGCGACGACATCGTCGCCGCGTTGCCGGCATACCGCTGGTTCGGGCGCGACCGCGACGGCGGGCATGACGGCGAGCATATGGGCGTCTTCTACCGCACCGACCGGCTCAAGCTGGTGCAAAGCGGCGACTTCTGGCTCTCCGACACGCCCGAGGTGCCGGGCAGGCCGGCGTGGGGCGCGAACCTGCCGCGAATGGTGACATGGGCCGTGTTCGAAACCGTTGGCGAGAAGACGCCGCACCGCTTCCTGATGGCCGATACGCATTTCGCGCATCGCGGCGCGGAGGACGAGGAAGCGCGTACCCGCTCCGCCGCGCTGATCGCCGAGCGCTTGCCGGCGATCGCGCGCGGGCTGCCGATCGTGCTGACCGGCGACCTCAACACCACCGTCGACAGCGCGGCGGTCAAGCACCTGACCGCGTTCCTGACCGACGCCTCCGCCCTGGCGCGAACCAAGGGCGCACCGACCGGCACGTTCCACGATTTCACCGGGGTGCCCGAGCCCGGCAAGTGGATCGATCATGTGCTGGTCAAGGGCTTCCGCCCGATCTCCGCTCGGGTGCTGACCACGCACGCGGGCGCGCGCTACCCCTCCGATCACTTCCCGATCGTGGCGGTGCTGCGCCCGGAGTGACGCTATAGCGGTCGCCCGGCCTGCAAGCGTTCCAGCTCGACCGGATCGTGGGTGCAGGTGACGGTGACCGCGTCGCGCCGTTCCACCGACAAGCGGCGCAGCCGCTGCTGGTTGTCGAGCCGTGCGGTGGCGTCGACCTCCATCAGCCGCTGATAGGCGCGCAGGCCCGGCGTACAGCGCCGCCGCGCCTGCCGCATCTCGCCGCGGTAGAAGTACGCATCGCCGGCGTGCAGCAGCCAGCGGCCGTCGTCCTGCCGAACCGCAACTCCGGCGTGCCCCCAGGTATGGCCGGGCAACGGCACCATCAGGATTTCGGGCGGCAGGCCGACCAGATCGCGCACCGCGTCGAACCCGAACCAGCTGTCGCCCTGTGCGCCATATCCCTGCCAGCGCTGCACCTCGTTCAGCTGCGACGGGCGCCAGCGATTCCGCGCCACCACCCCGGCGCGCGGGCCGGTGGCGTCATCATATTCGCGCTGCATGACGTGGACGGTGGCGTTGGGAAAGTCTTCCAGCCCGCCGGCATGATCGAAATCGAGATGCGTGGCGATGATGTGCCGCACGTCGCCGGCCGCATAGCCCAGCGCCTCGATCTGGCGGATCGCGGTCTCGCGTTCGTGCAGCCGGATGTTGAGCATCATGCGCCACGGCACGCTGATCCGCGGATCGGGGCGATGGTGCGGATGCGCGACGTCGCGCAGGCCGTAGCCGGTATCGACCAGCACCAGTCCGTGCGCATCGGTCTCGATCAGGAGGCAGTGGCAGACGATGCGGCCGAGCGGGCCGACACTGCGCCCGTCGAACAACGCGCCGCCCAGCGGGCAGTCGGTTCCGCAGTTCAGATGGAATATTCGCATGACGCACCTCCACCGCCCACGCTACGGCAGAGTGCAACCATCTGTAATCACGTCGATCAGCATCGAAGCGGCTGGAAAAGGCGACGCATGGGCGCGCCTATCCGCAGGTGAACCTCACCACCTTCCCCGCGGCGTCGCGCTCCACGTTCAGCCGGTCGGGGCGGAAGTCCATCGTCACCGCATCGCTGGTCGCATAGCCGCGCACCGTCCGCGCGCCGCTCAGCCGCTGAGCCTCGCCGGTCACCTGCGCGGCGGGACGTCCGACCAACGGCTCTAGCGTATTGGCGTCGCACTGCACGCCGGGCGCCGCCGCCTCGACGACCGGCGGTGCCGGCGTCGCGCATGCCGCCAGAATCAGCGGCGCCACGATCGCGGCGCTGCGGGTCATGCCGTTGCCCCGGTGCTCGACATCGTGCGCGACATCGTCAGCCGGCCGTCCTGCACCGCGAACGCCATCCGTCCCTCGACCAGGTCGAGCGCATCCTGCCCGAACTGGTCGAAGCGCCATCCCTGCAGGATCTGCAATCCCTGCCGCTGCCCGGCGGCCAGCGCCTCCAGCTCGTCGCCACGCGCCAGCAGCCGCGGCGCGACGTCGATGTCGCGCGCGCGGATCTTGAGCAGCAGCTTGAGCAGGTCGGCGACCAGCGCGCCCTCCTTGCCCAGCCCGGGCTTCCGATCCTCGCGCGGCGGCATCTCGTCGTCGGGCAGCGGTCGCGCACCTTCGATCGCCGCCATCAGTCGCGCGCCGATGTCGTTAGTCGCCCAGGTCTGCGACAGCCCGCGCACCTTGGCGAGATCGGCCTGTTTGCGCGGCGCGTGGCCGGCGAGGTCGGCGATCGTCTCGTCCTTGACGATGCGGCCGCGGGGCAGGTCCTTGGCCTGCGCCTCCAGCTCGCGCCACTTCGCGATCGCCTTCAGTCGGCCGAGCACCTCCGGCTTGCGGCTCGAGATGCGGACTCGCTTCCAAGCGACATCGGGGTCGTTGGCATAATTGGCGGGATCGGCCAGCCGCTCCATCTCCTGGTCCAGCCACGCGCCGCGCCCGGTCTTGCGCAGCCGCTCCAGCATCTTCGGGAAGATCCTCGACAGATGCGTCACGTCGCCGATCGCATATTCGATCTGCCGCGCGTCCAGCGGGCGGCGCGCCCAGTCGGTGAAGCGTGCGCCCTTGTCGATCTGCACGCCCAGCCAGCTGTCGACGAGGTTCGAATAACCGATCTGCTCGCCCTGACCCAGCGCCATCGCCGCGACCTGCGTGTCGAACAGCGGGTGGGGCGTGCGTCCGGTCAGATTGTAGATGATCTCTATATCCTGCCCGCCGGCGTGGACGACCTTCAGCACGTCGTCATTGTCGACCAGCAGGTCGAGCAGCGGACCCAGGTCGATCCCCGGCGCCATAGGATCGATCGCCGCGGCTTCCTCGGTATCGGCGATCTGGATCAGGCACAGCTCGGGATAATAGGTGCTCTCGCGCATGAACTCCGTGTCGACGGTGACGAACGGAGATTGTGCAAGGCGCGCGCAGAGATTGGCGAGCGTGGCGCTGTCGGTGATGAGCGGATGAACGTGCATAAGCGCCCGTCCATAGCCCGGCGCACGCGCCTTGACAAAGAGGGGATGAAAAGGGGAGGGCGCTGGCCAACGACAACTTCGTCACCCCGGCGAAAGCTGGGGTCTTCCCCGCGGGCGCGCGCTTGCGGCACGAGATCCCGGCTTCCGCTGGGATGACGCTATCAGAGATAACCCATGCACGCCTATCGTACCCACACTTGCGCCGCGCTGTCCGCCGACCAGGCCGGCGACACCGTCCGCCTGTCCGGCTGGGTACATCGCAAGCGCGACCATGGCGGCGTCCTGTTCGTCGACCTGCGCGACCATTACGGCATCACGCAGATCGTGGCTGATAGCGACTCGCCCGCGCTGTCGGTGCTGGAGGCGGTGCGCGTCGAGTCGGTGGTCACGATCGACGGCGATGTGAAGCGTCGCTCGGAAGGCACGGTGAACGGCAATCTCGCGACCGGCGAGATCGAGGTCTATGCGCGCGCCGCGACCATCCTGTCGGCGGCCGAGGAGCTGCCGATGCCGGTGGCGGGCGAGCAGGATTATCCCGAGGATATCCGCCTGCGCTACCGCTTCCTCGACCTGCGCCGCGAGACGCTGCACGCCAACATCGTGCGCCGTACCAAGGTGATCGCCGACATGCGCCGCCGCATGGAGGACGCGGGCTTCACCGAATATTCGACGCCGATCCTGACCGCGTCGTCGCCGGAGGGCGCGCGCGACTTCCTGGTGCCCAGCCGCATCCATCCGGGCAAGTTCTACGCGCTGCCGCAGGCGCCGCAGCAATATAAGCAATTGCTGATGGTCGCGGGCTTCGACCGCTATTTCCAAATCGCGCCGTGCTTCCGCGACGAGGACCCGCGCGCCGACCGGCTGCCGGGCGAATTCTACCAGCTCGACCTGGAGATGAGCTTCGTCACGCAGGAAGAAGTATGGGAGACGATGGAGCCGGTGATCGGCGGCATCTTCGAGAAATTCGCCGACGGCCGCACCGTGACGCCGATCGGTGAATTCCCGCGCATCCCCTATGACGAGGCGATGCTGAAATACGGCAGCGACAAGCCCGACCTGCGCAACCCGCTCCTCATCACCGACGTGTCCGAGCATTTCACCACCTCGGGCTTCGGGCTGTTCGAGCGGATCGTGGGCTCGGGCGGCGTCGTCCGCGCGATCCCGGCGCCGGGCACCGCCGAGAAGAGCCGCAAGTTCTTCGACGAGATGAACGATTGGGCGCGCAGCGAGGGCCATGCGGGCCTCGGCTATGTCACCCGCAAGGGCGGCGAGTTCGGCGGGCCGATCGCCAAGAACCATGGCGCCGAGGGAATGGAGGCGCTGTACGCCGCGCTCGGGCTCGGACCCGACGACGGGCTGTTCTTCGCGGCGGGCAAGCCGGAGCAGGCCGCCAAGCTCGCGGGCCTCGCGCGCACCCGCGTTGCCGACCAGCTCGGACTGATCGAGCAGGGCGCGTTCCGGCTGTGCTGGATCGTCGACTTCCCCTTCTACGAATGGGACGAGGACGAGAAGAAGGTCGAGTTCGCCCACAACCCGTTCTCGATGCCACAGGGAGGCATGGACGCGCTGACCGGGCAGGACCCGCTGACGATCAAGGCGTATCAGTACGACCTCGTCTGCAACGGCTATGAGATCGCCTCGGGCTCGATCCGCAACCAGTCGCCCGAGCTGATGGTCAAGGCGTTCGAGCTGGTCGGGCTGTCGAAGGCGGATGTCGAGGAGCGGTTCGGCGGCCTGTATCGCGCGTTCCAGTACGGCGCGCCGCCGCACGGCGGGATGGCGGCGGGCGTCGACCGGATCGTCATGCTGGTGTGCGATGCGCAGAACCTGCGCGAGGTGTCGCTGTTCCCGATGAACCAGCGCGCCGAGGACCTGTTGATGGGCGCGCCCACTCCGGCCTCGGCCAAGCAACTGCGCGAGCTGAGCGTGCGCGTGACCGCCGACGCGCCGAAAAAGGACGCCGCGGCCACGGTGAGCCCGCACGCGGGGTGAGGCGAGGGCGGATGTCGCACATTCCCCTCGTCATTCCCGCGCACGCGGGAATGACGGTGTGTGGTAATCGCGCTGCCCTCAGCCTCCAAAAGGATGGCCGCCAAGCTCCGTGAAGGAGCGAGGCGGCCCATCACCTTATTACGCGGCTTATGCGGCTTCGTAATGCCCGTCTTCCTGCAGGACGTTCAGCTTGCCGTCCTTGATCGCGAAGACCGCGCCGTGGATCTTCAGCGAGCCGTCGTCCAGCCGCGCCTTTACGAACGGGAAGGTCTTGAGGTTCTCGATCGAGACCTTGACGCCCTCGCGCTCCAGCGCGGTCTGGCCCTCCGGACCGTCGCCATATTCCGCGATCACCTTTTCGCGCGCGTCGTCGAGCAGCTTGATCCACTCGGCGACGAACCCGCCTTCACCCGGCTTGGCATCGCGCAGCGCGCCCGACAGCGACGCCTTGACGCCGCCACACTGGCCGTGGCCGAGCACCAGGATCTCGTCGACCTTCAGCACGGTGACCGCGAACTCCACCGCCGCCGACACGCCGTGCAGGCCGCCCGACGGATCGAACGGCGGCACCAGGTTCGCGACGTTGCGCACCACGAACACCTCGCCGGGCACCGTGCCGAAGATCGTCGCGGGATCGACGCGGCTGTCCGAGCACGCGATCACCATCACCCTGGGCGACTGTCCCTCGGCCAGCTTGCTCCAGCTGTCGCGCTCCTCGATCCATTCGTTGCCGCGGAAGCGGTAATAGCCTTCGATCAGGTCGTGGAACTTTCTCATTCTACAAAAGCCCTTCGTTGTTTCGGGTGGAAGTAAACGCTATCTGCGACCCCATGAACGACATGACCCCGCTCCCGGCTCCGCAGCGGCAACGCAAGCCCGACTGGATTCGGGTCAAGGCCCCGACCAGCGAAGGCTTCGCCGCGACGCGTGCGCTGATGCGCTCGAAAAGCCTGACGACCGTGTGCGAAGAGGCGGCCTGCCCGAACATCGGGGAGTGCTGGACCAAGAAGCACGCGACCGTCATGATCCTGGGCGACACGTGCACGCGCGCCTGTGCATTCTGCAACGTGAAGACGGGCATGCCACGCGCGGTCGATCCGATGGAGCCGCAGAACGTCGCCGATGCGGCGGCGCAGATGGGCCTGGCGCATATCGTCGTGACCTCGGTCGATCGCGACGATCTTCCCGATGGCGGTGCCAAGCAGTTCGTGAAGGTCATCGAGGCCATTCGTCGCACAAATCCGCACACCACGATCGAGATCCTGACCCCCGACTTCCGCAACAAGCATGAGGCGGCGGTCGAGGCAATCGTGGCGGCACGTCCGGACGTATATAATCACAATCTGGAAACGGTGCCGCGGCTGTATCCGACCATCCGGCCGGGCGCCCGTTACTACGCGTCGCTGCGATTGCTGGAAAGCGTCAAGAAACTCGACCCTTCGATCTTCACGAAGTCGGGCATCATGCTCGGGCTGGGCGAGGAACGCCTGGAAGTGCATCAGGTCATGGACGACATGCGGTCCGCCGATATCGATTTCCTGACGATGGGCCAGTATCTCCAGCCCACGCCGCGCCACGCCAAGGTTGCCGATTTCGTCACCCCCGCGGCGTTCGACGCCTTTGCCGCGATCGGGCGCGCGAAGGGCTTCCTGCTGGTCGCCTCCTCGCCGCTGACGCGCTCCAGCTATCATGCGGGCGACGATTTCGCGAAGATGAAGGCGGCGCGCGATGCAAAGCTGGCCGCCGTGACGAATGCCTAAGCACAGCGAGACCCGGCGGCTACCCTATACGCCGGAACAGATGTTCGACCTGGTCGCGGACGTGCGGCGCTACCCGGAGTTCCTGCCGTGGGTCAGCGCGATGCGCGTCCGCAAGGACGATCCGCAAGAGACGCTTGCCGACATGATCGTCGGATTCAAGGGGCTGCGCGAGACGTTCACGTCCAAGGTGACCAAGCATCGCCCCGACACGATCCGCGTCGAGTATATCGAGGGGCCGCTCAAATATCTGAACAACGACTGGCGCTTCCGTCCTGATGGCGATGCGGGGTGCCTGGTCGACTTCTCGGTCGATTTCGCGTTCAAGAACCGGATGTTCGAGATGCTGGCGGGCCAGGTGTTCGGCGTCGCGCTACGCCGGATGATCGGCGCGTTTGAGGAGCGCGCCGCGAAACTCTACGGCGCGTCGGGCAGCAGCAGTTCCAGCGCGCACAGCGCTGCCTGAAGCCGCACCCCGCCGCGGCCCAGGTCGCCGAAGAAGCGCTTGTCGGCGACCACGTCCGCGGGGTCGCCCCCGCGCTCCGCGCGGGCGAAGACGACGGTGCCGACCGGCTTCTTCTCGGTCCCGCCGCCCGGCCCGGCGACCCCGGTGATCGCCACCGCGACATCGGCTTCCGACTCCGCGAGCGCCCCCTGCGCCATGCTCCACGCCACCGCGATCGATACCGCGCCGAACGTGTCGAGCACGTCGCCGCTGACGTTGAGCAATTTCTGCTTGGCGGAGTTCGAATAGGTGACGAAACCGGCCTCCAGCACGTCGGAAGAACCCGGTATCTCGGTCAACGCCGCCGCGACCAGCCCGCCGGTACAGCTTTCGGCCACGGCGATGCGGCGCCCGGCGGCGCGGTTCGCTTCCACCACGCGGCGCGCGGCGTCGACCAGTTCGGGGGGCAAAGTCACGTCGTTCATCGCGCGGCTCCGGCGGCGCAGACCGGCAGGTCGGGGATGTCGGTGCGCTTGCCCTTGTTCTTCTCGCTCTTGAGGTATTGCAGCGTCGCGACGACGATCCCGGCGGTATTGCGCGGCGGCAGCGGCTCCAGCAACGTGACGAGGCGGTCGAGCGTCGGGCAGTCGGCAGGCTGGATACGCCCGGTGATCTGCGGCGCGAAGATCGAGGTAAGCATCGGGCGCGCATAGTCGCTGAGCAGCAGCAGTTCCACCGCCGGATCGCTGAGCTTTGCAATGGCGGTGCGCGCGGCGGGCCAGGCGCGGTCCGCCTCACGGTCGTATTTGTCGAGGAATGCGCCGCTTTGCCGCCGCAGCAGGCTGCTCGCAGGCAGCGATGCGCAGACGCGACCGGCGTCGCGAATGATGTCGGGCATCGCGACCAGCGCGATCGACTCGGCATCGGCCGCGCTCAGGCACGGCGCCTGCGCCGAAGCGGCGGACGCGGTCAGCATCGCCACGCACGCGGCGAGCGCGGCGGAGCGTTTCATGCCAGCCACCGGCGCGGCAGTTCGACGGTCGCGACCGCCTGCGCGGCGATGCCCTCGCCACGGCCCGTGAATCCCAGTCGCTCGGTGGTGGTCGCCTTCACGCTGATCCGATCGGTCGACAGCCCCAGAAGTTCCGCGATCCGCGCCTGCATCGCCGCGCGGTGCGGTCCGATCTTGGGCGCCTCGCACATCAACGTCAGGTCGACGAAGGTGATCCGGCCACCACGCGCCTCTACCAACCCACGGGCATGCGCCAGGAACTGCCCCGATTCGGCACCGCGCCATTGCGGATCGCTGGGCGGAAAGTGCGTGCCGATATCGCCCGCCGCGATCGTGCCGAGCACCGCGTCGGTGATCGCATGGAGCGCGACATCGGCGTCGCTGTGTCCCGACAGCCCTTGGTGGTGCGGGATCAGCACGCCGCCCAGCCACAATTCCTCGCCGTCTTCCAGCCGGTGGACATCGAAGCCGCTGGCGGAACGCGTCTCGGTCGCGACACGTGCCTCGGCAGCGGCGAAATCGGCGGGGTAGGTGATCTTGTCCAGCATCGTATCGCCTTCCACCATCGCGACGCGCTTGCCCAGCGCGCGCACCATCTGCGCATCGTCGGTGGCGACCGTCCCGTCCCATGCGGCGTGCGCGGCGTTCAGCGCATCGACGCGGAACGCTTGCGGGGTCTGCACGCGGCGCAGCCGGTCGCGCGCGATCGTCTCGCCATCGGTCGCGACCAGCGTGTCGGCCACGGAAAGTACCGGGATCGCGCCGTCCGCCGCGTCCAGCGCCGCCAGCAGCCGGTCGATCACCGCCGCGGGCACGAACGGCCGCGCCGCGTCGTGCACCAGCACGCGGGTCGCGTCGCCTAGCGCCGCGAGACCCGCCGCGACACTGTCGCGTCGCTCCGCCCCGCCGATCACCCACTCCGCATCCGGCAACGCGGCGCGCAGCAACCCTTCCTGCCCCGGCGCGATCGCCACCAGCACGCGGTCGATCGCAGGGTGCTCGGCCAGCGCGGCATGGCTCCACGCCAGCATCGCTCGGCCGGCGACGGGGGCGAATTGCTTAGGGAGCGAACTGCCGCTGCGGGAGCCGGTCCCGGCGGCGACGATAAGGGCGACCGTGGTCATGGCGGCGCCCTAGAACAGGTTGCGGCGCGATGAAATGGCTACTCTCCTCGCGTGATCGCCCCCCGCCGTTCGTGCTGAGCTTGTCGAAGCACGTGTCTCGAGCGCACATTTTGGTGGGATCAGGGGCGGTTCGCCGCGTCGGTGCGGCACCTTGCCCGACTCACCCCTTTCCCCTATCTGCCTATTTTTCAGGCAACTTGCGAACCTCCATGCTTCGACCCATCCAGATCGGTGACGTGCGCATCGACGAACCCGTCGTGCTCGCGCCGATGACCGGCGTGACCGACCAGCCGTTCCGCACGTTGGTGCGTCGCTACGGCTCGGGGCTTAACGTCACCGAGATGATCGCCAGCCAGGCCGCGATCCGCGAGACGCGCCAGTCGATCCAGAAGGCCGCGTGGCATCTTTCGGAGGAACCGGTGTCGATGCAGCTCGTGGGCTGCACGCCGTATGAGATGGCGGAGGCGGCGAAGCTGGCGCGCGACAAGGGCGCGGCGATCATCGACATCAACATGGGCTGCCCGGTCCGCAAGGTGACGAACGGCGATGCCGGCTCGGCCCTGATGCGCGACCTGAAGCTGGCGACGCAGCTGATCGACGCGATCGTCAAGGCGGTAGACGCGCCCGTGACGCTCAAGATGCGAATGGGCTGGTGCCACGACAGCCTGAACGCCCCCGAACTGGCGCGCATCGCCGAGGACCTCGGCGTGAAGATGGTCACCGTCCACGGCCGAACCCGCAACCAGATGTACAAGGGCTCCGCCGACTGGCGCTTCATCCGCACCGTCAAGGATGCCGTGTCGATTCCGGTGATCGCCAATGGCGACATCTGCTCGATTGAGGATGCCGAGGCCGCGCTCCAGCAATCCGGCGCAGACGGGATCATGATCGGGCGCGGCGCCTATGGCCGCCCATGGCTGCTCGCGCAGGTCATGCACTGGCTGCGTACCGGCGAGCGGATGCCCGATCCGCCGCTAGACGAGCAATACCGCGTCATCGCCGAACATTACGACGCGATGCTTTCGCATTATGGCGACTTCACCGGGGTCAACATGGCGCGCAAGCACATCGGCTGGTATACCAAGGGTCTGAACGGCTCCGCGGAGTTCCGCAACCGGGTCAACCAGGAGCCGGATGCCGCGCGCGTCAAGTCTATGCTGGCCGACTTCTACGCTCCCTACCGGTTGAGCGCCGCGGCGTGATGCTGACGATGCGCGGCCCGGAGCCGGCGGAGCTGCTCGCCGCGCTGCCCGTCGCGGTGCTGGTGGTCGATGCCGAGGACCGGATCGCGCGGGTCAATGCCGAGTGCGAGACGTTGCTGAACCTGTCGGAGCGCGCGATGCTGGGGCAGCCGCTCGGCAACGTCCTGACCCTCCCCGATGCCGAGGCGCGGCGCGAGGGCCATGCCTTCGCGATCTTCGATGCGCGCGTCGAAACGATGCGGGGCACGCGGCTGCGCGTCGACCTGATCGAGGCGGCGGTGGTCGATCATCCCGGCTGGCGCGCGATCACGCTTCATCACGCCGGCGCATCGCGACGGCTGGGCGTGTCGACCGACCGCGCGGCGGCGGCGCGTTCGGCGGTCGGCGCGGCGGCGATGCTGGCGCACGAGATCAAGAACCCGCTGTCGAGCATCCGCGGCGCGGCGCAGCTGATCGCCGACGGCGTCGACGTCGCCGGCCTCACGCAGTTGATGATCGCCGAGGTCGACCGCATCACCGCGCTGATCGACCATATGGAAGACTTTACCGACACCCGCCCGCGCGAGGTGGCGCCGATGAACATCTACCCGCTGCTGGCGCACGCGCGCAGCGTCGCCTTGGCCGGCTTCGCCCGCGGCATGACGATCGAGGAGCGCTACGACCCGTCGCTCCCGAAGGCGCTGGGCAACAGCGATTCGCTGCTCCAGGTCGTCGTCAACCTGCTGAAGAACGCCGCCGTGGCGCTCGGCGAGCGCGGCGAGCGGCGGATCACGCTCGCCACCGCGTATCGCCACGGCGTGACGGTCGCTGCCGGTGGCGGAGCGCGCGGTCGCACGCCGTTGCCGATCGAGATCTGCGTGATCGACAGCGGCCCCGGCGCCCCCGCCGACATCGCCGACCATCTGTTCGACCCGTTCGTGTCCGGCCGCCCGGAGGGCAAGGGGCTCGGCCTCGCGCTCGTCGACAAGCTGGTGCGGGACATGGGCGGCATCGTGCAATATTCGCGCGAGGGCACGCCGCACCAGACGGTGTTCCGCATCCTCCTGCCGCGGGCACGACCATGACCGGCGCCGCCGTGACGCGCGTCCTGTTGGTCGACGACGACGATGCGATCCGCACCGTCGTCGCGCACGCGCTGCGCCGCGCGGGCCACGAGGTGCGCACCGCCGGCAGCCTGGCGGAGCTGGCGCGCGAGCTGGCGACGCGCATGCCCGACGTGCTGCTGACCGACGTCGTCCTGCCCGACGGCGACGGGATCGAGAATGTCGCCGCCGTGCTCGCCGCGCATCCGGCGCTGCCGGTGATCGTGCTGTCGGCGCGCAACACGCTGACCACCGCGGTGCGCGCGACCGAGGCAGGCGCGTACGACTATCTGCCCAAGCCGTTCGACCTCGACACGCTGACCCGCACCGTCGCCGCCGCGCTGGCGCGGCGCGGCGCGGCAAGCGAGGCGCAGGCGACCGACGACGATCCCTCGCTGCCGCTGATCGGCCGTTCGCCCGCGATGCAGGACGTATATCGCGTGATCGCGCGCGTCGTCTCCAACGACCTGACTGTGCTGGTATCGGGCGAGTCGGGCACCGGCAAGGAACTGGTCGCGCGCGCGATCCACGATCTCGGTGCGCGCCGCGCCGCGCCGTTCGTGCCGATCAACATGGCCGCGATTCCGCGCGAGCTGATCGAGGCCGAGCTGTTCGGCCACGAACGCGGCGCCTTCACCGGTGCTGCACAGCGCAACGCCGGCCGCTTCGAACAGGCTGCGGGCGGCACGCTCTTCCTCGACGAGATCGGCGACATGCCGATCGAGGCGCAGACGCGGCTGCTGCGGGTGCTGCAATCGGGCGAGTTCACAACCGTCGGCGGCGCGCGCACGATCCGCGCCGACGTGCGCATCGTCGCCGCCACCAACCGCGACCTGCAACAGGCGGTGGCCGGCGGGCAGTTCCGCGAGGACCTCTACTATCGCCTCAACGTCGTGCCGATCGCGCTGCCACCGCTTCGCGAGCGCCGCGGCGACGTGGCGGAGCTGGCGCGGCATTTCCTAGACCGCGCTGCCGCCGAGGGACTGCCGCGCAAGACGCTTGATGGTGAGGCAGTCGCGGTGCTGGAGGCGCACGACTGGCCCGGCAACGTCCGCGAGCTGGAGAATGTCATGCGCCGGCTCGCCGCATTGTCGCGCGACGACCGGATCGGCGCGGCGGAGGTACGCGCGACGATCTGGAACGGCGGCGGCACCGTGGCAGACGCCGCGCCCGATCCTGGGATCGAGGCGGCGGTGCGCGCGATGATCGAGCGGCTGGCGCGCCAGGAGCCGCGCGCGCTCGACGACGGCTCGCTCTATGCGCGCATCATCGGCGAGGTGGAGCGTCCGCTGATCGAGGCGATGCTGGCGCGGCATGGCGGTAACCAGCTGCGCGCCGCACGCGCGATCGGCCTGAACCGGAACACGCTGCGCAAGCGGCTCGACCTGCTGGGGATCGACGTCTAGATTTCTCCCATTGACGAGCGGGCTTGAGCTGGAAGCCTCACACACGGCAGCGACGCACCGGTACCTGATCGGGATCATTCGTGCGCAAATATGTGTTTTCCATGCAACACTGATGTTGTAGCAAGGAAGCGATGTTCGCAGGAGTGACTTCCTCCTCCTCTTCCCTGCCCGGTCTGCGGCGCCGCGTCGGCGTGACGCCGGCGATCGAGCTGATGGTGCTGGCCGCGGCGGTGGCGGTCGCGGTCGGCAGCTATTTCGCGTTGCGCGGGGAGGGCGATCCGGGCCGACTGCTCGCGCCGCCGCTCGTCGCCTCGCTGCTCGTCGCCAATCTCGTGACCGGCATCGCGCTGATGATGCTGCTCGGGCGGCGGATCGCGCTCAGCCGCGCGGCGCGCTCGCCGGTCGGGGCGGGGGGGCGGCTGCACGTGCGGCTGGTGCTGCTGTTTTCGCTGGTCGCCGCCGTGCCCGCGCTGCTGGTCACGATCTTCGCCTCGCTGCTGTTTCAGTACGGCGTGCAATTCTGGTATTCCGACCGCGCACGCGGCATGTTCGAAAATGCCGCCTCGCTCGCGCAGGAAAGCTATCGCACCGAACAGGATCGCGTCACCGGCGCCGCACGGGCAATGTCGGGCGACCTCGCCGAATATCTCCGCGAATCGCCGATCGACAGCCGGCGCTTCACCGAAGGGCTGTTCTACCAATTGTACCTGCGCAACCTGTCGGAGGCGCTGATCGTCCAGCGTGGTACCGACGGCGAGCTGCGCACGCTGGCGCTGGTCAACCCCTACGACCGCGCGCTCGACCGCGTGGTCACCGCCCCGCTTCTTCGCAAGCTGCGGACCGGCGAGGCCGTCGTGCCGGTGCCGGCGTCCGACCGGCTCGGCGCGCTCACCCCGCTCGACTATGCGCCGGGCACGTATCTCTACGTGGCGCGCGTCTTCGAGCCGCAGCTCCAGGCGACGATCACGCGCGGCGACGCGGTGTTGAACGATTATCGTCAGTTGATCGTGCGCGCTCGCTCGCTGCAACTGCGCTTCAACGCCGCGCTGCTGATCGTGTCGCTGCTGATCGTCGGCGTGGCGGTGTGGATCGCACTGACCGTCGCCGACCGCCTCGTCCGCCCGGTCGGCGAACTGGTCGACGCCGCGCGCCGGGTCGAGGGCGGCGACTTCTCCGCGCGCGTGCCCGAGACGCTGGAACGCGACGAGATCGGCACACTCTCCAACGCCTTCAACAGCATGACCGCACGGCTGGTGGCGCAGAACGCCGCGCTCGACAGCCGCCGCGCGCTGATCGAGGCGGTGATGTCGGGCGTATCGGCGGGCGTCATTTCGATCGATGCGAAGGATCGCACGATCCGCCTCATCAACAGCTCGGCGCAGACGTTGATGGGACTGGCCGAGCCGCCGGTCGGGCGCAAGCTGCACGACGTCGCACCCGAGCTCGACGGGTTGCTCGACCAGCCGGGGCGCGAGGCCGGGGTGCAATTGGCGGTGCAGGGCGAGATGCGCACCTTTGCGGTGCGGATCGCGCGCGACGGCAGCGGCCCGATCATCACCTTTGACGACATCACCCAGCAATTGACCGATCAGCGCCGCGCCGCCTGGGCGGACGTCGCGCGCCGCATCGCGCACGAGATCAAGAACCCGCTGACCCCGATCCAGCTCGCCGCCGAGCGCCTGCAACGCCGCTACGGCAGCAAGATCGATGCGTCCGACACCACCTTTGCGCGGCTGACCGACACGATCGTGCGGCAGGTCGGCGACCTGCGCCGGATGGTCGACGAATTCTCCTCGTTCGCGCGCATGCCCAAGCCCGTGTTCCGCGAGGAATCCCTGGTCGATATCGCGCGCCAGACCATGTTCCTGCACGAGGTCGCGCACCCCGGCATCCACTTCGTGCTCGACCATGACGATCCCGCGCCGTCGCTGGTGTGCGACCGCCGCCAATTGGGGCAGGCGCTGACCAACATCGTCAAGAACGCGGTCGAGGCGGTCGAGGAGGCCGATGCCAGCGAGGGCAGCATCACCATGACGCTGGGCGGGGACGAGGGTCGCGTGACGATCGCGGTCGCCGATTCCGGCGTCGGCCTGCCGCTGGAACGCGACCGCATCGTCGAGCCGTATATGACCACCCGCGCCCGCGGCACGGGGCTTGGCCTCGCGATCGTCAAGAAGATCGTCGAGGAACATTTCGGCACGATGACCTTCGCCGATCGGCCCGGCGGCGGCACGATCGTGACCCTGTCGTTCGACACCGCGCCGCTGGCAGCCCTCGCCAGCGACGATCATTCGCCCTCCCAGGACGACGATCGCACGATCGCCGCCCTCACCAGAAACCGGATCTAGAGCCATGGCGATCGACATCCTCGTCGTCGACGACGAACGCGACATCCGCGAGCTTGTGGCGGGCGTGCTCGAAGACGAGGGCTATGACACGCGCGTCGCCGGCGACAGCGACGGCGCGCTGGAGGCGATCGCGACGCGCCGTCCCAGCCTCGTGCTGCTCGACGTCTGGCTGCAAGGCTCGCGGCTCGACGGGCTCGACCTGCTCGAGGAGATCAAGCGTCGAGATCCCTCGATCCCGGTGCTGGTCATCTCGGGCCACGGCACGCTCGACACCGCAGTCGCCGCGATCCGAAAAGGCGCCGCCGACTTCATCGAGAAGCCGTTCCAGGCCGAACGCCTGCTGCTGATGGTCGAGCGCGCGACCGAGACCGAGCGGCTGCGCGCCGAAGTCGCCAGCTTGCGCGCCGCGACCGGGCGCGGCACCGACCTGACCGGCAGCTCGACCGCGATCAACGCGGTCCGCGCGACCCTGAAGCGCGTCGCCCAGACGGGCAGCCGCGTGCTCATCATGGGGCCTGCGGGGGTGGGCAAGGAGGTCGCGGCGCGACTGCTCCACGGCTGGAGCACGCGCGCGCACGCGAATTTCGTGATCGCCAGCACCGCGGGGATGAACCCGGAGCGGATCGAGGAAGAATTGTTCGGGGTTGAGGAGGGCGGCGACCTTGTCCGCACCGGGCTGCTCGAACAAGCGCATGGCGGCACCTTGTTCCTCGACGAGATCGCCGACATGCCGCCTGCGACGCAGGCGCGCATCCTGCGCGTGCTGACCGACCAGAGCTTCACCCGCGTCGGCGGCACCCGTGTGGTCAAGGTCGATGTCCGCGTCGTCTCCGCCACCGCGCGCGACCTCGCGATGGAGATTGCGGAGGGGCGTTTCCGCGAGGACCTGTATTATCGCCTCAACGTCGTCCCCGTGACGATCCCGCCGCTCGCCGAACGGCGCGAGGACATTCCTTCGCTGGTCGAGCATTTCGTCGCGCATTACGCCGCCGAGCGGCGCGTGCCCCCGCCCGAGATCGCGACCGATGCGCTCGTGGCGCTGCAATCCTACGAATGGCCCGGCAACGTCCGCGAGTTGCGCAACGTGGTGGAGCGCACGATCATCCTGACGCCGGGCGACCGCATCGGCCGCATCGACCTCGACCTGCTCCCCGCCGAGGTACTTGGCACACAGGATGCGGGCACCGGCGCGAGCGCGATCATGGGAGCGCCGCTTCGTGAGGCGCGCGAGACGTTCGAGCGCGAGTATCTGCGCGTGCAGATCCGCCGCTTTTCGGGCAACATCTCGCGCACGGCCAGCTTCATCGGCATGGAACGCTCCGCGCTCCACCGCAAACTCAAGCTGCTCGGCATCACCGAATCCAGGGACGATTGACGCGGACTGTCGCCCACGTCCGCGACCCTTTTGACGGCGTTTCGCCTCGGCTGCGCCTCGCACGACGGCGCGTTTGACGGCGATCGGCGGAAACATCGCCAACTTCCGCATCGCCCCGGTGGACGCCGGGACACCGAAACCCTATTTTGCGTGAGCCGCCGTGACAGCGGCGCAACCGACGCCGGCAACGGCGCACGCCGCGGGGAACCTCCCGCCAAGAACAAGGACACGTACCTAATGGCCGACAAGCAGACGTCGCTGCAGGATCTTTTCCTCAATGCGCTCCGCAAGTCCAAGACGCCCGTCACCATGTTCCTCGTCAAGGGGGTCAAGCTCCAGGGCATCGTCACCTGGTTCGACAATTTTTCGGTGCTGCTGCGCCGGGATGGACAGTCGCAGCTGATCTACAAGCACGCCATTTCCACGATCATGCCCGCCGGGCCGGTCGATGTCGCCGGTATCGTCGGGCAGATGAGCGAGAACAGCCGCAAGCAGCCGCTGCTTCAGGACATCTTTCTGACCGCCGTGCGCAAGTCGGAAGATCCCGTGACGATGTTCCTCGTCAACGGCGTGATGCTGCAAGGTGCGATTTCCGGCTTCGACCTGTTCTGCATGTTGCTGCAACGCGACGGCATGGCCCAGCTCGTCTACAAGCACGCGGTCTCGACGATTCAGCCGTCGCGTCCGCTGAACCTGTCGGGCGACGATGAGGCCGACGACGAAGACGATGCCGACGACGGGGAGGATTGAGATCAGTTCCGTGAACACCGGGTTCGAGCGTGACCGCGACGACGATGTGACGCGCGGCGCGCGCGCGATCGTCGTCTATCCCGATCTCGGCGGATCGAGCCGCGATGCCGAGGCGCGGCTGGAGGAAACCGCCGGGCTGGCCGAGGCGATCGGGGTGGTCGTTGTCGATCGCGTCGCCTTGCGCGTCCGCACCCCGCGCGCTGCGACGCTGATCGGCTCGGGCCAGATCGAGGAGCTTGCCACCCGCGCGCGCATGGAGGAGGCGACCCTGGTCGTCTTCGACGGGAGCCTCACCCCGATCCAGCAGCGCAATCTCGAGACTGCGCTGGAAGCCAAGGTCATCGATCGTACCGGCCTGATCCTTGAGATCTTCGGGGAGCGTGCCGCGACCGCCGAGGGCCGCTTGCAGGTCGAGCTCGCCCACCTCGACTACCAGTCGGGGCGGCTGGTGCGCAGCTGGACTCACCTTGAGCGGCAGCGCGGCGGCTTCGGCTTTCTCGGCGGTCCCGGCGAGACGCAGATCGAGGCCGACCGTCGCCTGATCCGTGACCGCATGGCGCGGCTGCGGCGCGAGCTCGACCAGGTCACGCGGACGCGCGGCCTGCATCGCGAACGGCGGCAGCGTGCGCCGTGGCCGGTGGTGGCGCTGGTCGGCTACACCAACGCGGGCAAGTCGACGCTGTTCAACCGCCTGACCGGTGCACACGTCATGGCGGAGGATCTGTTGTTCGCCACGCTTGACCCGACGCTGCGGCAGGTGTCGCTGCCCGGCATCGACAAGGCGATCCTGTCCGATACCGTCGGCTTCGTCTCCGAGCTGCCGACGCAACTGGTGGCCGCGTTCAAGGCGACGCTGGAGGAGGTCGTTTCCGCCGACCTGCTGATCCACGTCCGCGACGTCGCGCATCCCGACAGCGCCGCGCAAAAGGCCGATGTCGAGGCCGTGCTCGCCGAGGTCGGGGTCGCCGAGGGGACGCCGGTGATCGAGGCGTGGAACAAGCTCGATCTGCTCGATGGCGAGGCGCGCGACGATCTGCTCGCCGAGGCGACGCGGCGCGACGACGTGCTCGCGATCTCCGCGCTGACGGGTGAAGGGGTGGAGGTGTTGGTCCGCCATGTAGGCGACCTGCTGACACAGGGCCATCAGCGGTACACGCTGACGCTCGATGCAGGCGACGGCGCCGCCGCGGCATGGCTGCATGCGCACGGCGAAGTGCTCGACAGCCATGTGGAGGACGACCGGGTGGTCTACGAGGTCCGCATGTCCCCCGCCGATCACGAACGCTTCCTGACGCGGGATTAGCGACGTGTCGTCGCCTCTGCTTCGCGGGGGCGGCGACGCCTATTCCGCCGCCTTCGCGTCGACCCAGAGCATCTCTTTCTGCTCCAGCGACAAATCCGCGAAGGCTGCTCCCGCCGCATCCTCCATCATCCGAAAGCGCCGCTCGAACTTGGCGTTCGCGCGCCGCAGCGCCGCCTCGGGATCGACGCCCAGATGCCGCGCCCAATTGACCGTCGCGAACAGCAGATCGCCGACTTCTTCCTCGATCTCGGCCGACGATTGCGCCGTCGCAACCTCCGCCAACTCCTCGTCGATCTTCGCGCGTGGTCCGTCCGCATCCGGCCAGTCGAAGCCGACGCGCGCCGCGCGCTTTTGCAACTTCTCGGCGCGCAGGAGTGCCGGCAGACCGCGTGCCACCCCGTCCAGCGTGCTGGCGGCACCCCTCGCCGCGCGTTCGGCCGCCTTCACCTCTTCCCAGCGGTGGTGCCCGCCATCGGGCTCGCCGCGGAAGATATGCGGGTGGCGGCGTTCCATTTTGTCGCTGATCGCGGCGACGACATCGTCGAACGCGAAGGCGCCCGCCTCCTCGGCGATGCGAGCATGAAAGACGACCTGGAGCAGCAGGTCGCCCAATTCGTCCTTGAGATCGGCCAGATCGCCGCGCTCGATCGCGTCGGCAACCTCATAGGCCTCCTCGATCGTATAGGGTGCGATCGTCGCGAACGTCTGCGCGCGGTCCCACTCGCAGCCGTTCGGCCCGCGCAGCTGTGCCATGATCGCAATCAGCCGTTCGATCATCGTCGTTCCCCTATCGAGCCGCGTCGGCGGCGCGCGACGCTACCGCTTTCCGCGCCATCGTAGCGATTGATTGTTCAGGGCGGCGAGGTCCGCGATGCCCGCCGCCACGGCTTCGCCCAGCGCGATCGCCGCATCAAGGATAGCGTCTGGAGCATGCGCATACGCCGGACGGGCGGCGATATGATCGTACCAACGACCACCGCACGCATGGTCGAGCAGGATGCGCTGGAAGCAGTGATCCGCGCGTACCGGCCATCCGCGCGGCGTCGCGAGCGCCGGCAAGGTCTCGCGGGTCAGCGACAGCCATTGCCGCTCCCGCTCGGCGCGCGTGGTCATGTCCCGGTCGGGGCGGCGCCGGTCCGGCGCGCCCCTTGCGTCAGCGCGGCCATCCGGGGCTTAGATGTGGATCGGCTTGCCCTGGACGGCCATTGCGGCTTCCTTCACCGCTTCCGAATGCGTCGGATGCGCGTGGCAGGTGTAGGCGATGTCCTCGCTGGTCGCACCGAACTCCATCGCCTGTGCGGCCTGCGCGATCATCGTGCCGGCAACGCTGGCGATGCACCATACACCCAGCACGCGATCGGTCTTGGCGTCGGCGATCACCTTCACCAGGCCATCGGGCTCGTGGTTGGTCTTGGCGCGGCTGTTGGCCATCATCGGGAACTTGCCGACCTTCACCTCGCCCTGCTCGCGCGCGGCTTCCTCGGTCAGCCCGACGCCGGCCACTTCGGGCCAGGTGTAGACGACCGACGGGATCACCGCATGGTTCACGATGCCATGCCGGCCCGCGATATTCTCCGCGACCGCGATGCCCTCGTCCTCGGCCTTGTGCGCGAGCATCGGACCGGGAACGACGTCGCCGATCGCCCATACGCCGTCCGTCTTGGTGCGGAAGTCGTGGTCGATCTCGATCTGCCCGCGCGGGTTGGTCGACAGCCCCGCGGCCTCCAGGTTCAATCCCTCGGTGTTGGGACGTCGGCCGATCGACACCAGCACGTGGCTGGCCTCGATCGTCGTCGGCTCGCCGCCGGCGGCGGGCTCGACGGTCAGGATCGCCCTGTCGCCCTCGACCTTGATGCCGGTGACCTTGGTCGACAGCTGGAACTCGATGCCCTGCTTCTTGAAGATCTTGTTCGATTCCTTGCGGATATCACCGTCGAAGCCCGGCAGGATCTGGTCGAGATATTCGACGCAGGTCACCTTCGCACCCAGGCGACGCCACACGCTGCCCAGCTCCAGCCCGATCACGCCGCCGCCGATGACGACAAGGTGCTCGGGAACGGTCGGCAGGTCGAGCGCGCCGGTCGAGTCGACGATGATCTTCTGGTCGATCTCGACACCGGGAAGCGGCGTGACGCTGGAGCCGGTCGCGATCACGACGTTCTTCGCGGTCACCGTCTGCCCGGCGACGTCGACGCTGTGCGCGTCCTTGAACGCCGCACGGCCCTTCAGCCAGGTCACCTTGTTCTTCTTGAAGAGATATTCGATGCCGCCGGTCAGCTGCTTCACCGCGTCGCGGCGCTGACCGTGCATGGTGTCGAGGTCGAGCTCGACGGTCGTCTTGATGCCCAGCTTGGCCATCGCGCCGTTGGCGGCATGGTCGTACAGTTCGGAAGCGTGCAGCAGCGCCTTCGAAGGGATGCATCCGACGTTGAGGCAGGTGCCGCCCAGCGTCTCGCGGCTCTCGGCGCAGGCGGTCTTCAGCCCGAGCTGCGCCGCGCGGATCGCCGCGACATAGCCGCCGGGGCCGGCGCCGATCACGAGGACGTCATAGTCGTACTGGTCTGCCATCACTATTCTCCGATCGTCATCCCAGCGAAAGCTGGGATCTTGTGCCACGGGCGATCCGCACGTGGCGAGAGACCCCAGCTTTCGCTGGGGTGACGTTTTTCCTTACAGATCGATCAGGATCCGCGTCGGATCCTCGATCGCATTCTTCAGCGCGACGAGGAAGGTCACCGCCTCGCGCCCGTCGATCAGGCGGTGGTCGTAGCTGAGCGCGAGGTACATCATCGGGCGCACGACGACCTGGCCGTCACGGACCACCGGGCGCTCCTCGATACGGTGCAGGCCCAGCACCGCCGACTGCGGCGGGTTAATGATCGGGGTCGACATCAGCGAGCCGAACACGCCGCCGTTCGAGATCGTGAAGGTGCCGCCCTTCATCTCGTCCATCTTCAGCGTACCATCCTTCGCGCGCTTGCCGAAGTCGCCGATCGTCTTCTCGATACCCGCGACCGACAGGTCCTGCGCATCGCGGATGACCGGCACGACCAGGCCGTTCGGCGCGCTGACCGCGACCGAGATGTCGGCGTAATCGTGATAGACGATCTCGTCGCCCTCGATCGAGGCGTTGACGGCCGGGATGTCCTTCAGCGCCATCGTCGCGGCCTTCACGAAGAAGCCCATGAAGCCCAGGCGCACGCCATGCTTCTTCTCGAACAGGTCCTTGTACTTGGCGCGCGCCTCGATGACAGCGGTCATGTCGACGTCGTTGAACGTCGTCAGCATCGCGGCCGTGTTCTGCGCTTCCTTCAGGCGCTTGGCGATCGTCTGGCGCAGGCGCGTCATTTTGACGCGCTCTTCCTTGCGCCCGCCCGCGGTCGACGCCGAAGGCGTCGGGGCAGGGGCGGCGGCCGGAGCGGCGGGCTTCGACGAGGCGGCGGCGGCGACGTCTTCCTTGGTCAGGCGGCCGTCCTTGCCGGTGCCCTTCACGGTCGAGGGATCGACACCGTGCTCCAGCACCGCGCGACGCACCGACGGCGACAATGCCGCTGCGTCGCCCGAGGGAGCGGGGGTGGGCGAGGCGGCCGGGGCGGGCGTCTCGGTCACCGCGGGCTGCGGTGCTTCGCTCTTGGCGGGCGCACCCGAACCGCTCTCGATCGTCGCGATCAGCGCGCCGACCTCGACCGTGTCGCCGACCTTCACCGCGTGCTGCCCCATCACCCCCGCGACGGGCGACGGGACCTCGACCGAAACCTTGTCGGTCTCGAGGCTGGCGATGGGTTCGTCGGCGGCGACCGCATCGCCGGGCTGCTTCAGCCATTCGCCGACCGTCGCTTCGGTGATCGATTCGCCCAGCGTGGGGACCAGAACTTCGGTTGCCATCTCAAACCTCGTCGTCGCGGCCGTGGCCGATAAGTGTCGTTAGCAGATCCCGGCCGCAACCGGGATCGGGTCATGCGGTCGGCGTCGCCGCCTTCTTGGTCGTCTCGGCCTCGCGCGTGCGACGGATCTCGTCGCGCACGTTGTGGCCCAGCGCGTCGGCGATCAGCGCTCCCTGCTCGGCCTGGTGGCGCTTCATCAGCCCGGTCGCAGGCGACGCCGCAGCGGCACGCCCGGCGTAGCGCGCACGTCCGATCCGCGCCTTGGCGATGCCCAGCGCTTCCTCGATGAACGGCTCGACGAAGAACCAGTAACCGTTGTTGCGCGGCTCCTCCTGTGCCCAGATGACCTCCTCCAGGTTGGTCATCCGCGCGATGCGCTTGGCCAGCGCCTCGGTCGGGAACGGATAGAGCTGCTCGATCCGGACGATCTGCGTGTTCCGGTCGCCCGCCGCATCGCGCGCTTCCATCAGGTCGTAGGCGACCTTGCCGGTGCACAGCACCAGCCGCTTCGTCTCGGTGTCCGCCGGCGCCGACGGGTCCGACAGGATGCGGCGGAAGTGCGTGTCGCCCAGGAAGTCCGCCGCACTGCTGACCGCCAGCTTGTGGCGCAGCAGCGACTTCGGCGTGAACACGACCAGCGGCTTGCGGAAGTTGCGGTGCATCTGCCGCCGCAGCAGGTGATAGTAGTTCGCCGGCGTCGTGCAGTTCGCGACCTGCATGTTGTCGCCCGCGCACAGCTGCAGGAAGCGCTCGGGGCGTGCCGAGCTATGCTCCGGTCCCTGACCTTCGTAGCCGTGCGGCAACAGCATCACCAGGCCGTTGGCGCGCAGCCACTTGGCCTCGCCGCTGGCGATGAACTGGTCGATCATGATCTGCGCGCCGTTGACGAAGTCGCCGAACTGCGCCTCCCACATCACCAGCGTCTTCGGATCGGCCAGCGCATAGCCGTATTCGAACCCGAGCACGCCGTACTCGGACAGCGGGCTGTCGAGCACCTCGAAGTTGCCGTGCGGGATCGTCCAGAGCGGCACGAATTTGTGCTCGTCGTTCTGGTCGACCCACACCGCATGCCGCTGCGAAAACGTGCCGCGGCCCGAGTCCTGGCCCGACAGGCGTACGCCATAGCCCTCATGGAGCAGCGAGCCGAACGCCAGCGCCTCGCCGGTCGCCCAATCGAAGTTGCTGCCGCCCTCGAACATCTGACGCTTGGCATCGAGGACGCGGGACAGCGTCTTGTGGATCGTGATGCTGTCGGGAACGGTGGTGAGCGTCCGGCCGATCGAATCGAACAATTTCTGCTCGATGCCCGTCTCCACGCTGCGCCGCGCGGTTTCCGCATCGGCCGGGGCGTGCAGCCCCGACCAGCGGCCCGCGAACCAGTCGGCCTTGTTCGGCTTGTAGCCGGCCCCCGCCTCGAACTCGCCCTCCAGCAGCGTGGTGTATTGCTTGACGTTGTCATCCACCCACGCCTTGTCGACGACGCCCTCGGCGATCAGTCGCTTGCTGTAGATGTCGCTGACCGGCGGATGCTCGCGGATCGCCTTGTACATCAGCGGCTGGGTGAAGCCCGGCTCATCGCCCTCGTTGTGGCCGAAGCGGCGGTAGCACCACATGTCGATCACGACATCGCGATGGAACTTCTGGCGGTATTCGATCGCGATCTTCGTCGCGAAGGTCACCGCCTCGGGATCGTCGCCGTTGACGTGGAAGATCGGCGCCTGGACGCCCTTGGCGACATCCGACGGATAGGGCGACGAGCGCGCGAATTGCGGGCTGGTCGTGAAGCCGATCTGGTTATTGATGACGAAGTGGACGCAGCCGCCGGTGTTGTAGCCGCGGATGCCCGAGAAGCCGAGGCATTCCCACACGATGCCCTGACCCGCGAACGCCGCGTCGCCGTGGATCAGCACCGGCAGCGAGCGCGAGTGCGTCTCCAGGTCCTTGGCGATCGTCTGGATCGCGCGCGTCTTGCCCAGGACGACCGGATCGGCCGCCTCGAGGTGCGACGGATTGGCGACCAGCGACATGTGGACCTTGTGACCGTCGAATTCGCGGTCGGTCGAGGTGCCGAGGTGGTATTTCACGTCGCCCGAGCCGCCGATGTCGTCGGGGTTGGCCGAGCCGCCCGCGAACTCATGGAAGATCACGCGCAGCGGCTTGCCCATGACGTTGGCGAGCACGTTGAGGCGGCCGCGGTGCGCCATGCCGAACACGATCTCGTTGACGCCCGCCGCGCCGCCGTACTTGATGACGCTTTCCAGCGCGGGGATCATGCTCTCGCCGCCGTCAAGCCCGAAGCGCTTCGTGCCGACGTACTTGCGGCCGAGGAACTTCTCCCACTGCTCGGCCTCGATCACCTTGTTCAGGATCGCCTTCTTGCCCTGCGCGGTGAACTCGACCTGCTTGTCCTTGCCCTCCATGCGCTCCTGGAGGAACTTGCGCTCCTCGACGTCGGCGATGTGCATATATTCGAGGCCGACGTTGCCGCAGTAATTGGCGCGCAGCGTGTCGACGAGCTCGCGGATCGTCGCCCATTGCATGCCCAGCGAGCCGCCGAGATAGACCGGACGATCGATGTCGCTGTCGGAAAAGCCGTGATATTCGGTCGTCAGGTCGGCGGGCAGCTCACGCAGACCCGACAGGCCGAGCGGGTCGAGGTTGGCGGCCAGGTGGCCGCGGACGCGATAGGTGCGGATCAGGAGCTGTGCGCGGATCGAGTCCGCCGCCGCCTTGACGATCGCGTCCTGCGACGGGGCAGGAGCCGCGGCGGCGGAAACGGGCTTGCCGCCCCCCTTGCCGTCTCGCTCGGGCTTCGGCGCGGGCTCCATCTGCGTCGGGTCGAGCCCGGCGGTCAGCTCGTCGGTGGTGGTCAGCGGCCAGCGCTTGTTGGTCCATGACGGCGCGCCCATCGAGCCTTCGAGCCCTTCGAAGAACGACCGCCAGCCGGTGTCGACCGAATCGGGCGACTCCTTGAAGCGCGCATAGAGCGCGTCGATGAACTGGGGGCTGACGCCTCCGGCGATATCGCTGAAATCCTGGCCTTCGTAGCCCATGACGATCCTACCTTCGTCGTCCCGACCGCCCGCCGGGATAGTGTGGCGCGCCGCCCCGGCACCGGCCGGGGCGACGGCCCGATACGCTTACTTGTTCAGCACGCTCAGCAAGGTCGAGCCGAGCTCGGAGGGGCTCGCCGCCACCTTGATGCCCGCCGCTTCCATCGCCGCGATCTTGCTCTCGGCGTCGCCCTTGCCGCCCGAGACGATCGCCCCGGCGTGGCCCATGCGACGGCCCGGAGGCGCCGTGCGGCCCGCGATGAAGCCGGCCATCGGCTTCTTGCGACCACGCTTGGCCTCGTCGATCAGGAACTGTGCGGCCTGCTCCTCGGCATCGCCGCCGATCTCGCCGATCATGATGATCGACTGCGTTTCCTCGTCGGCGAGGAACAGTTCCAGCACGTCGATGAAGTTGGTGCCGTTGACCGGATCGCCGCCGATGCCGACCGCGGTCGTCTGGCCCAGCCCGGCGTTCGAGGTCTGGAACACCGCCTCATAGGTCAGCGTGCCCGAGCGCGAGACGACGCCGACCGAGCCCTTCTTGAAGATGTTGCCCGGCATGATGCCGATCTTGCATTCGCCCGGCGTCAGCACGCCCGGGCAGTTCGGGCCGATCAGCCGCGACTTGCTGCCCGCCAGCGCGCGCTTCACGCGCACCATGTCGAGCACCGGAATGCCCTCGGTGATCGCGACGATCAGCGGCACTTCGGCGTCGATCGCTTCCAGGATCGAGTCGGCCGCGAAGGGGGGCGGCACGTAGATGACGCTGGCGTTCGCGCCGGTCTTGGCGACCGCCTCCGCGACGGTGTCGAAGTTCGGAAGGCCCAGTTCCTCATGGGTCGTGCCGCCCTTGCCCGGCGTCACGCCGCCGACCATCTGCGTGCCGTAGTCCAGCGCCGCCTTGGTGTGGAAGGTGCCGGTCTTGCCGGTCATCCCTTGCGTGATGACCTTGGTGTTCTTGTCGACGAGGATGCTCATCGGGTGCCTGTACCTTCTAGCCGTCACCCCGGCGCAGGCCGGGGTCCAGTTGCTACGCCAGCGTCGGAAAGAGGTCGTGCCAGTCGGGGTTCATGACCTCGATCTGGCGCAGCTTCCAGCTCCGCCGCCACTCCTTCATCTGCTTCTCGCGCCGGATCGCATCGTCGATACGATCATGCACCTCGAACCAGACCAACGTCTTGCACCCGTATTGGCGAGTGAAGCCTTCCGCGACGTCCTCGCGATGCTCCCAAACCCGCTTCAACAGGTCGCTGGTTACGCCGATGTAGAGCGTCCCGTTCCGGCCGCTCGCCATGATGTAGACGTAACCGCGCTTCTCCATCTGCCGTCACCCTGACTGCGGTCGGGACTGGACCCCGGCCTTCGCCAGGGTGACGGGAAAGGCTTACTTCTCCAGCGAACCGTCGATGCCCTTGCAGGCGACCAGCAGTTCCTTGACCGCGTCGACCGAGACCTGAAGGTTGGCCTTCGCCTCGTCCGACAGCTTGACCTCGACCACCTTCTCGACACCGCCCGCGCCGATCACAACGGGCACGCCGACGTAGAGGTCGTCGACCCCGTACTGGCCGGTCAGGTGCGCCGCGGCGGGCAGGATGCGCTTCTGGTCATAGAGATACGCCTCGGCCATCGCGATGCCGCTGGTGGCGGGCGCGTAATAGGCCGAGCCGGTCTTCAGCAGCGCGACGATCTCGCCGCCGCCGCCGCGCGTGCGCTTGATGATCTCGTCGACCTTCTCCTTGGTGGAGAAGCCCATCTCGATCAGGTCGGCGACGGGGATGCCGCTGACGGTCGAATATTCGAGGACCGGCACCATCGTGTCGCCGTGGCCGCCGAGCACGAACGTGTTCACGTCCTTGACCGACACGCCGAATTCCTCGGCGAGGAAGTGCGAGAAGCGCGCCGAGTCGAGCACGCCGGCCATGCCGACGACCTTGTTGTGCGGCAGGCCGGAAAATTCGCGCAGCGCCCACACCATCGCATCGAGCGGGTTGGTGATGCAGATGACGAACGCGTCGGGCGCGTTGTCGCGGATGCCCTCGCCGACCGCCTTCATCACCTTCAGGTTGATGCCGAGCAGGTCGTCGCGGCTCATGCCGGGCTTGCGTGCGACACCGGCGGTGACGATGATGACGTCCGCGCCCGCGATGTCGGCATAATCGTTCGACCCCTTGATCGAGGCGTCAAAGCCTTCGGCGGGGCCGCATTGCGACAGGTCGAGCGCCTTGCCCTGTGGCACGCCCTCCACGACGTCGAACAGGACGATGTCGCCCAGACCCTTGAGTGCTGCGAGGTGCGCGAGCGTGCCGCCGATATTGCCGGCGCCGATCAGCGCGATCTTCTTGCGGGCCATCCCATCCCTTCCGTCGTTGACGTGTGAATGGTCATGCCGCCTACGCCCTTCGGGCGCGCGGGGCAACCCGTAAAGCGTGCGCGACAGAAGTTTAATTGCACATGGTTCGCAACAGCATTAGGCTGCTCCATGCCCTTCGGCAAGGTAGCTTTCCGAGCGCATCTCCTCCAGTCGGCTGACCGTGCGCTGGAATTCGAACGCGCCGTCGCCGCGCGGGTAGAGCTGGTCGGGCTCGGCATCGGCGGAGGCGAGCAGCTTCACCTTGTGTTCGTACAAAGCGTCGATCAGCTGAACGAAGCGTGCCGCCTCGTTGCGGTTGTCCGGGCCGAGCACGGGGATGCCGACGAGAATGACGGTGTGGTAACGCCGTGCGATCGCGAGATAATCCGCGGAGCCGCGCGCCTCACCGCACAGCTTCTTGAAGGCGAAGACCGCCACGCCCTTCAGCGTCTTGGGCACGCGCAGCGTCCGGCCCTGTACGACCAGTTCCTCGGACGGGACGTGCTGGCGGTCCTCGGGGGGATAGTCGGTGAGACGGAAGAAGGCGGCGGAGAGATCGGCGGTGGCCTGTTCGCCGTTGGGGACGCACCAAGTCTTCTGCGAGCCCAGGCGGTCGCGGCGGTAGTCGACCGGGCCGTTGAGCGCGACCACGTCCATCCGTTCCTCGATCAGCGCGATAAAGCCAAGGAAATGCTCGCGATTCAGGCCGTTCTTGTAGAGATCCGACGGTGCGCGGTTGCTGGTCGTCACCACGGTCACCCCCGCCTCGATCAGCGCGGTGAACAGGCGCGAGAGGATCATCGCGTCGGGGGAGTTGGTGACCATCATCTCGTCGAAGGCGAGCAGGCGCGCTTCCCCGGCGAGCGCCTCCGCAACGGGCAGGATCGGGTCGCCTTCCTCCTTGCGGCGCTCGACGGCGATGCGGGCGTGGACCT
This sequence comes from Sphingomonas sp. BE138, assembly GCF_031456125.1. Lineage (NCBI taxonomy): Bacteria > Pseudomonadati > Pseudomonadota > Alphaproteobacteria > Sphingomonadales > Sphingomonadaceae > Sphingomonas > Sphingomonas sp. BE138. The sequence goes on from NZ_JAVDUC010000006.1 coordinate 59,311, forward strand.
CCAGCATGAACTCCGCGAAGTGGACGCGGCGCTTCGCCGCGATCGCGACATGCTGAAAAAACAGGTCCATTAACATCGACTTGCCGCGCCCGACGCCGCCCCACATGTAGATGCCGCGCGCCGGGATGACGCGGCGGCGGAACAGGCCGGCGGTGCGGGGCCTTTCCAGCTCGGCGGCGAGCGCGTCGAGCCGCGCGGCGCCGGCGGCCTGTTCGGGGTCGGGGCGCAGCTCGTCGGCGTCGATCAGCGTCTGATAGGCGGCGAGCACCTTGCCCATGTCGTTTCTTCCCCGGGATCGCGGCCGCGGCGATGCTGCCGTGCACAATGAACCCGCTTTGCGGGAGCGGGCGCGTCGGATCAAGCCGCAGGCGACCCGGTCGCGCCCGGTGCCGCCAGCGGCGCGCCCGGTGCCGCGGCGACCCCGAAAATAGCAGCGCAGGGGCAGCAACCCGGCGGCAATCGGCGGGGTCGATCGCCATCCGGGCGCACGAGGGACCGCCGATTGCGCGAAGCGGGCAAAAAAAATCCAGCGCCCCGCGTGGGGCGCTGGATCACTTCGTCACGTTCGCAAGGACGGGCGCGGCGGGCGTCAGACCAGCCGTTCGACTTCCATCTTCTTGATCTCCGCGATCGCCTTGGCCGGCGACAGCCCCTTGGGGCAGGTGTTCGCGCAGTTCATGATCGTGTGGCAGCGATAGAGGCGGAACGGATCCTCGAGCGCGTCCAGCCGCTCGCCGGTCATCTCGTCGCGGCTGTCGGCGAGCCAGCGATACGCCTGAAGCAGGATCGCGGGGCCGAGGAACTTGTCGCTGTTCCACCAATAGCTGGGGCACGAGGTCGAGCAGCAGGCGCACAGGATGCACTCGTACAGGCCGTCGAGCTTCGCGCGCTCCTCGGGCGACTGCAGCCGCTCCTTGCCGGCGGGCGGCGGGGTGACGGTCTGCAGCCACGGGGTGATCGAGGCATATTGCGCGTAGAAGCGCGTAAAATCGGGAACGAGGTCCTTGATGACGTCCATCGCGGGCAATGGCGTGATCTTGATCTCGCCCTTCACGTCCTCGATCGCGGTGGTGCAGGCCAGCCCGTTGCGGCCGTCGATGTTCATCGAGCACGATCCGCAAATGCCTTCACGGCACGAGCGGCGGAAGGTGAGCGACGAATCCTGCTCCGACTTGATCTTGATGAGCGCGTCGAGGACCATCGGGCCGCATTCGTCGAGATTGACCTCGAACGTGTCGTAGCGCGGGTTCTCGCCCGAGTCGGGATCGTAGCGATAGATTTTGAAGTTGCGCATCGTCCCGCCGGGTTGCGGCGAGGGGTGCTTCTGCCCGCCCTTGATCTTGCTGTTCTTCGGGAGCGTGAACTCGGCCATGCGCGCGTCTCGTCTTCGTCAGGGATCGTCGGCGCGCAGGGGGCGCACCGGCGCCGTTATCACAGCGGCGGGTACACGATGGCGGGCCTGCCCGCAAACGTGTCCGTCGCGTGCCTAGTTAGCCATTATACCCGTCGGCTCAAGAGGCGATCGCACGTTCCAGCGCGGCGACGTCGATCCGCACCATCTCCATCATCGCCGCCATCGCCTTCGCGGCATGATGCGGGTCGGCGATCAACTCGGTCAGGCGGCGCGGGATCACCTGCCAGGCGACGCCCCAGCGGTCCCTGATCCAGCCGCACTGCATCTCGGCCCCGCCGGCTTCGAGGATCGCGTCCCAGTAACGGTCGACCTCGGCCTGGTCGGCGCAGTCGATCGACAGCGACACGGCCTCGCTATGCGTCGGGCCGGGGCCGCCGTCGAGCAGCGCGAACGACCGGCCGGCGAGCGTGAACTCGACCGTCAGCACCTTGCCCGCCGGGCCGCCGGGATAGTCGACCGCGGCGCGCACGATGCGCCCGATCGCGCTGCCGGGGATCAGACGGGTATAGAAGTGCGCCTGTTCCTCGGCGGTGCCGTCGCACCATAGCCAGGTGGTGACCTTGTCGGTCATGCGCGACCCGTCATGCCGGTCGCGGCCCGACGAGGCCGATCCGCGCGCCGTCCGGGTCGGCGGCCACCGCCGAGAAGCTGCCGCCCGGGATCTCGGTCGGCTGCTCCAGCAGCGTGCCGCCGGCCGAGGCGACCCGCGCCACCGCGGCGTCGATATCCTCGACCTCGACATAGAAGAGCCAGCCGGGCGTGCCGCCGGGGACGACCGGCAGCGTCGCGCCGATGCAGGTGTCGCCGGCGTGGACCATGCGATAGTCGCCGAGCGGCCCCATCGGGATCGCGCCTTCGTGCCGCCAGCCGAATGGTGCCGCGTAGAAGGCGAGCGCCGCCTCCTGATCGGTGGCGGCGAGCTCGTTCCAGACCATCTGTCCCGGCATCGCGTCCGGCGGGGTGCCGAAGGCGCGCGAGGGAGCGTCCATCGCGCCGCGCATCGCGTAGAAGCGCTGGCCGGACGGGTCGGCGAGCAGCGCCATGCGCCCGACGCCCTCCATGTCGACCGCGGGCATCAGGAGCGTGCCGCCCGACCCCTGCGCCGCCGCGATCGCTGCGTCGACGTCGTCGACGCCGACATAGAAGAGCCAGCCGGGCGGGGCGGACGGATCGGGGCGCGGCATCAGGCCCGCCAGACCCTCGCCCGCGGCGGTGCTGACGATGCGATAGTCCATGCCCTCGACATCCCCCGATGGCGCGACCTGCCAGCCGAACACCTGTTCGTAGAAGGCCTGCGCGCGATCGGCGTCGAGGCTGTGATATTCGTACCAGATCGGCGTGCCGTGCGGGTTCCTCATGCGGCGTGCTCCGGCGCGGCGTCGGCGGGTGGGGTGGCGGCCATGTCCATGAAGACGGTTTCCCAGGTATGACCGTCCCGATCCTCGAAGGCGCCGCCGTACATGAACTGCTGGTCCTTGACGGCGCGGGTCTCGCGTCCGCCGGCGTCGCGCGCGGCGGCGTGGATCGCATCCACCTGCGCGCGGTCGTCGAACGACAGGCAGAACAGCGCCGCGCTGGTCGTGTGGGTGTCGGCGATCGGCTTGTCGGTGAAGGTCGCATAAAAAGCGTGGTCGAGCAGCATGACGCTGATCGCGTCCGACCATTGCATCGCGCTGGCGACGTCGTTGGAGAAAGCGGCGTTCTTCGTGAAGCCGATCGCTTGGTAGAAGGCAGTGGCGGCGGCGACGTCGCGCACCGGCAAATTGATGAAGATCATCCGCATCTTAGGTCGCCCCTCCCCGAGTCGTTGCGCGCCATCATGCCGAGCGGCGGGCGGGGGGCAAGCCCCGTGCGGGGGCGAGGACGTTCCTTCTGTGGCTAATGTCGTCATCCCCGCGCAGGCGGGGATCCAGAACCCCTGACGGTGCGGCGCTACAAGCAGGCGAGGCGCGTCTGGCTTCCCGCCTGCGCGGGAATGACGGCACGGTGCGGCTCTGCAAGCGAGCGACGCGCGTCTGGGTTCGCGCCTGCGGGGGAATGACGGCACGGTGCGCCTCTACAAGCGAGCGAGGCGTGTCTGGATTCCCGCCTTCGCGGGAATGACGGCACGGTGCGGCGCTACAAGCAGGCGAGGCGCGTCTGGATTCCCGCCTGCGCGGGAATGACGGTAGGGGAGGGCTGCCTTGAACGTCGACCGGTTCCGGTTGGAGCCGGATGGGAGGGGGTACCCAATTGGCGCTGGCCAGCGGCGAAACCGCGGGCGCGGGTGCGCGTTCATCCCGGGTCCTTCAGCCACACCCGGCGCGGGCGATGCGTGCGGCGGGTTGACGCGGGCGCATCGCCTTCGCAGTGGTCAACCAACACCAGCAAGACGGCGTACCGCATGACCGATATCCCGAACACGCAGCCCGACAGCCGCGACACCACGATCCTCGACGCGCCCGACAAGATGGTGAAGGTGCGCGACCTGTTCGGGATCGATTCGGACATGGAGGTGCCCGCCTTCTCCGAGGCGGACGAGCGTGTCCCCGATCTCGATCCCGCCTACGTCTTCGATCCGGACACCACGCTGGCGATCGTCGCGGGCTTCGCGCACAACCGTCGCGTGATGGTGCAGGGCTATCACGGCACCGGCAAGTCGAGCCATATCGAGCAGGTCGCCGCGCGGCTGAAATGGCCGTGCATCCGCATCAACCTGGACGCGCACATCAGCCGCATCGACCTGGTCGGGCGCGACGCGATCGTGCTGCGCGACGGGCAGCAGGTGACCGAATTCCGCGAGGGCCTGCTGCCGTGGGCGCTCCAGACGCCGACCGCGCTGGTCTTCGACGAATATGACGCGGGGCGTCCGGACGTGATGTTCGTGATCCAGCGCGTGCTGGAGACCGAGGGCAAGCTGACGCTGCTCGACCAGAACCGCGTGATCCGCCCGAACCCGTATTTCCGGCTGTTCGCGACCGCCAACACGGTCGGGCTGGGCGACACCAGCGGCCTCTATCATGGCACGCAGCAGATCAACCAGGGGCAGATGGACCGGTGGAACGTGGTCGTCACGCTCAACTATCTGCCCGCCGCGACCGAGGCGCGGATCGTGCTCGCCAAGTCGGGCGAATATGACAAGCCCGATGGCGCGAAGCTGGTCGAGAACATGGTCCGCGTCGCCGACCTGACGCGCAAGGGGTTCATCAACGGCGATATCTCGACGGTGATGAGCCCGCGGACGGTGATCACCTGGGCGCAGAACGCGCTGATCTTCGGCGACGTCGGCTTTGCGTTCCGGCTGTCGTTCCTGAACAAGTGCGACGAGACGGAGCGCGCGCTGGTGGCGGAATATTACCAGCGGGTGTTCGGGAAGGACCTGCCGGAGAGCGTGGTGGCGAAGGGGTGATGGCATGAACGTCGCCGACGCGATCGAGACGTTGAAGCGTGCGAGGGTCGAGTTGCAGGCGGTCGGCGTTGCGCATCTGTCGCTCTTCGGCTCGATGGCCCGCGGCGACGCGCGAAGTGATTCCGACATCGATGTGGCGGCGGCGTTGCATCCCGACGTCAGCTTCGGCGCGTTCAAGCTGGTGCGGCTCGAACGGCGGCTGGCGGAAATGCTGGGGACGCGCGTGGATCTGGTGACCGAGCCCTCCGACCGCCCGCGTCTGCAAGCGGAGATAGATCGCGATCGTGTCGTCGTTTTCTGATCGAACGCTGCTGCGTCTGCGCGACGTCGTCGACAATGCCGATCGCGTCGCGCACTTTGTCGGCGACATGTCGTTCGCCGCCTTTGCGGCCGATAGCATGCGGGTCGACGCCGTGGAACGCTGTATCGAGCGCGTCGCGGAAGCATTGGTGCAGATCGGCGCGGACGAACTGGCGGTGATCGCCCCCACCGTCTCACTGGCGGAGGTGCGGGGTATCGGCAACCGCCTGCGGCACGAATATCGCCACATCGACATGCGCGTCATCTTCGACACGGCGCGCGATGATCTGCCGGAATTGCGCACGTCGTGCGCAAAGGCACTGGAGCGCTGATGGCCACCGATACCCCCCTCGATCGCTTCAAGGCCGTGCTGGGCGGCGCCGCGCGGGCGCTGTCCGACGAGGCGGAGGTCGAGCTTGCGTACACCGCCGACGCGCCGGTGCAATCGGGCAAGCACCTGCGCGTGCCGATGCCGGCGCGGACGCTGCCGCCCGAGCAGGTGGCGGAGGCGCGCGGCTTCGCCGACGGCTTCGCGCTGCGGCTGCGGCACCACGACATCGCGCTGCATGCCCGCGGCGCGCCGGCGGAGGCGAACGCGCGCGCGGTGTATGACGCGATCGAGGACGCGCGGGTCGAGGCGCTGGGCAGCCGCGGGTATCAGGGGATCGCGGACAATCTCGCGCATGCGCTGGACGTGCGGTTGCGCAGCGACCCGATCACGCGCGCACGCTCGAAGAGCGAGGTGCCGCTGGCGTCCGCGCTGGGGCTGATGGTGCGCGAGGCGCTGACCGGGCGGCTGCCGCCGGTCGAGGCCGAGCCGGGGCTGGCGCTGGTGCGCGACTGGATCGGGGAGAAGACCGACCTGGGCGCGCTGGCGCTGGCGCTCGACGATCAGCGCAGCTTCCAGGCGCTGACCCGCAAGCTGCTGGAACAGCTCGAACTGGTCGAGGGCGAGCAGCAGCCGCAGGAGAGCGACGAGGGCGGCGAGGACGAGGAAGGCGAGGAAGGGCAGGATACCGACGCCCCCGACGAGGGCGATGCGGAAGGCTCGGAGGGCGAGAGCGAGGTCGAGGCGCGCGGCGAACAGCGCGACGACCAGTCGCAGGAGGGCGAGAGCGAGGAGCTCGAGGGCGACGACATCGACGACGCCGAGGGCGAGCCCGGCGACGAGGGCGAGGAGGGGATGCAGCCGGTGCGCCCCAACCGCCCGGTCGCGGACCCGCATGCGCAGTTCGATTACAAGGTGTGGACCGAGCGGTTCGACGAAGTGGTCGCGGCGACCGATCTTTGCGACGCCGAGGAGCTGGCGCGGCTGCGCGGCTATCTCGACCAGCAACTCGTGCACCTGCAATCGGCGGTGTCGAAGCTGGCCAACCGGCTCCAGCGGCGGTTGATGGCGCAACAGTCGCGGTCGTGGGACTTCGACCAGGAAGAAGGGCTGCTCGACGCGGCGCGGCTGGCGCGCGTGGTGGTCAACCCGACGCAGTCGCTCAGCTACAAGATCGAGCGCGATACCGAGTTCCGCGACACGGTGGTGACGCTGCTGATCGACAATTCGGGGTCGATGCGCGGGCGCCCGATCTCGATCGCGGCGATCAGCGCCGATATCCTCGCGCGCACGCTGGAGCGGTGCGGGGTGAAGACCGAGATCCTGGGCTTCACGACGCGCGCATGGAAGGGCGGGCAGAGCCGCGAGACGTGGCTGGCCGCCGGGCGCCCGCCGCAGCCGGGGCGGCTGAACGACATCCGCCACATCGTCTACAAGCGTGCCGACGAGCCGTGGCGGCGCGCGCGCACCGCGCTGGGGCTGATGATGCGCGAGGGGCTGCTGAAGGAGAACATCGACGGCGAGGCGCTGATGTGGGCGCATAACCGCATGATCGCGCGGCCCGAGGAGCGGCGCATCCTGATGGTGATCTCCGACGGCGCGCCGGTCGACGATTCGACGCTGAGCGTCAATTCGGGATCGTATCTGGAGCGGCACCTGCGGCAGGTGATCGCGTGGATCGAGAAGAAGTCGCCGGTCGAGCTGGTCGCGATCGGGATCGGCCACGACGTGACGCGCTATTACAGCCGCGCGGTGACGATCATGGATGCCGAGCAGCTGGGGGGCACGATCATCGAACAGCTCGCCGCGCTGTTCGATGCGGAGTGAGGTGTCCGCACCGCCGCCGTCATGCCGGTGCGGACGAGGACTCAGGACGTCCGACCGCCCGCCTCCATGGAGAGACCTGCGCGTCTGGATCCCCGCCTGCGCGGGGATGACGGGTGGGGGTAGCTGGCTTCGGCCATGATCTCCCCACCTCGCGGCGGGTTCATCGGGCCGGTCAAGCGATCGGTGACGATCGCCGGCCATGCCACCTCCGTCAGCCTCGAGCCGGTGTTCTGGGCGGCGCTGGAGCGCGCGGCGGGGGTGCGTCGCTTGCCGCTGTCGGCGCTGGTCGCGCAGGTCGATGCGTTGCGGATCGCACAGGACGATCCGCCCAATCTCGCGAGTGCGCTGCGGACGTGGCTGGTCGCGCAGCCAGACATGTTTCGCGACAATGGTGAGAACCCGTCGCAATAGCATTGACTCTGAAAGTCACTCGCAATAGCTGCGTCCCCGACACAAAGGGGAAAGCAGAACATGTCGTCGTCGAGCGCGCCGTTCCTGGCGCTGTCGTGCATCGGATTCATCGCCTCCGCGCCGGCGCTGGCCGAAACGCCGTCGCGTGACGCTGCGTCGGTGCAGGACGGGCGCGGGCGGATCGAGCGTGACGACGTGGTCGTCACCGGTGCGCGCGAGCGGGCGCCCGACCAGCTCGAAAGCCCGAAGGCGACCGCCGCGTTGCTCGACACGCCGCAGACGGTGACGGTCATTTCCGACCAGGTGCTGCGCAAGCAGAACCTGCTGACGCTGCGCGATGCGCTCCAGACGCTGCCGGGGATCACGTTCGGCGCGGGCGAGGGCGGCGGCGGATATGGCGACAGCATCAACCTGCGCGGCTTCTCGGCGAACAACGACATCACGATCGACGGCATCCGCGACAGCGCGCAATACAGCCGCACCGACCCGTTCAACCTGCAGCAGATCGAGGTCTACAACGGCGCGAACTCGGTCTTCAACGGATCGGGATCGGTCGGGGGCACGATCAACCTGGTCAGCAAGGAGCCGCGCCCCGAGGACCTGACGATCGCGCAGGCCGCGGTCGGCACCGACGAATATTACCGCGCCGCGATCGACGCGAACGAGCGCGTGTCCGACATGGTCGGCGTGCGGCTGAACGCGGTGTATCACCGCAACGACGTGCCGGGTCGCGACGTCGAGAAGTACGAGCGCTGGGGCGTGGCGCCGGCGGTCACGATCGGGATGGACGGGCCGACCAGCCTGACGCTCGCCTATGTCCACCAGGAGGACCGCAACACGCCGCTGTACGGCGTGCCGTATTTCAACAACGACCTCGTCGGCGGGCTGGTGCCCGGATCGGATCGCAGCGACTATTACGGCTATCGCAACCTCGACCGGCAGGATGTCGATGTCGATCGCCTGACCGCAACGTTCCGCCATGCGGTGAACGATCACCTGTCGATCCGCAACCTGACCCGCTGGCAGCGCGTCGGCCAGTATAGCGTCACCAGCGCACCGCAGGGGACGTTCTGCCTGGCCGCCACCAACCGCCAGCCGGTGTCGACCAGCGCGACGAACCAGCAGGGTCTGCCGTGCACCACGACGGTGAACGGCGCGACGATCACGGTGCCGGCCGGCCAATGGCTGCCGTCCGGTCCGCGCGGGCTGGTGCGCGATCAGGTGAACCAGCTGTTCGCCAACCAGACCGACATCCGGCTGGAGCATGGAGCGAAGGGCGAGGTCCGCAACGTCGCGAACGTCGGCGTGTCGTGGATGGTCGAGGATTACACGATCCGCGCCGGGTCGCTGCTGCGCAATGCCGACGGGTCGGCGACCGCGCCGCTGCCGTTCCTGTCGATCGCGAACCCCGACACGGTCTATCGCGGCTCGATCAACGACGTGACGACCGGGCGCTCGCAATCCTCCACGCGGAACGTCGCGGTCTATGCCTTCGACACGCTGGAACTGGGGCGGTACGTCGAGCTGAACGGCGGCGTCCGCTGGGAGCAGCAGCATGCCGAGTTCGACACGCTGCCGGTGGCCGCCGCGCCGGGCGTGACGCAGCCGCTGCCCGCGCAGGCGCGCCAGCCGAACCGCGAGCGGCTGTTTTCCTATCGTGCCGGGCTGGTCTTCCACCCGGTTCAGGACGTGAGCCTGTACGCCAGCTACGGCAATGCCAAGACGCCGTCGTCGGCCACGGTGCGGCTGGGATGCGTGAGCGTGTCGGGCACGGTGGTGACCAGCACTTGCGACGTCGCGCCGGAGACCGCGAAGAATTACGAGGTTGGCGCCAAGGCCGGGCTGTTCGGGCGGCGGCTGGAGCTGACCGCGGCGCTGTTCCGCAACGAGCGGACGAACTACCGCATCCCGTCCAACGATCCGGCGCTGCCGACCGTGCAGGTACTCGACGGGCGCAGCCGCGTCGACGGCATCGCGCTGGGCATGTCGGGCAACGTCACGCGCAACTGGACGATCTTCGCGAACTACACCTACCTCGACAGCAAGGTGCTGCAATCCGTCTCCGACTTCTGCCTCGCGAACCCGGGACGTAGCGGGTGCGGCAACACCGCGGCCGACCCCGATCCGCAGCGCGACAGCCCGCTGGTGCAGACGCCGCCGCATTCGGGGAGCCTGTTCACGACCTACAAGCTGCCGTTCGGGCTGGAGGTCGGCTATGGACTGACCTATCAGGGGGCGTTCACCACCTATGTCCCCACACTGGCCAATGCCGCGCTGCTGAAGACCGACGATTACCTGATCCACCGGGCGTATCTGGCGTACAGTTTCCGCGAGGGGCTGACCATGCAGCTCAACGTGCAGAACTTCACGGATGAGAAGTATCTGACCAACGTGCGGAACAACATCAACGCCACCACCGGGGTGGTCACCGGCGGCTGGGCGATGCCGGGCGACCGGCGGCAGGCGGTGCTGAGCCTGTTCTATAGTTTCTAAGTGACTTTGGGCGTAACGCCCTTCCCGTTCGTGCTGAGCCTGTCGACGCACGTGCCCCGAACACGCACTTCGACAGGCTCAGTGCGAGCGGAGTCTTATTGGCTATGACGCAGGAACTGGTTCGCTCATGCTGATCGCGATTCCCGACGTTCTCGATGCCGATGCGCTGGCGCAGGTCCGCGCCGTCATCGATGCGGCCGAGTGGATCGACGGCAACGCCACCTCCGGTCCGCAGGCGGCGCTTGCCAAGCGCAATTGCCAGTTGCCCGAGGACGGCGCGGCGGCGCGCGCGGCGGGGGGCGTGATCCTCGACGCGCTGGGGCGATCGCCGCTGTTCGTGGCGGCGGCGCTGCCGGCGAAGGTCTTTCCGCCGCTGTTCAACCGCTACGAGGGCGGGCAGGATTTCGGGCTGCACGTCGACAATGCGGTGCGGATGAAGCGCGGGAGCGATTTCCGCATCCGCAGCGACCTGTCGGCGACCTTGTTCCTTGCCGATCCCGCCAGCTACGACGGTGGCGAGCTGGTGATCGAGGATCAGTTCGGGATGCAGGAGGTGAAGCTGCCGGCGGGGCATATGGTGCTGTATCCCGCATCGAGCCTGCACCGGGTGGCGCCGGTGACGCGCGGGGTGCGCACGGCGAGCTTCTTCTGGATCCAATCCATGGTCCGCGACGATGGCGCGCGGCGGATCCTGTTCGAGCTGGACCGGGGCGTGCAGGAGGTCGCGGCGGCGCAGGGGCAGGGCGCGGCGGCGGCGGTGCGGCTGACCGGGGTCTACCATAACCTGCTGCGGCGTTGGGCGGAGGTGTAGGAGCGGATGGCAATATGTCCTATCGTCATCCCCGCCTGCGCGGGGATGACGATAGGACCGCTGCAACTTCGTCATCGCGATCAGGGAAGCAATGATGGGAAAGGGGCGGATGCTCTCGCGCCGCCCCTCCCTGCACATCACCCGATCTGCTGGGCCTGTGCGCCGCTGTCCGGGCGCGCCGGGCCGAGGATCGGTTCCTCGCCGAGCGGCTTGTTCGGGAAGACGGTGAACTCGCCGCGGCCGTCGATCGTCGGCCCGCTGGTCCAACGGCCTTCCGGGTAGCTGCCGTCCGCCGCGGTGGCGTAGAAATTGTAGTTGTTCTCCTGATCCTCCTGCTCCTGCGGGAAGGAGTTGGGGATCGGCAGGTTGGCCGAGGGGCCGCCGAGTTCCTCCAGCACCGCCAGCCATTGCTGCTGGTGCATCGTGTCGCGCGCGATCATGTAGTGAAGCATGTTCTTCATGCCCGGATCGTGCGCGGCGTTGAACAGGCGCACCGCCAGCACGCGTCCCGTCGCCTCGGCGGCGACGTTGCAGTGCATGTCGGCGGCGATGTTGCCGCTGGCGTAGATGTGGCTCATGTTGAACGGCACGCCGTCCGAATCCATCGGCATCGCCGCCAGCCCGCTGGACAGCAGGTTCTTGTGGATCAGCCCCTCGATCTCCTGCCGGCCGTTGCCGCCGCCCATCACCGCGCCGACAATCCCGTCGGCGGCGCCTTCTTCCTGGAGCGAGGCGGGCGCCTTGTCGAGGTTCAGCGCGACCGCGGTCGCCAGCATCTCGATATGCCCGATCTCCTCGGTGGCGGTGTGGAGCAGCATGTCGCGGTATTTCGGCGTCGGCGCGCGATTGCCCCACGCCTGGAAGAAATACTGCATGCAGACGCGGATCTCGCCTTCGACGCCGCCGATCGCCTGTTGCAGCATCCGCGCGAAGGCGGGGTCGGGCTTCTCGACGGTGACGGGATACTGAAGACGCCTGTCGTGATAGTACATGGTGCTTCTCCGTTGTGGGACGGGGAGGCAATGCACGAGCGACGCATAAGTCGTTGAGGGGGCGATATGAAATCGCTTATTTCTCAATGATTTGAGTTAAGGATGGTTCCTTGGGCCGCGGCAGATGTGGGTGTGCGCCCCGCCTCCATTCGCCCTGAGCCTGTCGAAGCACGTGCCGCCTGGGGCACGCCCCCTTCGACAGGCTCAGGGCGAACGGGGGGAGGGGGCGCGCGCTGTTAGCGTCCCAGCAGGACGCGCGCCTGACCGGCGATCTGCGCGAGCATCGCGGCATTGGGGGCCTGCGCGTTGCGGGCGCGGTCGATGACGGCGCGGAATTGCCCGACGCGCGCGGCGTTGCGCGCCAGCCACGCGTCGACCAGCGCGACCGGGTCGCCCGTGCCGCCGCGGCCCAGGAAGTCGAGCCGCAGCTGCTGGAAATCGCGCGCGAGCCCGGCGATCAGCAGCCGCTCCCACGGGTCGCTGGGGCTGATGCGCGTCGCGGTGCCCTGCGCCCAGTCGAGCCCGAGCCCCTCGCCGAGCCGGGTGAAGGCGCGCGCAAGCTGCGTCTCGTCGATCGCGGCGCGCTCGCCCAGGTCGGCGAGCCCGACCGCGCCGTCGAGCTCGAAGAGGCGGACGACGCGCTGGGCGAGGTCGCGCGGGGCGCCGGCGGCCTCCAGCGTGTCGGCGATGCGCCGCGAATGCGCGCGCGCCTCGTCGAGCAGCAGTTCGGCGGTGGCGGCCGCCAGCCGGTCGATCCCGCCCGACAGCCGCGCGAGCACCGCCGACGGCATCGTCCCCGGCGCGGTGGCGCGCAGCAGGTCGGCGATCTGCGAGCGGACCGCGACCGCGACCTCGTCGAACAGCGCGAGGCGACCGGCTTCGGGCATCGCGGTCGTCTCGATATCGCGCCACAGCGCGGCGAGGTCGAACTGCCGCTCGGCGACGACGAACATCGCGGCGATGTCGGCGAGCGTCGCGCCTTCCTCCTCGGCCAGCTCGAACGGGTGGAGGATGCCGATGCGGTTGACGATGCGGTTGGCGAGCTTGGTCGCGACAATCTGCCCACGCAGGCGATGCGCGTCGATCGCGGCGGCGAACCGCTCCTGCATCGCACGCGGGAAGGCGGCGTGGAGATCGGGGACCAGCGCGTCGTCTTCACCCAGCGGCGAATGTTCGATCGCGTCCTGGAGCGACAGCTTGGCGGTCGCCAGCAGCACCGCGAGTTCGGGGCGGGTGAGGCCGCGGCCCTCGCCGGTGCGGCGCAGCAGGTCGGTGTTGCTGGCCAGCCCCTCGACCTGACGGTCGAGCCGCCCGGCTTCCTCGAACACCTCGATCAGCCGGACGTAGCTGGGCAGCGCCTGCGCGCCGCCGCCCTCGGCGATCGACAGGCCGAGCGTCTGGAGCCGGTTGTCCTCCAGCACCAGTTGCGCGACATCGTCGGTCATGCTGCCGAGCAGCGCGTTGCGGTCCTCGAACGACAGCCGGCCCTCGATCATCTCGCGGTTGAGCGCGATCTTGATGTTGACCTCGTTGTCCGAGCAGTCGACGCCGGCGGAATTGTCGATGAAGTCGGTGTTGATGCGGCCGCCGCGCGCGGCGAAGGCGATGCGCGCTCCTTGCGTGACGCCCAGGTTCGCGCCTTCGCCGATCGCGATCGCGCGCAGTTCCTCGGCATCGACGCGCAGGCGGTCGTTGGCGGGATCGCCGACGGTGGCGTTGTTCTCGGCCGCCGCCTTCACATAGGTGCCGATGCCGCCGAACCAGATCAGGTCGGCCGGGCTCTTGAGGATCGCCGAGATCAGCGCGGTCGGCTCCAGCCGGTCGGCGGCGATGCCGAGCGCGGCCTGCACCTGCGGCGAGAGCGGGATCGACTTCATGTCGCGCGCGAACACGCCGCCGCCCGCGGAGATCAGCGACGTGTCGTAGTCCGCCCAGCTCGAGCGCGGGAGGGCGAACATCCGCGCGCGCTCGTCCCAGCTGGCCGCCGGATCGGGATCGGGATCGAGGAAGATGTGGCGGTGGTCGAAGGCGGCGACCAGCTTGATCGCCTTCGACAGCAGCATCCCGTTGCCGAACACGTCCCCCGACATGTCGCCGCAGCCGACGACGCGGATCGGTTCGCGCTGCACGTCGAGCCCGCGTTCGGCGAAATGGCGCTGGACCGAGACCCACGCGCCCTTGGCGGTGATGCCCATCGCCTTGTGGTCGTAGCCCTGCGAGCCGCCGCTGGCGAAGGCGTCGCCCAGCCAGAAGTCTCGGTCGAGCGCGATCGTGTTCGCCACGTCGCTGAAGGTCGCGGTGCCCTTGTCGGCGGCGACGACGAAATAGGGGTCCTCGCCGTCGAGGATCGTCACGCCCGCCGGATGGACGACCTTGCCGCCCTCGATATTGTCGGTGATCGACAGGAGCGTGCGGATGAAGATGCGGTACGCCTCGGTCCCCTCCGCCAGCCACGCGTCGCGGTTCGACGGCGCGGGGAGCTGTTTGGCGTAGAAGCCGCCCTTCGCGCCGGTTGGGACGATGACCGCGTTCTTGACGCGCTGCGCCTTCATCAGCCCGAGGATCTCCGTGCGGAAATCGTCGCGGCGGTCGGACCAGCGCAGGCCGCCGCGCGCGACCGGGCCGGCGCGCAGGTGGATGCCCTCGACACGCGGCGAATAGACCCACACCTCGCGCCACGGCAGCGGGGCGGGGAGGCCGGGTATCCTCGCGCTGTCGAGCTTGAAGGCGAGCGCCTCGTCCGCGGCCTCGGTGAAGGCGTTGGTGCGCAGCGTCGCGTCGATGACCGCGCGGAAGGCGCGCAGGATGCGGTCGTCGTCGATGCCGGTGACCGCGTCGAGCCCGGCGTCGATCACGCCCTGCGCGGCGTCGGCGTCGGCGATCGATTTCGGATCGTGGACCGCGGTGAAGCGGTCGACCAGCGCCTGCGTCACGTCGCGGACGCGGGTGAGCGTGTCGACGACGTTGGCGGGGCCGTAGCTCATGCCCGCCTGCCGCAGATAGCGATACCAGGCGCGGAACAGCACGACGGCGGAGGGCGACAGTCCGGCCTCCAGCATCAGCCGGTTGAAGCCGTCATCCTCGGCGCGGCCCTCCAGCACCTGCGCCAGCGCCTCCTGCAACGTATCGGCGGCGGCGAGGACGGCGGGGATATCGGCCTTCGTCTCCAGCGTGAAGTCGTGGATCGAGCTGCGTTCCTCGTCGGTCAGCGCGGTCGGCATTTCCTCGATCACGCGGAAGCCGAAATGCTCGAGCGCGGGGACCGCGTCGGAGAGCGCCAACGGTCCGCCCTGCCGATAGACCTTGAGGTGGAGCATCCCGTCGCCGCCGGCGGTGAAGCGCACCTCGCGATCGGCATCACCGTCGAGATTGGCGATCGCGACGATGTCGCGCGCCGCCTCGTCGGCGGTCGCGCCGGTGCGGTAGCGCGCCGGGAAGGCGGCGGCGTGGCGCAGCGCAAGCCGGGCGGCGCGCGCCGGGCCGACCTCGTCCGCCAGCGCGGCCTCGATCGACGGCGCCCAGCCGCGCACCATCTTTTCGAGCTGCGCATCGAGCGTCGTCGCATCGGGCAGCACGCCCGCGCCGCGCAGGTCGATGGTGTAGCGCAACAGTGCGACGCGCCCGTCCTCGACGCTGGTCGACCAGTTCAGCACCTGGCCGTTGGCAGCCTCGGCCAGCATCTCGCCGATCGCGACTCGGCGCGCGGTGGTCATCTCGTCGCGCGGCAGCCAGACGAAGGCGTAGAGGTGGCGGCCGAGCGGGGAGGGGGTCAGCACCAGCTTCGGGCGGGGACGGTCCGCCAGGCTCATCGCGGTGAGCGCCAGTTCCTCCATCGACGCCGCGCTGACCGCGATCATCAGATCGTGCGGCAGCGTGGCGATGGCGTGGGTCAGCGCCTTGCCGGTGTGGCCGGCGGGGTCGAAGCCGAACTTCGCCTCGCTGGCCGCGAGCCGCTGGCGCAGCACCGGCACGCTGCGCGGCGGGGCGTTGAGCGCGGCCGAGGTCCACAGCCCGGCGTGGATCGACAGGCCGGTGACGCGCCCGCCGGTGTGGAGCGGCACCACCAAGAGGTCGAGCGGGACGCGGCGGTGGACCGGCGAGATCAGGCTGGATTTCAGCAGCAGCGGCGCGGCGTTGCCGGCGGTGAAATAGTCCATCGCCAGTCGCCGCGAGCGCTCGGCGAGGATCGGCACGTCATGCGGATTGGTGACGATGCCGAGGGCCGGGGCCGAGTCCGCATGGCCGTCGGCGTGCCAGCGCTCATGCCCCAGCAGCGTGAAGTGACGGTCGAGGAACCAGCGCAGCAGCGCCGCGCCCTCCGGATCGCCGCCGACATCGTCGATCACGCCGGCGTCCGCCGCAAGCGTCCCCTGCATCGCGCGCCAGTCGCGCACCGCGACGCGGACGTCGGCGAGCAGGCGCTCGATCTCGTCGGTCAGCGCGCGGCGATCGCGCGCGTCGACGCGCTCCAGCTCGATATAGATCATCGACTCCGGGCGCCCGTCGGCGGCCTCGATGTCGGTGAGATGCCCGTCGGCGTCGCGGGTGACGCGCACGACGGGGTGGATGACGCGGTCGACCGCGATGTCGCGGTCGCCGATCGCGGCGGCGACCGAGTCGACCAGGAACGGCATGTCGTCGTTGACGATCGCCAGCCGCATCCGTCGCCGCGCGCCGTCGCCCGGCAGCTGTTCGAGCGCGAGCACCGGGGTGCCCGGGAGCCGCGTCGCGGCGGTCTGTGCCAGGAAGGCCGCAGCCTCCGCCTGCTTGTCCTCGCCGAAGCCGGCGATTTCGCCGGGGAGCGCGCGATAGGTGAGCCGCGCCGCCAGCGCCGCAGACAGTATCTGAAGAGACTTTTCGGGCATGGCGCCAGCTATGCGCGCCTGTGCCGCCTAGCTCAAGCGTTGCCGCACTGCATCGTTGCAGACCCGTGCTGCATCGTTGCAGGCGTGTGGGGCAGGCGCAGCGCGGCAGGCGCTTCAGTGAAGGCGGCGCAGCACCTGCTCGGCGAGACGTGCATCGTCGCCGATCGCGCCGACGACGACGATCCCGGTCGCGGTGGCGCGGCCGAGCAGGACGACCGGCGCGCCTTCGTCGCAGCCGCTGTCGATCGCGACTTCGGCAAGCGGGGCGCGGTCGGCGAGCGGGAGCGCGGCGGCGGTCTCCGGGCCGTCCGGCTGGCGCTGCGCGCGCTCGGCCGCGACGATGCCCTTCACGCCGCCCTCGGCGCGCTCCAGCGCATGCGCGAGCGCACCCTCGGCAATGCCGGTGCGCTGCGCCCATGCGAGCACGGTGGCGGCCTCGGTCAGGCGGGTCTTGTCATGGTCGGCGCCGAAGACGAGCTTGGCGATCGCGGTCATCGGCGCGCGCGCCTGCGGGCGGATGCCGGCGTCGGCGAGCAGGGCCGTCAGGCGTTGCGGATCGGCAGCGGCGGCGATCGCGACGTCGTGCGCACGGCCGAGCGCCCGGTAGAGCGCGGCATGGCTGCGCGCGCGCGCGGCACGAGCGACGGCGGCGCTGTCGCGCGCGGCGGCGAGCCGCTCGTCGAGCGTGCGCGGCGCGGCGTCGGGCTCGGCGACGGGGGCGGCGGCGCACGGGCCGTCCGCCCAGGCGCCGCTCGGCACCGGATCGTGGCGCGGCACGCGGATCGCGGCGGCCAGTTCGGCATCGAGCCCCGCCTGGTCGACGTCGCCGGCCAGTTCCTTCCAGTTGATGACGCCGTAGATATAGTCGATCGACTGCGCGTCGGACGAGAAGGGCATCAGGATGCCGCGATACAGCGTGTTGTGGCCGCGCGTGCCGGTGAACTCGGCCTCGAACCCGATCGGCGCGCGGTTGGCGATGATCTGCAGGTAATGATCGGTCAGCCGCGACAGCAGCGAGCGCGACGGCACGTCGGAGATGTGGACGATCGACTGGTCCAGCGCGCACTCCTCGCGCAGCGCGCGGCCGATGAACTGAATCGCGGGATTGTCGATCCCGGCGGAGAAATCGAGCAGGACGCTGTTGGGGCCGAAATCGGCGATGCTCTCGGGCTCGAGATCCTCGATCGCCGGATAGGCGCGCCCGCGCAGCAGCGAGACCCAGTGGTTGTAGGCGCGGACGTGCATCCGCCGCTCGTCGCCGCCGATCGGGGTATGCGCCTCGCCCACGCCGCCCTCGGTCGGGTCGTCGTCCTGCCGGAGATCGTCGTAGCCGTGCGCGCTGTCCATGCTCATGTCCCGGCGAGCGGCCTGTCATTCGGCCGGAGTCGCAGGCCCGCTTTTGCGCGATGGATGGTAAACGCACGGTAAAGCCGCGAGGCGCTTGTCAGACGCCCACGATGCTGCTAACCGCCCCCTCCACGACGCTTCCCGAACGGAGGCGCGTTGGCCGCTTTAGCTCAGCTGGTAGAGCATCGCATTCGTAATGCGGGGGTCACAGGTTCGAGTCCTGTAAGCGGCACCACTACCCAATCCGACAAGACCCTCTTTGCCTTGGCAAGGCCGCATGACCTGCGAAGTTCGACCAGCGCCGGTGTACGAGCCGGCCAGCCGGTATCGACGCCCCGCACGCGTGCAGAGGAAGCGCGCTTGTTCCTTTTCGCACCCGCTCGGCGGCGGGAAGCCGTGGCGAGCGGTTGGGTTATCGTCGCCCTTGGGAAGGAGAAGCTTCTTCCGGTGTCTAGTCCGCGAGCGGATAGAGCGCGGCGGCGATGCGGCGTTCCTCGGCGCGTAGCACGCCCCAGGCGCGCGCGGCGGCGCGGCTGTCCATCGCTTCGATCCCGATGCCCCTGGCCTCCAGCGCGGCGACCAGCGTGCGCGGGGGACGGCGCAGGTTGCCGCCGGTGCCGAGCAGCACGAACTCGATCGGTTCGCCCAGCAGCGGTGCCAGCGCGGCCTCGTCGAGCGACTCGAGGGGAGGGGGCGTCCAGGCGTCGGCGCGCGTGGCCGTGAGCAGCAGCGCCGGGTAGACGCCCATCGTGCCGTCGGGCGCATCGACCTTGAACCCGGCCGGGCCGAAGCCGCGCACCAGCGGGCCGGCGGCGTCACGCTCGCGGTCCATCCTCATGCGCTGCGCTCCGATCCGGTCACGTCAGGTCCGCGGGCCGATACGCTCGGCACCCTCGATCGCGCTGCGGCCGCGCGCCGGCTTCTCGTTTTCCGGCTCGGCGCGCAGGCCGAGCGAGATGAGCAGCGACGACGAGACGTAGATCGAGGAATAGGTCCCGACGACGATGCCGAGCGTCATGGCGGCGGTGAAGCCGCGCAGCACGTGTCCGCCGAGGAACAGCAGTGCGGCGAGCGCCAGCAGGATCGTCACCGAGGTCATCACGGTGCGCGGCAGCGTTTCGTTGACCGACAGGTTGATGATCTCGCGCATCTCCATCTTGCGATAGCGGCGCATGTTCTCGCGGATGCGGTCGTCGATCACGATCTTGTCGTTGATCGAATAGCCGATGATCGTCAGCACCGCGGCGACGATGTTCAGGTCGAACTCGAACTGCGTCAGCGCGAAGAAGCCGAGCGTCATCAACAGGTCGTGGACGATCGCGACGATCGTCGACACGCCGAACTGCCATTCGAAGCGGAAGATCGCGAACAGGCCGATGCCGAGGATCGCGAGCACGACCGCGAGCACGCCGTTGCGGATCAGCTCGCCCGACACCTTGCCCGACACGGTCGAATAGCGGCGGAATTCGGCGCCGGGGAACGCCTTTGCCAGCGCGGCCTCGACCTTGCGGACCGCGGCGTTGGTCGCGCCTTCGTCGCCGCTCTGCTGGACCGGCAGGCGGATGGTGATCGTGCGCGGGTCGCCGAACTGCTGGAGCGAAGCCTCGCCGACGCCCTGCGCATCGACGACGCTGCGGACGCGGTCGAGATCGGGCGTCTGCGCGAATCGCTCCTCGATCATCAGGCCGCCTTCGAAATCGACGCCGAAGTTCAGCCCCTTGTAGAAGGTGAGCCCGACCGCCAGCACGCTGAGCAGCAGCGTCAGGCCGAACGCCCAGCCGCGCAGGCGGACGAAGTCGATGTTGGTGTCGTCGGGGACGAGCTTGAGCAGTTTCATGACTTCCTCGTCACCCCGGCGCAGGCCGGGGTCCGGCTTACAGAGCGCAGCGCGTGCGACTCTGGACCCCGGCCTGCGCCGGGGTGACGGTTGATGGGGCGCGCGGTCGGGTCGATCATATGTTGATCGTCTTGGGCTTGGCGCGGCGCAGCCAGCCGGCGACCAGCATGCGGGTGAAGGTGACCGCGGTGAACACGCTGGTGGCGATGCCGATCAGCAGGACGACCGCGAAACCCTTCACCGGGCCGGAGCCCAGCACGAACATGATGATGCCCGAGATCGCGTGCGTCACGTTCGCCTCGAAGATCGTGCGGCTCGCTTCCTTGTAGCCCAGTTCGACCGACTGCACCACGCCGCGCCCACGGTGGCGCTCCTCGCGGATACGCTCGTTGATGAGCACGTTGGCGTCGACCGCGGTGCCGATCGTCAGCACGAATCCCGCGATCCCCGGCAGCGTCAGCGTGCCCTTGAGCAGCGCCATCACGCCCAGGATGACGAACACGTTGATGACGACCGCGAGGTTCGCATAGAGGCCGAACCGGCCGTAGGTGACCAGCATGAACGCGACGACCAGCGCCACCGCGACCGCGGAGGCGAGGATGCCGGCGCGGATCGAATCGGCGCCGAGGTCCGGCCCGACGGTCGATTCCTCGACGATCTTCAGATCCACGGGCAGCTTGCCCGAACGCAGCGCGATCGCGAGCTGGTTGGCGCTTTCGACCGTGAAGCCGCCGTTGATCGCGGCGCGGCCGCCGATGATCGGCTCGTTGATGTTGGGCGCCGAGATCACGGTGTTGTCGACGATGATCGCGAACGGCTTGCCGACGTTTTCCTGCGTCGTTCGCGCGAAGCGGCGACCGCCCTGGCTGTCGAAGGTCATCGACACCTGCGGTGCATTCGTCTGCGGTTCGAACTCCTGCCGCGCATCGCTCAGCATGTCGCCGGTGATGATCGCCTGCCGCTTCACCGCGATCAGCGGGATGCCCGAGGGATTGTTGGGATAGGGCAGGATCTGATCGCCCGCCGGCGCCTGACCCTTGGCCAGCGCCTGCGGATCGGCGTTGACGTCGACCAGCTTGAATTCGAGCTTGGCGGTCTTGCCGAGCAGATCCTTGAGCGCCTGCGGATCCTGGAGGCCCGGGACCTGCACGACGATGCGGTTGCTGCCCTGGCGGATGATCGTCGGCTCGCGCGTGCCCATTTCGTCGATGCGGCGGCGCACGACCTCGGTCGCGTCGCCCATCGCGGTCTCGACCGCCTGGGTCAGCCCGGCGGCGGTCGGGGTCAGCACGAAGCGGCTGGTGTCGACGACCTGGATATCCCACTGCCGCTGCCCGGTCATGCCGGCACCGGTGCCGGTGATCTGGAGCAGCCGCTCACGCGCGGCATCGACCTGGCGCGGGTCGCGCAGCAGGAACGACAGCTGGCCGCCGCGGCTGGAGATGTCGCCGATCTCGATGCGCGGGTTCTGGCGGCGCATCTCGGTCTGCACCTGCTCGCGCATCGCCTCGACGCGCGCGGTGGCGACATCGTTGGTGTCCGCCTCGAGCAGCAGGTAGCTGCCGCCGGCGAGGTCGAGCCCCTTGTTGACGCGCGGCAGGTTCACGCCCCATTTCGCGGTCACGCTCTCGGGAATGAAGGTCGGGATCGACAGCGAGACAAGCGCCGCGAGCAGCAGCCAGATGCCGACGACCTTCCAGCGGGGAAAGTCCAGCATGTCAGTCGTTTGCCGGCTTGCCGCCGAGCGGCGTGACCTCGGCCAGCGTCGCCTTCACGACGCGGACGCGGGTGTTGGGCGCGATCTCGACCTCGACGAACGTGTCCTCGACCTTGGTGACCTTGCCGATCAGCCCCCCGGCGGTGACGACCGAATCGCCCTTCTTCACCGCGGCGACCGCCGCCTGGAGCGCCTTCATGCGGCTCTGCTGCGGGCGGATCATCAGGAAGTAGAAGACGACGAAGACGAGGAGCAGCGGCGCGAGGCTGATGAAGCCGGCGAGGCCGCCGCCGGAGGCGGCGCCGCTGGCGGTCTGCGCATAAGCGGGAGAGATGAGCATCGGTTTCCGTGCATGACCGTTGGGCGGCCGGGAGACGGCCGCGCGAAGTCGCTGCCGCTATCATCGCGGGGCCGCGCACGCAACATGCGGCCAATGCGCTTGCATCCCGCAACGAGCACGCGTAGAGGCGCCCCCTCGGTCGGGGCGTAGCGCAGCCTGGTAGCGCATCACACTGGGGGTGTGGGGGTCGCAGGTTCGAATCCTGTCGCCCCGACCAAGTTTTCCACCACATCGCCGGTTTCTTGCGACTCGCTGTCCCTGGCGGTGCGCTCGCGCTATGCTCGCGTCCATGGAGACGGGTGGCAGACAGCGCGGACCGATGTGGTTCCGCATCGCGGCGGTGGTGCTGGTGGCGTGGGGCGCGATGGGCGTCTGGGCCTGCTACACGCAACTGACGCAGGGTGCCGACGCGATGGGGCCGGCCAGCGACTACGACCGCGCGCTGTTCGCGCGTCTGCCGGGCTGGTACCGCCTCGATTACGCGGTGGCGACGGTGGCGATGCTGCTCGGCGCATGCGCGCTGCTGCTGCGCTCGCGACATGCGGCGGCGTTGCTCACCGTTTCGCTGGTGGCGGTGATGATCCAGTTCGGGTGGATGTTCCTGATGACCGACATCATCGCGGTCAAAGGGCCGTATGTGCTCTACTTTCCCCTGCTGATCCTGACCGTCGGCGCGCTGGCGCTGCAACTGGCGCATGTCGCGCGACGACGCGGCTGGATCGTTTGACGCGGGTGGCGTAGCACGCGGCCCCATGTCCACGACCTTCACGATCGACACCGCCACCAGCCGCGCCACGCCCGTGTCCGCGCCGATGAAGCGATTGACCGTTCCCGCGATCCGCGCGCGCAAGGCGGCGATCGCGGCGGGCAGCGGCGAGCCGCTGGTGATGCTGACCGCCTATACCGTGCGCATGGCGCAGCTGATGGACCCGCATTGCGACATGCTGCTGGTCGGCGACAGCCTGGGGCAGGTGATCTACGGCCTGCCCTCGACGGTGCCGGTCACGCTGGAGATGATGGCGGCGCACGGCGCGGCGGTGGTGCGCGGCAGCCATCATGCCCTGGTCGTCGTCGACATGCCGTTCGGCAGCTACGAGGCGTCGCCCGCGCAGGCGTTCGAGAGCGCGGCGCGGCTGATGAAGGAAACCGGCGCGGCGGCGGTGAAGCTGGAGGGCGGCACCGCGATGGCCGCGACGATCGCGTTCCTGGTCGAGCGCGGCATCCCGGTCGTCGGGCATATCGGGCTGACCCCGCAGGCGGTGAACGCGCTGGGCGGCTACGGCGCGCGCGGCCGCAGCCCGGCGGAGGCGCGCAAGATCGTGTCGGACGCGCGTGCGGTCGCCGAGGCGGGGGCGTTCGCGCTGGTGATCGAGGGCGTAGTGGAGCCGATCGCGGTCGAGATCACGCACGCGGTCGCGATCCCGACGATCGGGATCGGCGCGTCGGCGGCGTGCGACGGGCAGGTGCTGGTCGCCGAGGACATGCTGGGGCTGTTCGAGCGCACCCCCCGGTTCGTGAAGCGCTACGGCGACATGGCCGGCTTCGTCGCGGAGCGCGCGCGGCAATATGCGCAGGAGGTGCGTGCGCGGGACTTTCCCACCGCGGAGCAGCTCTACGCCCCCAAGGACTAGCCGGGCCTTTCGCTTATCCCCGCGACCGGCTACACGCCGGGCGTTTTTCCGTGAAGTCCGGAGTATTCGGTGGCCCTGACGCCGCAAAACAATGAAGCGTTCCTGCGCGAGGTCGACGACGAGCTGCGGCGCGACCAGGCGCTGCACGTCTGGCGCCGCTACGGCAAGGCGCTGATCGCCGCGCTGGTGATCGCGCTCGCCGCCTTCGCCGCGTTCCTGTTCTGGCAGCACCGGCAGGAGCAGGCCGCGGGGCGCGAGGGCGAGCAGTTGCAGAGCGCCTATGACGCGCTGGCGGCGAACGACGCCGCGTCCGCCGCGGCGCCGCTCGCCACGCTCGCGCAGTCGAAGCGCGACGGGTACCGGGTGATGGCGATCTTCACCCAGGCCGACGTGCTGCTCCAGAAGAACGACCTGAAGGGTGCCGCCGCCCGGTTCGCCAGCGTGGCGCAGGATGCGAGCGCGGCGCAGCCGTTCCGCGACCTCGCGCTGATCCGCCAGACCAGCGCGGAGTTCGACACGCTGAAGCCGGAGGTGATCGTCGAGCGGATGCGTCCGCTGGCCGTCGTCGGCAATCCGTGGCTGGGCAGCGCTGGCGAGCTGATGGCCGCCGCCTATCTGCAACAGGGCCGGCGCGACCTAGCCTCCCAGGTGTTCGCGCGCATCGCCGCCGACGCGCAGGTGCCGCGCTCGCTGCGTCAACGTGCGGTTCAGATGGCCGGCGTATTGGACGAAAAGACTCCAGCCGCGCCCTCCGCGCCGGCGACGATCGAAGGTAAGACGACGCGATGACGACACGGGTGGCGACCGGCCTGGCGCTCGCCGCGCTGGTGAGCTTGAGCGGCTGCGGGATCTTCAAGGGCGCGCCCAAGAAGACGCCGACCGTGGGCCAGCGCGTACCGATCCTGATGTCCGAGAATCAGGCAACGGTCGACAAGGGGCTGGAGAACGTGCCCGTGACCCTGCCGGTCGCGGCCGCCAACGATGCCTGGACGCAGCCGGGCGGCAATGCCGCCAAGTCGATGGGCAACCTGCTGCTCGCCTCGGCGACGCCGGCGAAGGTGTGGAGCGCGCAGATCAACGGCGGCAGCAACCGCGCGCGGCTAGCCGCCGGGCCGGTGATCGCCGAGAACAAGCTCTTCGTGGTCGACGTCGATGCGACGCTCCACGCCTTTGCCGCCGACACCGGCGCGAAGCTGTGGACGCGCGCGCTGCCCGACAATGACGAGAATCGCGACGCGCGGTTCGGCGGCGGCGTCAGCTACGACGACGCCAAGCTCTACGCCACCGACGGGCTGGGCGATGTGGTCGCGGTGAGCGCCGCGGACGGCAAGATCCTGTGGCGCGCCAAGCCGGGCGGGCCGCTGCGCGGTGCGCCGACCGTGGCCAACGGGCAGGTCTATGTGCTGAGCCAGGACAATCAGATCTTCGCGCTCGACCAGGCGGACGGCAAGGTCGTGTGGACGCAGTCCGCCAGCCTGGAGACGCAGGGCGTGTTCGGGGTCGCCGCACCCGCGGCGAGTTCGGGCACGGTCGTCGCCGGCTTCTCCAGCGGCGAGCTGAACGCCTATCGCTACGAGAACGGTCGCACCTTGTGGCAGGATGCGCTGTCACGAACCTCGATCACCACCTCGGTATCGAGTCTGGCCGATATCGACGCCGATCCGGTGATCGAGGACGGACGCGTCTATTCGATCGGGCAGGGCGGACGCATGGTCGCGCTGGAGATCGCGACGGGCCAGCGGATGTGGGAGCAGAACCTCGCCGGCATCTCGACCCCGTGGATCGTCGGCGACTGGATCTTCCTGGTGACGGACGACTCGCGGCTGGTCTGCCTGTCGCGCGCCAACGGCAAGCTGCGCTGGATCAGCCAGTTGCGCGGGTTCAAGAACGAGGAAAAGCGCACCGATCCGTACAACTGGTTCGGGCCGGTGCTGGCGGGTGACAAGCTGTGGCTGACCAACTCGCGCGGCGAGCTCGTCGGCGCGTCGGTCACCGACGGCAGCGTGCAGACGACGATCGCGGCGGGCGAGGCCTTTTCGATGAACCCGATCGTGGCGAACCAGACGCTCTACACGCTGGACGAGAAGGGCGTGATCACCGCCTGGCGGTGAGCGGCCGACCACGCCGTCGTCCTCACGGAGTCCCGTTCGCCCTGAGCCGGTCGAAGGGCGTGTCACACGCAATGCGCGGTGCTCCGGCTACGTGCTTCGACAGGCGCAGCACGAACGCCTTGAGCGTGCGATCGGCCGGCATCATCGTTCCGCGGGGGCGCTCGCGCGCACCCTATCGCACGCGCGGATAAATCTTTAGGTCACGCGCATGTCCCGTCTCCCCACCGTCGCGATCGTCGGTCGACCCAATGTCGGCAAGTCGACGCTGTTCAACCGTCTGGTCGGCAAGAAGCTGGCGTTGGTCGATGACCGGCCGGGCGTGACCCGCGACCGCCGCGAGGGCGATGCGCATCTGCTCGGACTGGAATTCCGCGTCATCGATACCGCGGGGTACGAGGACGAGGATCCGAACACGCTGCCGGGGCGGATGCGGCAGCAGACGCAGGCCGCGGTCGATGCCGCGGACGTCGCGCTGTTCGTGATCGACGCGCGGGCCGGGGTGGTGCCGCTCGACGAGGAGATCGCGCGCTGGCTGCGCGGGTCGGACACACCGATCGTGCTGATGGCCAACAAGGCCGAGGGGCGCGCGGGCGAGGGCGGGCTGTACGAGGCGATGGCTCTCGGCTTCGGCGATCCGGTCGCCTTCTCGGCCGAGCATGGCGAGGGGCTGGTCGAGCTATTCGAGGGGCTGCGGCCGCATCTGGAACCGCTCCAGCCCGAGGAGGAGGAGCCGGTCGATATCGAGAGCCCCGATGCGCCGCTGAAGCTGGCGATCGTCGGGCGGCCGAACGCGGGCAAGTCGACGCTGGTCAATCGGATCCTGGGCGAGGACCGGATGATCACCGGGCCCGAGGCGGGGATCACGCGCGATTCGATCGCGATCGACTGGACATGGGAAGGGCCGGACGGCGCGCGACAGGTGCGGCTGATCGACACCGCGGGGATGCGCAAGCGCGCCAAGGTGCAGGACAAGCTGGAGAAACTGTCGGTCGCCGATGCGCTGCACGCGGTCGATTTCGCGGAGGTCGTCGTGCTGCTGCTCGACGCGACGCTCGGGCTGGAGGCGCAGGATCTGCGCATCGCCGACCGCGTGCTGGAGGAAGGCCGCGCGCTGGTGATCGCGCTGAACAAATGGGACGTGGCGGAAAATGCCTCCAGCCTGTTCAACGGCGTGAAGAAGGCGCTGGACGAGGGACTGGCGCAGGTGAAGGGCGTGCCGCTGCTGGCGGTGTCGGCCGCAACCGGCAAGGGGATCGACCAGCTGATCGGCGCGGCGTTCGAAACGCGCGCGGCCTGGTCGCACCGCGTCGGGACCGGCGAGCTCAATCGCTGGTTCGAGCGCGCGATCGAGGCCAACCCGCCGCCGGCGCCGGGCGGCAAGCGGATCAAGCTGCGCTACCTGACGCAGGCCAAGACGCGGCCGCCGGGCTTCGTGCTGTTCGGCACGCGCGTCGACGAACTGCCGATGAGCTACCAGCGTTACCTGATCAACGGCATCCGTCGCGACCTGGGGTTCGGCGCGGTGCCGGTGCGGCTGACGCTGCGCGCACCCAAGAACCCGTTTGGCAAGTAATCCGCTTACCGGACGTTTACCGGTCGCGTTTATCCGACGGGTGGTGTCGGGGGGACGACAGGAGACGTACGTGTCGGTGGAAACGAGCAATCTGGTCGACGCTCCGGCACTGGCGCGCGCCCGTGCCGAGCTGGGCACCGATTTCGCGCGCATCCTCGGCTATTTTCGCGAGGACGGCGTCAAATCCTTGAGCGCGCTGGAAGAAGCGGTGCGCAAGGGCAATGCGGTGGCGATGGTAATCCCGGCGCACACGCTGAAGGGCGAGGCGCGCCAGTTCGGCGCGACCGCGCTGGCGACACTGGCGGAGAAGATCGAGGATCACGCGCGGCTGTGCATCGAGCATCACGATTCGCCCGAGGGTGCGATCGAGGATGTCGTGGCGCTGCGCCCGGTGCTGTTGCAGACGCTGGCGCTGCTGGAGCGCGACGGCGCACCGGTGGTGGCGGTGCCCGTCTCCGTTCCCGCGCCGGCGCCGACCGCGCCGGTCTTCGCGCCGGCCCCGCTGGTGCGGCCGCGCGGCCCAGGCGGTTTCGGGCGCAAGCAGGGATAGCGGCGGCGGCGCGTCACCGCCGCCGCCGCTCTCGGTTCAGCCCTTCAGGTAGGGGGCGGCGCCGCTCTCGGGCTTGTCGTGCTCGCTGATGGAGTTGAGCTGGATGTAATTGTGGATGCCCATCCGCTCGATCATCTCGAACTGACGCTCCAGCGTGTCGACATGCTCTTCCTCGCTGGCGAGGATGCGCGCGAACAGTTCGCGGCTGACGAAGTCCTTGACCTCTTCGCAATAGGCGATCGCCGCCTTGAGCTGCGCGACCGCCTCGATCTCCATCGCGAGATCGGCTTTCAGCGCTTCCTCGACCGTCTCGCCGATGCGCAGGCGGCCCAGCAGCTGGAAATTGGGCAGGCCGTCGAGGAACAGGATGCGCTCCGCCAGCCAATCGGCGTGCTTCATCTCGTCGATCGACTCGTGCCGCTCGAACTCGGCGAGCTTGTACACGCCCCAGTGATCGAACAGGCGGTAGTGCAACCAATATTGGTTGATGGCGGTCAGCTCGTTCTTGAGTGACTCGTTCAGGAAATCGATGACTTTCGGGTCACCCTTCATCGTGTCTGCCTCCAATGCAATGGAGGCGGGATACCGATGTGACCGCGCGGGCGGAAGATGAAAACCGTCTACCGGAGACTATAGCCGCTTACGCAGCGGCGCGTTCGTCGTCGATGATCTCGCGTGCGAACGCGACGCACTGTCCGCATTTGGCCTGTCGGCCGTAGCAACGATAGGCTTGGCATGCGGTGGTCGCGCCCGAGCGCGCGGCTTCGCGGACCTGACACTCGCGTATCGCATTGCAGACGCACACAACCATGGCGGCTCCCTTCCGACCCGCGATCGGTACCGCTACTGCGAATGGGTCGCAAGCTATTTTGCGTCGCGTTCGCAACTTTTGCGACGAAGCGCCAGCCAGCGACGCTGGGTCGCGCAGCGCCAGAGCCATTCGACCGGTCCGTGCGTGAAGCGCGCCAGCCACCAGCGCGGCCATAGCAACATCGCGCCCCATGCCGGCGGGATCAGCAGGTAGAGCGCGGCGCGGTCCCACCGGGCGAACTGGGCGGCACCCCAGCCATAGAACAGCGCGGTGAACGCGATGCTGCAGGCAAGATAATTGCTGAGCGCCACGCGCCCCGTCGCCGCCAGCCGTCCCTCGCGCGCGAGGAGCAGCAACAGAGCGGCATAACCGGTGACCGTGACCGGGCGGAGGAGCGGCGTGAGGACGAAGCTGGCGCGGACCACCGCATGCGCGTCGAAGTCGCCCGCGGCGGTGCGCCAGGCGAGCAACGCGTAGACGGGGAGCGTCGCCACCAGCGTCGCGCCGGCGATCAGGCGATAGCGGTGGCGGGGCCAGGCGCCGGTCAGGAAGCCGCTGCGCAGCCCCGCCATGCCGAACAGCATGTAGGCGAGCGTCTCGGGACCGTTGGCGAGGAGCGCGGTGACCGGGCCGGCTTCCTCGTGCCAGCGCCAGGCGACGTTGGCGGGCCACGGGCCGCGCAGCGCGGCGATCTCGCGCGCGAGCGCCGCGGGGGTGGTGCGGCCGAAGACCTGCTCGACGACCGGGCCGAGGCTCAGGAGCGCAAGGCCGTTGAACAGCGTCAGTAGCAGCGCGGCACCGGCGGCTGCGAGCAGCAGGCGCGTCGGCGCGGCGGTGAAGAGCAGCGCGATACAGCCGGTCAGGGCGTAGAGCGCGAGGATGTCGCCGCTCCACAGCAGGTAGAGGTGCGCGCAGCCGAGCACGAACAATGTGGCCATGCGGCGCAGGTGGATCGCGGCGCCGCTGTCGCCGCGCGCGTCGGCGCGCTGGATGACCAGCAGCATCGACGCGCCGAACAGCGCGGCGAACAGCCCGCGCATCTTGCCTTCGACGAGAATGAAGGTGAGCGCCCAGGCGGTGACATCGGCGCGTGCGGTGCCGCCCCACGCGGCGGGGGAGAAGTAGGCTTCGGTCGGCAGCGCGAAGCCGGGCAGGTTCGCGATCAGGATGCCGAGGACGGCGGCGCCGCGGAGGAAATCCAGCGCGACGAGGCGGGGGGCGGCGGTCATTTCGTCAACGCCTTCCCTCATCCCCGCGCCGGCGGGATCCGGATCCGCAGGTTTTTGCGGGAACGCCGCCGGCATGGTTCTGGAACCCCGCCGGCGCGGGAATGACGGGGCAGGGGGTTACAGTGCCGCTTCGGTGCTCATCAGCTTGGGGAAGAAGCCTTCGTGCGCCGCGCGCAGCTCCGCGAGCGGGACGCAGAAGTCGCCGCCGGCCAGTTCGAAGATCACGCGCGTGCCGATCGTGCGGCCGAGCGGCTCGGCCTCGACGTTGGCGTCGAGCGCGGCCTGCAGGAAGTCCAGCAGCGCATGGTCGTGGACGGTGACGACGTACACGCCCTGATCCTCGGCGAAGAGCGAGGCGGCGGTGTCGTAGGGCAACGCGCGGTCGATCATCGCGCCGATGTTGCCGGCCAGCGCCATCTCCGCGATCGTCACCGCGATGCCGCCGTCCGAGACGTCGTGGACCGCGCCGAGGTGCCCGGCGGCGATCTGCGCACGGATGAAGTCACCGGTGCGGCGCTCCAGCTCGAGGTCGACGCGCGGCGGCGGGCCTTCCTCACGGCCATGCAGTTCGCGCAGCCACAGCGATTGGCCGAGGTGGCCCGAGCGCGTGCCGACGACCACGATGATATCGCCGGTCTGCTTGAAGGCGATGGTGGCGTTCTTCTGCCAGTCCTTGAGCAGCCCGAGCCCGCCGATCGCCGGGGTGGGCAGGATCGCCGAGCCGCCGCCGGTCGCCTTCGATTCGTTGTAGAGGCTGACGTTGCCCGACACGATCGGGAAATCGAGCGCGCGGCACGCCTGCGCCATGCCGTCGAGACAGCCGACGATCTGGCCCATGATCTCCGGGCGCTGCGGGTTGGCGAAGTTGAGGCAGTTGGTGATCGCAAGCGGCGTCGCGCCGACCGCGGTGAGGTTTCGCCACGCCTCGGCGACCGCCTGCTTGCCGCCTTCGACCGGGTCGGCGAAGCAATAGCGCGGCGTGCAATCGGTGGTGATCGCCAGCGCCTTGTCCGTGCCGTGGACGCGCACGACCGCGCTGTCGCCGCCCGGGCGCTGCACGGTGTCGGCCCCGACCATATGGTCGTACTGCTCCCAGATCCAGCGGCGGCTGGCGATGTCAGGCGAGGCCATCAGCGCGAGCAGGTCGGCGGCGGGATCCTTGCTCTCCGGCACGTCGACCAGCGCCTTGGCGGGCGGGGTGGGGACGTGCGGGCGATCGTAGAGCGGGGCGTCGTCGGCGAGCGGGCCGAGCGGGATGTCGCACACCGTCTCGCCCTTGAACCTCAGCACCATGCGGCCCGTATCGGTGACGTGGCCGATGACCGCGAAGTCCAGCTCCCACTTTTCGAAGATGGCGCGCGCGAAATCCTCGCGGCCCGGCTTCAGGACCATGAGCATCCGCTCCTGGCTCTCCGACAGCATCATCTCATACGGGGTCATGCCCTCCTCGCGCTGGGGCACGTCGTCCATGACCAGCTCGATGCCGACGCCGCCCTTCGACGCCATCTCGACCGAGGAGGAGGTGAGGCCCGCCGCGCCCATGTCCTGGATCGCGACGATCGCGTCGGAGGCCATCAGCTCGAGGCACGCCTCGATCAGCAGCTTTTCGGTGAAGGGGTCGCCGACCTGCACGGTCGGGCGCTTCGCATCGGCATCCTCGCCGAAGTCCGCCGAGGCCATGGTCGCGCCGTGGATGCCGTCGCGACCGGTCTTCGAACCGACATAGACGATCGGATTGCCGACGCCGGAGGCGGCCGAATAGAAGATCTTGTTTGTTTCCGCGACGCCGACCGTCATGGCGTTGACGAGGATGTTGCCGTCATAGGCGGGATGGAAGTTCACCTCGCCGCCGACCGTCGGCACGCCGACGCAATTGCCGTAGCCGCCGATGCCGTGGACGACGCCCGAGATCAGGTGGCGCATCTTGGGATGATCCGGCCGCCCGAAGCGCAGCGCGTTCATGTTCGCCACCGGACGCGCGCCCATCGTGAACACGTCGCGCAGGATGCCGCCGACCCCGGTCGCCGCGCCCTGATACGGCTCTATATAGGAGGGGTGGTTGTGGCTCTCCATCTTGAAGATCGCCGCCTGGCCATCGCCGATGTCGACGACGCCGGCATTCTCGCCGGGGCCGCATATGACCTGCGGGCCTTCGGTCGGCAGCTTCTTCAGATGGATGCGGCTGGATTTGTAGCTGCAATGCTCCGACCACATCACCGAGAAGATGCCGAGTTCGACCAGATTGGGCTCGCGGCCGAGCGCGTGGAGGACGCGGTCGTATTCTTCCGGAGACAGGCCGTGGTCGGCGACGATCTGGGGCGTGATGGCGGTCATGCCCGCGCGCATAGCGGGAGGCGTGCGCGGATGCCAGATGCGGTGTGGTGCGGGTGGACGTTGGCGAAGGTTGCGCGGAGGGGCGCGCAGTGGGTGTGCGTCCCTCCCTTTCGGAGGCAGGGGCGACGGGTTCGCCGTCTTTCGTCATCCCCGCGGAGGCGGGGATCCAGACGCGCCGTCTTCGCTGAAGCCGTGACGGCATGGATTCTGGATTCCGGCCTTCGCGGGAATGACCGTGGATTATTTCTTCCGCCGCCGCCGCAAGCGCCGCAACAGCCCGCGTTTCTCGAAGCTTTCGAACATCTCGCCCGGGCCTTCGGGATCGAGGACCTCGTTGTCGGCGAGCCATTTCTCGACGCCGTTCAGGTCGTCGATCTCATAGGGGATCAACGTGCGGCCCGCGCCGCGCAGGTCCTCGATCGTCGCGATCAGGCCGTCGCGTTCGATCCGCGCCGCCACGTCGGCCGGGTCGGCGCCGAGATGTTCGGCGAGCAGGTCGGCGCGGATTGCGGCGATCGTCTCGGGCTCCTCGGTGATCGTCACGTCGCATTCCGTGTCGAGCCGGAGCGAGCGGTTGTTGAAGTTGGACGAGCCGATGCGCAGCGCGACCTCGTCGATGATGGTCACCTTGGCATGGCAGTAGATCGGTGCGCCGCCCGTCGTCACCGGGTGGTAGATGCGGAAGCGGCCGTGACGGTCGCGCTTCTTCAGTTCGGCGACCAGCCGCGCGCGCGCGGTGTCCATCGCGATCGGCTCCAGCCAGCCCTGCGCGGTGACGGGGTTGATGACGACGATCTCGGGCGGATCGTCCTCCGCGAGCCGCTTCGCGATCGCCTCGGCGATGCGGCGCGAGGCGAAATACTGGCTTTCCGCGTAGATGCGCCGCGTCGCGCCCGCGATCAGCGCCATGTAGAGCCGCTCGATCTCGAGCACTTCCTGCTGCCCGTCATGTTCGGGCTGGCTGCGCGAGACCGCCACGTCGACGTCGGTGAACTGGACGTCGAGGCTTTCGGGCCAGCAATCGCCGTCGCGCCGCGGCGGCGGGGTGATCGGCGCGCCGCCCGCGATCCGCCAGCGGGTGCGGCACAGGTCGCCCAGCGCGCGGGCGATCGGACCTTGCAGCGCGGTAGTGACGTCATGCCACGGCTTGTACGCGCGCCCGCCCGGCGAGCGGCGGCGCACGTCGTCGTCGCGGTGCTCGCGCGTGTCCCAGCGCTCGTCCGTCATGTCGATCCCGCCACAAAAGGCGAGGCAATCGTCGATGACGACGATCTTCTGATGCTGCGAGGCGGCGATCGGATGGTGGCCGTCGAGCTTGAGGTGGATGCGCGGTTGCCGCCAGCGCCAGTTCAGGAGCGTCCACAGCGTCTTGCCGCGCCCGAGCGTCTTCATCGCACCGGTGTCCCAGCGCAGGATGTGGACCTGCAACCCCGGCGTGCGCTTGACCAGTCAGGTGATGAAGGCGCCCACGTCGGTCGGCGCTTCCGGGTGATCGTCGTCCCAGGCGAGCCGGATGCGCGCGTCGAAATCCCAGCCGACCAGCAGGATCTGGTGCCGGGCATTCAGCATCGCCTGACGCGCGGCGCGGAAGTAATTGTCGGCGTCGACGACGACGGCGGCGCGCGTCGCCTGTTCGACCCGCCAGCGGGCGTCGCTCGGGATCTTCACAGCAGGTCGCGCACGCGTTCGGGCGGTCGCGCGATGACCGCGCCCTTCTTTGTCTCGACGAACGGCCGTTCGATGGTGGCGGGATCGCGCGCCATCAGGTCGAGCGCGGCGTCGTCGCTGTCCACCTTCGGCGCGTCGGGACGCAGCGCGGCGCGCGGCGCGATGCCGGCGCGCGCGCACAGTCGCGCCAGCTCGTCGCGTGACGGCGGGCGCTTGAGATAGTCGACGATCCTGACGTCGGCGCCGGCCTCGGTCAGGAGCGCCAACGCCGCGCGCGATTTCGAGCAGCGCGGGTTGTGGAGGATCGTCGCGTTCATCACGACCCGTGTGGCAGGGTGCGCGCTTGCGGTCCAGCGATCAGCGCGGCCCGGAACGGGCGGTCGCTGCCGTCGAGCCCCTGTCCGGCGGGCAGCCCGAGCAGGTCGCGCAGCAGCGGGGCCACGTCGGTGTTGTCGAAGGTCGGCAGCTTGCGTCCGGCGCGGAAGGCCGGGCCGCTGGCGATGAACAGCGCGCGCATGTCCGGCGCGTCATTGTCGAAGCCGTGCGCGCCATCCGATCTCTGGGCCGTGGGTGCGGTCTTGGCGATCGTCCACGCGCCGCCCGCCCCGTCCTCGGCCAAGCATAGATAGGGTGGGATACGGGAGTTCGAACCGTAGCGGAAGCGTGCCGGAAGTTGGCGCGAGCGCCAGCATTGCATGTGCGGATGCGGGCGCAGCAGTGCCGCAGCGACCGCGGCATCGCGGCCGGGCAGCGGGGTGAGCGTCGCATAGGGCCCGGCCTCGACCACGCGCGCGTCGGTGGCGGGCACGACGCGATCGAGCGCGATCGTGCGGCGCGAGTCGGTGGGCGCCATGCCGTGGTCGGAGACGATCACGAGGTTGGCGGGTTGGCCGAGCGCGGCGAGTTCGGCGGTCAGCCGCCCGATCGCGGCGTCGGCGTGCGCGACCGCTTGCGTGGTGCGCGGGTCGCCCGGGCCGAAGCGGTGACCGGCGGTGTCGACCTCCTCGAAATACAGCGTCAGGAATTGCGGGCGGGTGGCGGCGGGGCGGCGCAGCCAGTCGATGATCGAATCGACGCGCTGGCGATCGTCGACCGGCTCGGCATATTGCTGCCAGTCGTGCGGGCGCATGCCGCCGGTCGTCTCGTAGGGCCAGACGCTGGCGCGCGTCCCGCCCCAGGCGACGTTGGAGCCGGGCCAGAACATCGTCGCGGTGCGGATGCCGGCGCGCTCGGCGGTGACCCAGATCGGCTCGGCGGCGTTCCACCAGAAGGGGTCGTCGGTCGCCATGGTGAAGGTCTCGCCCGGCCGGGCGGGGTCCTCCATGCTGTTGGCGGTGATGCCGTGGCGGTCGGGAACGACGCCGGTGACGAGCGTCCAGTGATTGGGGAAGGTCTTCGACGGGAAGGACGGGCGCATCGCGGCCGACACGCCGGCGGCGGCGAGCCGCGACAGGTTCGGGGTGACGCCGCGGTCCAGGTAATCGGGGCGGAAGCCGTCGATGGAAATCAGGATCGTGACCGGCGCACGCTGCTCGGCGGCGGCGGCGTAGCTGCTGGGCGGTGCGGGCCGGGTGACGGGGGGCAGGGCCGGCGGCGCGTAGGGATAGGTGCAGGCGGACAGCGTGGCGAGCGCGGCGACGGTGAAAAAGCGAGGCGTCATGTCAGCGCCTTACCGAGCGCGTCTTGCAGAACAAAGACCTGTTGGAACGCGCGCGCCGGTTGCGGTTTGTTAAGGCCATGCGCCGCCTGATCCTTCCCGCCTGCCTGATGCTGGCCGCCTGCGGAAAAGGCGGTGACAAGGAGGACAAAGCGCCCCCGCCGGCACCGCTGCCGAGCGCGACCGCGCCCGCGCCGCGCACCCCGGTGATGCAGATCACGCCTGCGCCGGGGAAGGCGCCGGCGTGGCTGAAGCCGCGGCCGGATCGAGGGGCGGACCTGAAGGCGCCCTATGGCAACCTGTTGAACAAGCCGGTGGTGGAGGGCGGACGCTGAGCGCAGTACACCGTTCGCCGTGAGCCTGTCGAAGGGCGTGCCGCGTGGCACGTGCTTCGACCGGCTCGGCACGAACGGGTAGGGGCGTCGACGGCGTGCCCCGCCTCAGACGTTGAAGCGGAAGAGCATCACGTCGCCGTCGTGGACGACATATTCCTTGCCCTCCTGCCGCAGCTTGCCAGCCTCGCGTGCGCCCGCCTCACCGTTGCAGGCGACGTAATCGTCATAGGCGATCGTCTCGGCGCGGATGAAGCCGCGTTCGAAGTCGGAGTGGATCGCACCCGCTGCCTGCGGCGCCTTCGACCCCGCCTCGACCGTCCAGGCGCGTGCTTCCTTGGGGCCGACCGTGAAGAAGGTGAGCAGGTGGAGCAGTGCATAGCCGGCGCGGATCACGCGGGCAAGGCCGGTTTCCTCCAGCCCCAGCTCCGCGAGGAATTCGGCGCGATCCTCGTGCGGCATGGTCGCAATGTCGGCCTCGATCGCGGCGGAGACGACGACCGCCTGCGCGCCCTCGGCCGCGGCCTTGTCGAACACCTTCTGCGACAGCGCGTTGCCGTTCGCGGCATCCTCCTCGTTGACGTTGCAGACGTAGAGGACCGGCTTGGCGGTGAGCAATTGCGCCTGGTCGAGGACGCGCTTTTCCTCGGCATCGTTGGTCGCGGTCAGGCGGGCGGGCTTGCCGTCGCGCAGCAGGTCGAGCGCGCGGCCGAGCACCAAGGCGCCGAGCTTCGCCTCCTTGTCGCCCTGCTGGCCCTTCTTGGCGAGGTTCGGCACGCGCTTTTCGAGGCTGTCGAGGTCGGAGAGCATCAGCTCGGTCTCGACCGTCTCGGCGTCGGCGATCGGATCGACGCGGTTGTCGACGTGCTGGATGTCGTCGTTCTCGAAACAGCGCAGGACATGGACGATCGCGTCGACCTCGCGGATGTTGCCGAGGAACTGGTTGCCGAGCCCTTCGCCCTTGCTGGCGCCGCGCACCAGCCCGGCGATGTCGACGAAGCCGAGCTGCGTCTCGATGATCTTGGCCGAGCCGGCGATCGCGGCGAGCTTCGCCAGCCGCGGATCGGGGACGCCGACGTTGCCGACGTTCGGCTCGATCGTGCAGAACGGATAGTTCGCCGCCTGCGCCGCGGCCGTCTCGGTCAGCGCGTTGAAGAGGGTGGACTTGCCGACGTTGGGCAGGCCCACGATGCCGCAGCGGAAACCCATGGGGAGAACCTGTCGTGATCTGAGGAAAGCGCGCCAGATAAGGGAAGGGGCGGGCGCTGGCTAGGGGGCGGTGCGGGGCACGTGGTTCGACAGGCTCAGCATGAACGGGAGGGGAGCTTAGCCCGCGGCCATGCCCCAGAGCAGATAGCCGTTGAGGACGACGATCACGCCCGCGATCGCCCACGCCAAGGTCGCCAGCCAGCGCGGCGCGGCGAAGCTGCCCATCAGCGCGCGGTTGGACGTGTAGAGCACCAGCGGGATCACCGCGAACGGCAATTGCAGGCTGAGGATCACCTGGCTGAGCACCAGCAGGTCGGTCGCACCGCGGTCGCCCGCCGAGGCGACCACCACCACCGCCGGCACGATCGCGATCGCGCGCGTGATGAGCCGGCGCAGCCACGGCGCGAGGCGGATGTCGAGGAAGCCTTCCATCACGATCTGCCCGGCGAGCGTGCCGGTGACGGTCGAATTCTGCCCGCTGGCGAGCAGCGCGACCGCGAACAGCACGCTGGCCGCGCCGACGCCCAGCATCGGGGCGAGCAGGCGGTGCGCATCCTCGATCTCGGCGACCTCGAACCGGCCCGCGCTGTGGAAGGTCGCCGCCGCCAGCATGAGGATGGCGGCGTTGATGAAGAAGGCGAGCCCGAGCGCAACGGTCGAATCGATCGTGGCGAGCTTCAGCGCCTCGTGCCGGTCGCGCTCGCCGCTGCCATAGGCGCGGGTCTGCACGATCGAGGAATGAAGGTAGAGGTTGTGCGGCATCACGGTCGCGCCGAGGATGCCGATCGCGATGTAGAGCATTGCAGGGTTGCGCACGATCTCGGGCGAGGGAAGCAGCCCGGCGGCCGCCGCGCCCCAGTCCGGTCGCGCCCAGAACAGCTCGAACGCGAAGCAGCCGGCGATGACGATCAGCAGCGCGGCGATGAACGCCTCCAGCCGGCGGAAGCCGTAGCGTTGCAGCGCGAGGATCAGGAAGACGTCAAGCGCAGTGACGAGCACGCCGTAAAGCAGCGGCATCCCGAACAGCAGCTTCAGCGCGATGGCGGTGCCGAGCACCTCGGCGAGATCGCAGGCGACGATCGCGACCTCGGCGAGCAGCCACAGCATCCACGATACCGGGCGCGACGATTGCTGCCGGCACGCCTGCGCCAGGTCGAGTCCCGCCCCGACCCCGAGCCGCGCCGACAAGGATTGCAGCACGATCGCCATCAGGTTCGACAGCAGCACCACGCTGAGCAGCGTATAGCCGAACGCCGAGCCGCCGGCGATGTCGGTCGCCCAATTGCCCGGGTCCATATAGCCGACCGCGACCAGCCAGCCGGGGCCGACAAAGGCCAGCAGCTTGCGCCAGAACCCCGCGCCCTTGGGCACGGGCACGGAGGCGAAGCTGTCGCCGAGCGAGCGGACGGGGGAAGTCATGTGCGAGGAGGAATGCGGGAGAAGCGTGACGGTTTCAACCGAGCACGCGCGCGAGGATCGCCCGGTTGCGCTGGATCAATGCATTGTCCCGGTGCGCGGGCGCGGTCATGATCGCGCCGTCCAGCGCGGTGTCGATCGGCGAGGGGGTGCGCTCGGCGGGCAGGTGGCGCAGCAGGTGCGCGACCGCGGCGCGCGCGATGCGGCCGTTGTCGGCCATCTGCGCGACGATCTCGCCCACGTCGACGGCGGCGCGATCGTCGCGCCAGCAGTCATAGTCGGTCACCATGCCGACCAGCGCATAGGGCAGCTCCGCCTCGCGCGCCAATCGCGCCTCGGGCATCGCGGTCATGCCGATCACGTCGCAGCCCCAGTCGCGATAGAGGCGGCTTTCGGCCCGCGACGAGAATTGCGGTCCCTCCATCGCGAGGTAGGTGGCGTGCTCCGCGATCGTGCCGCCCACGGCGGCGAAGGCGGCGGCGGCGAGTGCGCCGAGCCGTTCGCAGGTCGGGTCGGCCACCGACACGTGCGCGACGAGGCCGCTGCCGAAGAAGGAGGCGGGGCGGCCCACGGTGCGGTCGACGAACTGGTCGACGATCGCGAACGTGCCGGGCGGCAGCGCCTCCTGCAACGAGCCGACCGAGGAGATGGCGAGGAGGTCGGTGCAGCCCGCACGCTTCAGCGCGTCGATATTGGCGCGCACGGGGATGTCGCCGGGGAGGTGGACATGGCCGCGGCCGTGGCGGGGCAGGAAACGGATCGCGACCTCGCCGATCCGGCCGTGGAGGATGTGGTCGCTCGGCACCCCCCACGGCGTCTCGATCGCGCGCCATTCGGCGTCCTGCAGCCCGTCGATCGCATACAGGCCGGAGCCGCCGATGATGCCGATCGTCCATTGCCTGTTCACGACCGATCTCCGATAGTTCGCACCATGCGTATCATGCTCCCTGCCGCGCTTGCGCTGCTCTCCGCCACGGTGCCCGCCACCGCACACGCCGCCACCCCCATCGCCGGACGCTACGTCACCGAGGACGGTGCCGGAATCGTCACGATCGGCCCGTGCGGCGGCAGCGTGTGCGGCAAGCTGACGACGATTCTCCGCAAGCGCCCCGGCGCGGCGGACACCGACGTCAACAACAGCGACGCCGCGCTGCGCAAGCGTCCCGTCCTGGGAATGCCGATCCTGTCGGAGTTCACCGACGCCGGCAAGGACTGGCGCGGCAAGATCTACGATCCGCGCAACGGCAAGACCTACAAGTCGATCGTGGCGAAGAACGCCGACGGCACGCTGGCGGTGAAGGGCTGCATCGCCTTCTTCTGCAAGACGCAGACCTGGCGCCCGGCGAAATAAGGCGCGCCTAGCCCTCCAGCTGGTCGCCGCCGCGGCTGGCGGCGAGCGCGGCGGCGGCGCGGGCGGCGATCAGCGATTGCTCCTGCTGGCCGGCGGCCCCCTCCGCGATGCCGGCTGAGGCGGTGACCCGTCCGATCGGCTCACCGGACCCGCGCAGCCGCAGCCGGCGGGCGGCGAAGGTGGCGAGCGCCTGTTCGGCGCGCAGCCGCGTGGCGTCCGCGGTCAGGTCACGGATGATGAAGAGGAATTCGTTGCCGCTCCAGCGGATCAGCTCCTCGTCGTCGAAGGTCTGCTGCAAGGTGGAGGCGAAGGCGTTGAGGACGTTGTCGCCGACCGCGCGGCCGTAGCGATCGTTGATCGCATCGAGCGCGTCGACGCTGAACGTCACCGCGACATGCCCGAGCCCGCCGGCGTCGGCGCGCGCCATCACCCCGGCCGCGCCGCTGCGGTTGAGCGCCTGCGTCAGGCCGTCGCGGTCAGCGTCCGCGGGCGGCGGCGCGGGAACGATGTTGTCGCGCAGCCGGACGACTTCGTTGCGCAGGTCGGCCAACTCGCGCTCCGCATCGGACAGGCGGTGGACGAAGTCGGTGGCGGCGGCGGGCAGGTCGGCAGCGCGCTCGACCATCGCGCCCATGTCGCGGCCGAGCGCGGCGGTGAGATGGTGCGCGTCGTGGGTCAGCGTGCCGAGTTCCTGCGCCTGGCGCATGACGGTGCGCTCGCGACGGTCGAGCGTCTGCTCGCGGCGTGGCGACAGGTGCTGCTCGACCAGCGCCTGCACGGCTGCGACGGTCAGGCGCAGCCCGCCGTCGGTGTGCGCGGCAACCGCCTCCGACAGCGCCGAGCCCGGCGCGCCGATCACCGCCAGCGCGAATTCGTAATGCGACGGCGACGGATCGAGCCGGTGCAGTTCGAGAAAGTTGAGCGCGCGGCGCGCGCGATCGAACGCTGTCATCACCCCTTGCCCGCAGCCCGTGTCGTCCGCGCCTTATTCGCCAACGTCGTTAAAGCAGTGTAAACGCCGTCACACGGGCGCCGCATCCGCTCCTGCGCCATAATGGTGCCAGGTGAAGATCGCCGCCGCGCCGCGGTGCGGGCGCCATGCCTCCGCCAACGCGCGGGTCAGCTTCTCGCTGGGGCGGGTCGGGTGGCCGAGGATGCGGCCGGTCTCGATCTGCACCGCCAGGTCGCCCGCCGGCCAGATGTCGGGGCGTCCCTCCGCGAAGAGCAGGTACACCTCCGCGGACCAGCGGCCGATGCCCTTGACGCGCACGAGTTGCGCGATCGCCTCTTCGTCGTCGGCGGGCAGCTGGTCGAGGTCGAGCCGGCCGCTCAGCACCTCTTCGGCAAGGCTGCGCGCATAGCCGGTCTTCTGGCGCGAGAAGCCGCAGGCGCGCAAGCTGTCGTCATCGAGCCTGGCGATCATCGCCGGATCGGTCGGGTCGCCGAGCGCCTCCAGCTTGCGCCAGACCGCGTCGGCGGCCTTGACGCTCACCTGCTGCCCCAGGATCGTGCGCAGCAAGGTGGCATAGCCGCGCGCGCGGATGCGCGGCGCGGGATAGCCGACGCGCTCCAGCGCCGCGGCGAACGCCGGCTCGCGCGCGGCCAGCGCGTCGAGCCCGGCGTTGAGGTCCGCGGCGCTCAGCCCCATTGCCAGCGCCGAGGCTTGCCGCC
The DNA here is from genome assembly GCF_031456125.1 of Sphingomonas sp. BE138. Classification (NCBI taxonomy): domain Bacteria; kingdom Pseudomonadati; phylum Pseudomonadota; class Alphaproteobacteria; order Sphingomonadales; family Sphingomonadaceae; genus Sphingomonas; species Sphingomonas sp. BE138. The sequence continues at coordinate 100,924 of NZ_JAVDUC010000006.1, forward strand.
ATCAGCGGCGCGATCATCGGTGGAGTTCATATGGCCAAGCTTATCGTCGAGACCCGCAACGGGGAAGAACGCGAACTGGAGGGCCAGACCGGTTTCTCGGTGATGGAGGTGATCCGCGACGCCGGGATCGACGAGATCCTGGCGCTGTGCGGCGGGTGCTGCAGCTGCGCGACGTGCCACGTCCATGTCGATCCGGCGTTCGCCGACCGGCTGCCGCCGATGAGCGAAGACGAGAACGACCTGCTCGATTCGGCGGCGGAACGCGACGCGACCTCGCGGCTGTCGTGCCAAATCGAGTTCGGGCCGGCGCTGGACGGGTTGCGGGTGCGGATCGCCGCGGAGGATTGAGGCCGCTCGCCCTAACGCAGGGGTGGCGCTACCGCGCCGTCACCGCATACAGCGCGATGGCGGCGGCGTTGGAGACGTTGAGGCTCTCGACCTTCGGCGAGATCGGGAGCTTCGCCAGTTCGTCGCAATGCGTCTCGGTATTCTGGCGCATCCCTTCGCCCTCCGCGCCCAGCACGATCGCAATCGCGCGCGATGCGCCGATGTCGGCGAGCGTTTGCGGCAGCGTCTGGCGCGCATGGCCGGTCAGGCCGATCCGCCAATAGCCGGCCTCGGCCATTTCCTCGAGCGCGCGCGCCAGGTTGACGACCCGCACCCACGGCACCGTCTCCAGCGCGCCGCTGGCCGCTCGGGCAAGCGCGCCCGATTCGGGCGGCGCGTGCCGGTCCTGCGTGACGATGCCGAGCGCGTCGAACGCCGCCGCCGAGCGCAGGATCGCGCCGACGTTGTGCGGGTCCGTCACCTGGTCGAGCACCACCAGCGGGCGCGGGCGCGCCGGATCGCCGGCGCTGCCCTGCTGGAGCAGGTCGCCCAGCCACACGTCCTCAAGCGGATCGACCTCCGCGACCAGCCCCTGGTGCGGCGCGTCGGAGGGGACCAGCCGTCCCAGATCGGCGGCGTCGGCGAAGACGACCGGCAGCACCGGCGGCAGATCGAGCGCGCCCAGCGCCTCGCGCGTGCCCCAGATCTTGCGGACGACGCGCTCCGGGTTGGCGAGCGCGGCGGTCACCGCGTGGCGACCCCAGAGCCGCGGGCGATTGCCCTGCGTCTGGCTCGGACGATGGCCGCGCCGCGCCATCAGCGAGCCCCCCGGCGGGGGTGGGGGCGGGGGCAGGCCGGGGCGGACGGGAAAGAACGCATGACGAAGCGGGTCCGTGATTGTCGGGGAGGATGGGGCGACGCTATGCGCCGCGCGCCCCTTGCGCAACCGCCCGGCATTTTGTTGCGTGATCGCACGTACGGGCGTTGACAGGCCCGGATTGCGCGGGCATTGGGCGCCCTCGCTTTGAACAGCGCCGCTCGTGGAAGGGTGGCCGAGTGGTTAAAGGCAGCAGACTGTAAATCTGCCCACGCAAGTGTACGCTGGTTCGAATCCAGCCCCTTCCACCATCCGTCCGGGCCGGACGGTCCGCCGCGACATCGCCGAAAAATCCTCGATCCACGATACCCGGCTTTAATAATTCCGCGTCCATAGTCCTGGGATAGCGGGGGATTTTGGCGCGTGTTGGTGACGATCAAGACCGATGACCTACGGATCGGCATGTTCGTCCACGCCGTTGCCGGGGGCTGGATGGCCAGCCCGTTCTGGCGGCGGCAGTTCGTGCTGACCAAGCAGGGGGATCTCGACAAGCTGCGCAAGGCCGGTGTCGGCGAGGTCGTGATCGACCTGAGCAAGGGAGTCGGCCCCTTGGCCGCGCCCGCCGCACAGGCGATGACGCCGCACGTCGAGGAACCGGACGTATGGGATAGGGAGACCGGGGCGACACCGTCGGAACCGGGCGACGCGTGCGTGCACGTTGCACCACCGGTGCGGCGCCGCCGCGCGCCGGCGGCGGAGCAGCGCGCGCAGGCGGTCGTCGATGCCTCCAAGCACGCCGTCCGCGACATGTTCGAGGACGTGCGACTGGGCAAGGCGGTCGACGCCGGCGCGATGGTGCCCGTCATCGACCGGATCTTCGCATCGGTGACCAGCGACGCGGCAGCGATGCTGAACGTCACCCGGCTGAAGAGCAACGACGAATACACCTATCTCCATTCGATCGCGGTCGCGGCGCTGATGATCCATTTCGCGCAGGCGCTGAACCTGCCCGAGCCACTGGTCCGCGACCTTGGTCTGTCCGGGCTGCTCCACGACATCGGCAAGATGACAGTGCCCAAGGCACTGTTGCAGAAGTCGGGCCAGCTCGAGCCGGAGGAGGTGGTGTTGCTGCGCCACCACCCCGAGCGCGGCCATGCGATGTTGAGCGCGGGTGCGGCGCTGCCAGACGTCGTGCTGGACGTATGCCTGCACCATCACGAGCGGATCGACGGACGCGGCTACCCGCATCGGCTGGCCGGCGAGCAGTTGAGCCTGGCGGTGCGGATCAGCGCGATCTGCGACGTCTACGACGCAGTGACCTCGCAACGGCCCTACAAGCGCGTGTGGCTGCCCAGCGAGGCGTTGGCGCGGATGCAATCGTGGACCGGGCATTTCGACCCCGACCTGCTGGTGCGCTTCATCGACAGCATCGGCATCCATCCGGTCGGCGGACTCGTGCGGCTGCATTCGAGCCGGCTCGCGCTGGTGATGGAGGGCAATGATCGTCGTCCCACCGAGCCGCGCGTCCGCGTCTTCTACGACATTCCCGCGCTGAGCTTCGTGCCGCAGCACGACATCATCGCCGCGCCCGATACCGATCCGATCCACCGCGCCGAATGCGGCGAGCGTTGGTTCGGCCCGGAGTGGAGCGCAGTCGCTGCGGCCATCCGTGCGGGCACCGCGCCGCTGCAAGCGATCCCTCTCGTACCGGGAGCTTCGACATGACCGCGTCGTCCTCGATCCCCGTCGCCGCGCGTCGCCGGCGCCGCGTGCTCGGCTGGTTCGGCGCCGAGCGGTCCGCGACCGGCGCGGAGCCCGGCCCGACGCGTGCCGGCGACGTCGGCGCACAGCGCAGCGCGCTGCGCCGGCGGCTGTTCGACGACATCGGCACGCTGATCTTCTCGCATCATCTGACCCCTTCGCCGCTGACGTATGGCGTGCTGCACGCCTATGTCTCCGGCGAGGATCCGCGCACCGGGGCCGCGGTGGCGGAGCGGTTGCGCACCGGTGCCGGGCTGAGCGATGCGGGCGTGACGCAGATCGCCGCGGCGCAGGACGCCGAGGAAACCGCCGCGCTGTCGCGCATCGCCGACGCGCTGGAGGCGCGGATCGGCGACTGCCTCGCGGCGGTCGGCGAGTCGTGCGATCATGCCGAGACGTTCGGCAGCGCGCTCCACGCCGAGGCCGAGCAGCTGCGCCGGGACCCGCAGGCGACACTGACGCGGGTCATCACGCTGACCGAGGCGGCGGTAGCGGCGTCGCGGCTGGTGGAGGGGCAGCTGCATCGCGCCCGCGAGGAGGCCGAGTCGCTGCGCCGCGACCTGCACAGCGCCCGGCGCGCCGCCGAGCGCGATCATCTGACCGGCCTGCTTAACCGTCGCTGTTTCGAGCAGAAGCTGCACGGCATCGAACAGGCGGGGCAGCGCGCGGCGGTGGCGCTGATCGACATCGACGATTTCAAGCAGGTCAACGACCGGTTCGGCCATGCCGCGGGCGACCGCGTGCTGAAGTTCGTCGCCGGCTTCCTGCGCGCGCAATTGCAGCGCAAGGTGGTGGTGGCCCGCTACGGCGGCGAGGAGTTCGCGCTGCTGTTCGAGGACATGACCCCCGGCGAGGCGGTCGAGGCGCTGGACGATGTGCGCGAGCGGCTGTCGGTACGCTCGCTGATCCATCAGGACAGCGGCCAGACGATCGGACACATCACCTTTTCCGCCGGGGTGGCGGCGGCGGAGGGCGGCGACGCGCTGAGCGCGGCCGATCTGGCGCTGTACGCCGCCAAGAACGGCGGCAAGAACCGGGTCGTGCGCGCGGGGGCCTGACGAGCTGTCAGCGCGCGGCGGCGGCGACGCGTGCCCAGGCGGCGACCTCGTCGTCGTGGCGGTGCAGGATGCGCAGGTTCCCGGCGCGCGCCTCCGAAAGGTCGACGTCGACCACGCCCTCCCACTCCCAGGTGGCATTGCCGTGGAGCGTGACCATCGCCGCCGCGGTGGCGCGTGCGCGGACCAGACCGCCGCGGTTGAGGACGGTCACGTCGCGGTCGAAGGCGATGCGCCGGGTCAGGCACGCGGCATAGGTGGAGGCGGCCATCGCGCTGCCGCAACTGTCGGTTAGCCCGACGCCGCGTTCGAAGGTGCGGACGAACAGCGTGGCGTCGTCGCGGACCTCGACGAACGAAACGTTGGCGCGGTTCGGCAACCAGTCGGGCGCGCCTTCGCAGACCTGACCGACGCGCACCAGCTCATCCTCGTCGACGCGGTCGACGAACGCCACCAGGTGCGGGTTGGGCATCGCGACCGCAGTGAAGCGGCGATCGGTCGGGAGCATGGCAAGCGGCGCATCGACCAACCGCTCGCCCGCACCGGTCAGCGGCCAGCGCGCGAGGTCGAGCGTGGCGGGGCCGGCGGTCTCCTCGACGGTGTAGACCCCCTCGGCCAGCGGCGCGGCGGCGGCGACGGTGGCCCGGCTGGTCTTCAGCCGGGCGGTGGCGCGGTCGATCCCGAGCGCCTCGAACCCGGCGCGCGCCACGCAGCGCAGGCCGTTGAGGCAGGTCTCCGCCTCCGACCCGTCGCTGTTGAACATCCGCATGCCGAACGCGGCGTCGCCGTCGCGTCCGGTCAGCACCAGCAATCCGTCGCCCCCGACCGGCCCCGCGCGGTCGGCGAGCGCGCGGGCGAGCTGCGTCCAGTCCGCTTCGGACAGCGTCAGCGCACGACCGTCGACCAGCGGGAAGTCGTTGCCCGAGCCGTGACATTTGATGAAGCGACATTCCATGCGCGCTATCTGCGGCGGCGGGGCGCGCACGGCAAGGGTTCAGGGCAGGCGATAATGATCGGCGAGGCGGTCAAGCGCGAGCGTCAGGACCAGCCGGCCGCTGCGCGTCGGCCAGCCGAGCGCACGCTCGCTGTCGGGCAGGCCCTCGCCAGCGCACACCACGCGCCACAGGATGTCGGACAGGCCGGGGCCGGCGGCGGCGATCGCGGCGTCGAAGCGGCGCCTGGCGGCCAGCTGCGCCTCGGCGGGGTCGAGGCGCGTGCCGGTGCCGTCGACGCGCGGGGTCCAGCGCATCGTGACCGCGGCGCCGAGCGCGGCGCGTTCGTGGTCGGCCTGCAACCGCTCGCCGGCCTCGTTCTGGCGCGCGGTGACCAACCCTCGCGCCGCCAGCCATGCCAGCGGCGATTCGCGACGATTGACGGTGACGCGCCGCCGCCCGCCGGTACCGCGCCGCCCCTGCGCGTCGATCGCCTGTTCCACCCATTCCTGCATCTGCGATTCCTTGATCTGTGTTACGAATCGCGGGCTCGCAGATGTTGGAGGATGTAGGACAGCGGCGTCAGGTGCGGCGTGCGCCGGCGTCGCGCACTGCGGCGAGCGTCGGCCAGCCATTGACCGCCATCAGCAGATCGGCCTCGGCCAGTACGCTGCGCAGTACGTGCGCGCAGCCGTCCGCCCCGCCGAGCGCCAGGCCATAGCAGTACGGCCGGCCCAGTCCGACGAGATCGGCGCCGAGCGCGATCGCCTTGACCATGTCGGTACCCGAGCGCACCCCGCTGTCGAACAGCACGGGCACGCGCCCCGCGACCGCCTGCGCGACGCCGGGCAGCAGGTCGATCGCGGCGATCCCGCCGTTCGCCTGCCGCCCGCCGTGATTGGAGACGTAGATGCCGTCGGCACCGGCATCGATCGCGCGGCGTGCGTCGTCGGGGTGGCAGATGCCCTTCAGCACGATCGGCATTCGGGTAAGCGAGCGCAGCCAGGCCATGTCCTCCCACGTCAGGACGCGTCCGAACGTCGCCGCCCAGGTCATGATCGCGGCCTGGCGATCTTCCTCCGGCGGGCGCGCGAGCAGCGCGCGAAAGGCGGGGTCGGTGAAGTAATTGGCCAGCACGTGGCCGCGCAGCTGCGGGAAATTGCCGGTGTTCAGGTCGCGCGGGCGCCAGCCGGTCACCCAGGTATCGAGCGTGACGACCAGCGCGCCATAGCCCGCTGCCTCCGCGCGCGCGACGATGCTGGCGGCGACATCGGGATCCCGCGAGGTGTAGAGCTGGAACAGCGCGGGCGTTTCCCCGCATGCGGCGCGCACATCCTCGAGCGGATCGTTGCCGAGCGTCGAAGCGCAAAAGGGCACGCCGGTCGCGGCCGATGCGTGCGCGGCGGCCAAATCGCCGTGTCCGTCGTCGGTGCAGATGCCGTTGACGCCGATCGGCGCCATGAACAGCGGGGAGGGAAGCGGGTGGCCGAACAGCGTGCACGACAGGTCGCGCGTGCCGGTGTCGACCATCATGCGCGGGATCATGCCCCAGTGGCGGAAGGCGGCGGCGTTCGCGTCCTGCGTATGCTCGTCGCCGCAGCCGCCCTGGACATAGTCGCGTACCGCAGCGGGCCAGTGCGCCTCCGCGCGGGCGCGCAGCGTGACGTGGTCGACCGGCCATTCGGGGACGGTGCCCGACAGGCCCGCGATGTAGATCGCGTTTTGATAGTCGCCGTAATGCGGCATGTGCCTCTCCTGCGATGGGAGAGTGGCCGGGGTAGGGTGGATTGTCGAGCGGAGTGCGGTGAGTGGATTCGTCGTTGAAGCGATCGGAGTTGGTTCGGACACGACACGGTGTGCCTAGGGTCCTGTAGCAGAGATGGGCCTCTGCCTGCGCAGGAGCCACGGATAACGGGCTTTTGGACGTGGAGTGGAGTCACCCCGGTCCGATTTTACACTCGCCGCGCGATGACCGCTGCTTTTGTCAGATCCGCACGAAAAAAGCCGGCGCGCCCTTGCGGGGTGCGCCGGCTCTTCTTCCTGCAGCGCGGGACCGGCGTGGATCCGGTCCCCGACGTCGGACGCGGCCTCGGCCGCGCCGGCCGGCGCCAGGCGTCCCGCGGATAGCCTTTGCTATCCGCGCGCGCCTTATGCGCCTGCCACTTCGGCCGTGTCGACCTTGATGCCCGGGCCCATCGTCGAGCTGACGGCGACCTTGCGGACATACTTGCCCTTCGCGCCCGACGGCTTGGCCTTCACCACCGCATCGACCAGCGCGTCGAAGTTGCGGCGCAGGTCTTCCTGCGCGAACGACGCCTTGCCGATGCCCGAGTGGATGATGCCCGCCTTCTCGACGCGATATTCGACCTGACCGCCCTTAGCCGCCTTAACGGCTTCCGCGACGTTCATCGTCACCGTGCCCAGCTTCGGGTTCGGCATCAGGCCCTTGGGGCCCAGCACCTTGCCGAGGCGACCGACGACGCCCATGAGGTCCGGGGTAGCGATGCAGCGATCGAAGTCGATCGTGCCGCCCTGGATCGTCTCCATGAGGTCTTCGGCGCCGACGACGTCGGCCCCTGCGGCGCGCGCCTCATCGGCCTTCGCACCGCGCGCGAACACGCCGACGCGGACCGTCTTGCCGGTGCCGGCGGGCAGCGTGACGACGCCGCGGACCATCTGGTCGGCGTGACGCGGGTCGACGCCCAGGTTCAGCGCGACTTCGATCGTCTCGTCGAACTTCGCGGTCGCACCCGATTTCGCCAGCGCGATCGCCTCGTCGACGCCGTGCAGCTTCTCACGATCGACGGTGACGGCCTTCTGCTTCTTGGTCAGCTTCGCCATGATCTCAGCCCTCCACCACTTCGAGGCCCATCGCGCGGGCCGAGCCTTCGATGATCTTGGTCGCCGCGTCGATGTCGTTGGCGTTCAGATCCTTCATCTTCGTCTGCGCGATCTCGGCCAGCTGCGACCGCTTGATCTTGCCCGCCGACACCTTGCCCGGCTCCTTCGAGCCCGACTTCAGGTTCGCCGCCTTCTTGATGAGGAAGGTCGCCGGCGGCGTCTTCGTCACGAACGAGAAGGAACGGTCGGCATAGACGGTGATGACGGTGGGGAGGGGCGCGCCCTTCTCCATGTCGCCGGTCTGCGCGTTGAACGCCTTGCAGAATTCCATGATGTTCACGCCGCGCTGACCCAGCGCCGGGCCGATCGGCGGCGACGGGTTGGCGGAACCGGCCGGGACCTGCAGCTTAATATAGCCTGTGATCTTCTTTGCCATGCGTCTCACTCTGTTACGGGGCGCAGCCGCAAGGGTCACGCCCGGTTCAAGTCTAGCGGTTCGTCCGGACGCCGCGTCGCGACATCCTCCCGCACGTTCCGATCGATACTGACTGGAAGCGTGCGCCCGTAGCGGATCCGGCCGAGTCGCGCAACGGCCCTGTGCGATGAGCGATGTCCACCGCGACCAACTTGGATTGATCTGGATAAAGGAGACATTGCCTGGCGTCGCGAACCGTCCTAGCCACGGCGGATGGCGGGGGCGATTCCACGGACCGGTGCATCTTTGGGCGGGGCGCCGCTGTCGCTCAGCCGAACCCCGCCCGGCGCGATCGCCGATCACGTCGCGCGCTTCTTCGTGACGATCATCGAGCGGCCCGAGGACGCGCTGCTCGAGGACTTCCTGCTCCATGAATATGCCTATGTCCGCGTCCCGCTGATCGGGACGTGGGAGACGTCGATCGACGGCGTGTGGACGGGGTACGAGGGGCCGATGCTGTTCGGTGCGCAGCAACGGCGGTTCGAGGTGCGGTGCCGCGGTCCGGTCGTCGCGGCCGGTTTCATGATCCGTCCGGGCGGCTGGTTCACCTTCTGCGACGAACCCGCCGACGCGATGGCGGACCGGCTGGTTCCCATCGGCGGCGACTGGGGAGCGGCGCTGCGCTGGGCCACCGCCGACATCTACGACCACGAACAGACCTTCGCGCGGATGGAGCAGGTGGTGCACGAGCGGGTGATCGTGCGCGCCGCCCCCGCCGACCCGGTGAGCGCCGCGTTCGAGCGCGTCGCGCGCGTCGATCCGGTGCGCCCGGTGGCGGAGATCGCCGCGGAGTTCGGCATGTCGGGGCGGCGGCTGGACCGCGCGGTGCGCGCCCATTTCGGGCACCTGCCCAAGACGGTGCTGCGCCGCAGCCGCTTTCTCGACATGGCGGCGGTAATGCGCGGCCTGGCGGTGCCGACCGCCGACGAACTGGCCGAGCTGCGCTTCTACGACGCCTCGCACCTGAACCGCGAGTTTCGCGAGTTCGTCGGCATGACCCCGGCGCAATTCCGCCGCTCCGCGACGATGCTGTTCACGCCGGGGCTGGAGGTACGCCAGCAGCGCAAGCGCGTCGACCTGGCGCCGCACGTCGTCGCCGCGCCGTGGCGCGACGAGGGGGGCGCGCGCGACGGCATGGTGGCGTAACCCGCCGGAAATCGGTCGCAAACGCATCGGGCGGGACACCGGCCTTGCGACCGACGCCCCGCCCGACATGCCGCACCTTGCGGGGATGGTTACTTGCTGCGTTCGACCTGTTCGAAGTCGAGCTCGACCGGCGTCGCGCGGCCGAAGATGCTGACCGACACCTTGACCTTCGACTTGTCGAAGTCGAGTTCCTCGACGGTGCCGTTGAAGCTGGCGAACGGCCCTTCGAGCACCTTGACCGCATCGCCGATCTCGTAATCGACCTTGACCTTGGTCTTCGGCGCGGCGGCGGCTTCTTCCTTGGAATTCAACATCCGCGCCGCCTCGGCATCCGAGATCGGCTGCGGCTTGCCCGACGAACCCAGGAAACCCGTCACCTTGGGCGTGTTCTTGACGAGGTGGTAGACGTCGTCGTTCATCGCCAGCTTGGCGAGGACGTAGCCGGGCATGAACTTGCGCTCGACCGCGATCTTCTTGCCCCGGCGCGCCTCGGTCACCGTCTCGGTCGGCACCTCGATCTGCTCGACCAGCTGCTCGAGGCCCATGCGGGTCGCCTCGCTCATGATCGAATCGCGGACCTTGCCCTCGAAGCCCGAGTAGGCGTGGATGATGTACCAGCGCGCCATCGTCTGTAATTCCGTCCTTACTGCGCCAGGCTCAGCAACGCCTTGACCACGGCGTTGAAGATCGAATCGACCGAGAGGAAGAACAGCGCCAGCACGGTGGTCATGATGACGACCATCACCCCGGTCATCACCGTTTCGCGCCCGGTCGGCCAGACGACCTTTGCGGTTTCGGTGCGGACCTGCCGGATGAATTCGGTCGGGGTCGTCTTCGCCACGGATCTGCGCCCTCGTTGAGCCCTGGCCCTGGTTGAGCCTGAAAGAAAAGTCCCGGCATGGGCCCGCTACCGCTGCCCGGAGAAGAACCGGGAAGCGGTTGGCAAGCCGTCCGCGCTGTCGGATATGCCAGCGGACATAGGATCGTGCCCGCCAAAACGCAAGCGGTGCCCAAAGGCGGGCGAATATACCACCCCGGGGAACGCAAAAGGGGTCGAACGCGCCGCGTCCGACCCCCTTCGGTGCAACGAACCGCGCAGCGCCGGAGCGCCGCGCGGACCGGATCAGTTGCTGTCCGAATCGTCGTCGTTGTCGTTCACGATCGCCACGACGCCGATCGCGGCGATGCCGGCGGCGATGATCGCGGCGAAGATGCCGGCACCGGCCAGCTCGCTCTTCTTGGCCGACGGGGTCGCGGCGCGCGACTGCGCGACCGACAGGCTCGAGGCCGGGTTGCCGGTGGCGGCGAGCGCCGGGGTGGCGATGAGGCTGAGCGCAGCGGCGCCGGCGAGGATCGAACGCATATGAGGAACTCCCTTGAGGTTACTTAACCCAGATCGCGCTATGGCGCTGCGACGCACAACACGCAAGGCGCGGCTTGGCTCCGTTCCTTACAAATTAATGCTGCTCACGCTGCGGCGCGCGGTCCATCGACCGACCGGGGCCGCTCAGGCCGATAGCAACGCACGCCGTGACGCCGGCAACGCGGACGGAAATGTCGAGAAAGTGGCAGGAGTGCACGGACTCGAACCGTGGGCCCTCGGTTTTGGAGACCGATGCTCTACCAACTGAGCTACACTCCTGTGCGGGCGCCGCTGTTACCGGATCGGCCGCGCGCGTCAAGTCCCTCCATCATCGCCCGAGGGCGCGATCATGCGGCGCGGGTGTGCAGCGAGCGTCCGGCGAGTGCGCGCGCGTCGGCGACGGGCAGCGGGCGTCCGAAATAATAGCCCTGGATGCTGCGGCAGCCGAGTTCCTGCACCATGCGCAGTTCCGCCTCGGTCTCCACCCCCTCGGCCGTGGTGGTCATGTCAAGGCTGTCGGCCATCGCCACGACCGCACGGATGATCGCGATCGCCTCCGCACGCCCGGTCGCGGCGGTCTGCACGAAGCTGCGGTCGATCTTGATCGAGGAGAAGCGCGTCGAGCTGAGATAGCCCAGCGACGAATAGCCCGTGCCGAAATCGTCGAGGCTGAGCCCGACGCCCAGGTCGAGGATGTCGCGCAGCACCCGCGTCGCGCCGGTGCCCTCGCGCAGGAACACGCTTTCGGTCACCTCCAGCTCCAGCCGCCGCGCGGCCAGCCCGCTGGTGGTCAGCGCGTCGGCGACGATCGCGACGAACTGCGGATTGTGGAGCTGTTCGGGCGAGACGTTGACCGCGACGCGGATCGGATCGGGCCAGCCGGCGGCCTCAGCACAGGCGGTCCGGACCACCCATTCGCCGATCGGCGCGATCAGCCGCGCTTCCTCGGCGATGGGGACGAACTTGGACGGCGGGATCTGCCCGAAGGCGGGGTGGCGCCAGCGCAGCAGCGCCTCGAACGCGCGCAGCGTCCCGGTGCGCGCGTCGACGACCGGCTGGTAATCGAGGTACAGCTCGTCGTTCTCCAACGCCTTGCGCAGCGCCAGTTCGAGCACGCGGCGCTCCTCGGCCTCGGCGTGGAGCTGCGGCTCATAGGCGTGGAAGACGCCGCCGCCCTGGTCCTTCGACCGGTAGAGCGCGAGATCGGCAGAGCGGATCAGCGTCTCGGCACTGCGCCCGTCGCGCGGGCTGGTCGCGACGCCAACCGACGCGCCGATGTAGAGCGTGTGCTGATCGACCTCATAGGGGCGCGACAGGGTGTCGATGATCGTATGCGCGAGCTGCTCGACGCGCAGCGGGTCGCCGGCATCGGGCACCACCACCGCGAATTCGTCGCCGCCGAGCCGCCCGACGGTCTCGCCCTCGCCGACCAGGGTCGCCAGCCGCTCCGACACGCGGCCGAGCAGGCGGTCGCCGATCGGATGGCCCAGCGTGTCGTTGACCGCCTTGAAGCGATCGAGGTCGATCATCATGAAGGCGCAGCGCGAGCGTTGCTGCTCCGCGCGCGCCAGCGCAGCGGTCAACGCCTCGTTGACGTACAGGCGGTTCGGCAGGTCGGTGAGCATGTCGAAGCGGGCCATGCGCGCGATCTTGTCGGCGGAGGCGCGCTGCTCGGTAATGTCGGACGCGACTCCGCGGAACCCGCCGAAATGTCCGTCGGCGTCGCGGCGCGGCGAGGCGGCGATCCGCCACCAGCGCTGCTGCCCGTCGACGACGATCGGCAGATCGAGGTCGCGGATGCTTTCGCGATTCTGGAGCCGGGTGGCCAGCTCGCGCAGCACCGGCGCGACCCGGCCGGTATCCCAGCCGGGGCCGGCCAGCACCTCGAGCAGCGGACGACCGGCGATCTGCGCCGCGTCACGACCGCATGCCGCGGCGAAGCGCGCGCTGGGCTCGACGATGCGGCGTGCGGCATCGGTCTGCCACAGCCAGTCGGCGGCGGATTCGTCGAAGTCGCGCAAGAGCAGCCCGATCGTCCCGTCACGCTCGGTCAGCGCCACGCGTGCGGCGTGGAGCAGCGCCAGCGCGCGCGCACGGTCGAAGGTGGCGATGCCGAGCAGGGTGGCGAAGAGGAGGTCGGCCGCGGCGGCAACCGGGCTGTCGGCGAGCAGCAGCGCGATCGCGGCGGACAGCGCGGTGAGCGCGACGAAGGCGAGCGCGCCGGCGAGCAGCGACACCATCGCCAGCGCGGCGGCGGCGACGAGCACCGCGATGACGATATGCAGCGCCAGCGCGGTCGCGACGTTGACGAACGGCCCGAACATCAGCGGCACCGCCCCCCACAGCAGCCCCAGCACCAGCCCCTCGACCAGCGGCGCGCGCATCGCCGGCAGATCGGCATAGCTGCGGTTCTGACGCGGGGCGCGCTGCCGCCGCACCGTCGTGACGATCGCCGCCAGCGTGGTCGCGACGGTCCAGGGCACCAGCCAGGCCACCGGCACGAGCGGATCGAGCATCATGACGACCAGCGCCACCCCGGTGAGATGTGCGGCCAGCAGCAGCAAAGCGCGTTCCTGCCCCGCGCGCAGCTGTGCGGCGCGGATGCGGCTCCACAATTCGGGGTCGTCGCCGTCGCGCAGGCCCAGCAGGGCGCGGAACGGCGGGCGGTACGGCGGCGAGGGGAGCGGGGCGGTCACCCCCCGGACATACCGCACGCTGGTTGACGAAGCGTTTCGCGGCAAGCGTTCGCCGCGTGGACGGCAAGGGTTTGCCGTCCACGGTGCGTCGCCGTCGTTACATCAACCCGTGCGCTTGCCTCGGCGGGGAAGGGGCAGTCGGGGGCAGGCAGGAATGTCGCGGACGATGCCGCCGCGCGCGCCGGTCAGGCGGCGAGATCGTAGGGCTTGATCTCGCCGGCCAAATACAGGTTGCGCGCCTTGGCGCGGCTGAGCTTGCCCGAGCTGGTGCGCGGCAGCGTGCGCGGCGGGATCAGTTCGACGACGCAGTTCATGCCGGTGACCGAGCGGACCCGGTCGCGGATCTCGTCGCGCAGGCGGACGCGCTCGTCCTCGTCGGAGCTGCGGCATTGCACCAGCACCGCGGGCGTTTCCTCGCCGCCGGGCGTGGTGATCGCGAAGGCGGCGATGTCGCCGGCCTTGAACCCGGGCAGCTGCTCGACCGCCCATTCGATATCCTGCGGCCAGTGATTGCGGCCGTTGATGATGATCATGTCCTTGGCGCGGCCGACGATGAAGATGTAGCCGTCCGACATATATCCCATGTCGCCGGTGTCGAGCCAGCCGTCCACCAGGCACGCCTCGGTCGAGGCCTGGTCGCGGAAATAGCCGACCATGACGCTGGGGCCGCGGCACCACACCTTGCCGATGGCGCCGTCGGGCAGCGGGGTGCCGTCCTCCTCGCGAACCTGGATCTCCATGTCGCGCACCGCCTTGCCGCAGTTCACGATCGCGCGGTAGCGCTGCGGCCGGTCCTCGCCGTGCTGCGCGCCCGACAATTCGGTCTCCTCGACCAGTTCGACGCGGATGCCCTCGCCCGGGGGCATCAGCGAGACGGCGAGCGTCGCCTCGGCGAGGCCGTAGGAGGGGAGAAAGGCGGTCGCCTGGAAGCCGGCGTCGGCGAAGGCGTCGACGAACGCCTGCATGACGTCGGGGCGGATCATGTCGGCGCCGTTGCCCGCCACGCGCCAGCGCGACAGGTCGAAGCGGTCCGACGCCTTGGTCTGCGACGAGATGCGGCGCGCGCAGATGTCGTAGCCGAAGGTCGGCGAATAGCTGAGCGAGGTGCCGGCGTTGCGGCTGATGAGGTCGAGCCAGGACAGCGGGCGGCGTGCGAAATCCTCGGTCTTCAGGTAATCGGTCGACACCTGGTTGGCGACCGGCGACAGGAAGCAGCCGACCAGCCCCATGTCGTGGTACCACGGCAGCCACGAGACGCAGCGATCGGTCTCCACGATCTGCACGCCGTGCGCGTGCGCGGCCAGATTGCTGAGCAGCGCGCGGTGCGTGATCGCGACGCCGTGCGGAAAGCGCGTCGAACCGCTGGAATATTGCAGGTAGCAGATGTCGTCGGCGGTGGCCGACGGCAGGACCGCCTCGGGTGCGGGGCGTGTCGCGAACTCGGCCCAGTCGATCCCGACGACGCCCGCCGCCTCCGCCGCGGCGCCGGCCATCTGCGCCAGCTCCGCCGGGTAGATCAACAGCTTGGGATCGCAGCTCGCCAGCTGGACGCGCAGCTGGTCGATATACGATTCGCGCCCGCCGAACGAGGTCGGCAGCGGCAGCGGCACCGGCCACGCGCCGGCGAGCACCGCGCCGAAGAACAGCGCACCGAATTCGGCGCTCGTCTCCGCCACCAGCGCGACGCGGTCACCCGGCACGATCCCGGCGTCGATCAGCCGCAGCGCGGCGGCGTGCGCGTCGGCGCGCATCTGCGCGAACCGATAGCCGCGCACCAGCGTGCCGCGCGCGTCGTGGAAGTTCAGTCCGCGCTGCCCCTGCGCGGCATAGTCGAGTGCCTCGCCCAGCGTCTGAAAGTCGGAGAAGCGGCGCGGCAGCCGGTCGTCCGTCGGGGTGGCCGTCGGCGCAACCGGCGGCGCAGCCGGCACTGGGGCGGTCATCGGGGCGAGGTCGGTCGTCATTTTGTGTTCCTGTCGCACCTGTAACGCGGGCGCAATGGTTGATCGGCAAAAATGGCGGTTTGCCGGCATGTGTTAAATTTTGGTGCGCAGAATCCACGGTCAGTGTGGCACAATCAAGGCGTGCCCGGACCACCATCCCAACCTCGATCGGCGCGCCGACCGCCGCCCCCGCTCGACGCCGCCGCGCTGGAGCGGCTGGCGCTGCGCTATGTCGAGCGGTTCGCGACCTCGCGCGGCAAGCTGGCGCAGTATCTCGCGCGCAAGATCCGCGAGCGCGGATGGGACGGCGCGCCCGCCGATCCGCATGCCGTGGCGCAGCGGATGGCGGAGGCCGGCTATGTCGACGACCGCAGCTTCGCCGAGCAGAAGGGCGCGGCGCTGGCCAGGCGCGGCTATGGCGCGCGGCGGGTGGCCGAGACGCTGCGCGCCGCCGGGCTGGACGAGGACGATCGCGCGCCGGTGGTCGACGAAGCGCGGGCGGCGGCGCTGGACAGCGCGCTGCGGCTGGCGCGGCGCAAGCGGATCGGGCCGTTCGCCGTCGCGCGCCCCGATCCGAAGGAGCGCGAGCGGCACCTGGCGGCGTTGCTGCGCGCCGGGCACGACATGGCGACCGCGCGACGGGTGGTGAACAGCGCGCCGGGCGAGGTGCCGGCGCCCGACTGATCGACCCATCGCGCGATCGCGGGGTTGCTTTCGGACATGGTGCAGTGCACCCATGTTAACCGAAGCTGAAGGGCAGGGGACAGGAAGCGACGTGCACGACGCTGCGGCCGCACCGACCGATGGCGGGACCACCCGCGAAGGCGCGATCGACGGCGACGCGCCGACGGTGGCGCTGACCGGCGTCCTGAAGTGGTTCGACGCGACGCGCGGGTTCGGCTTCGTCGTGTCCGACGACCCGGACATGGGCGACGTGCTGCTGCATTTCAGCGTCCTGCAGGCGTTCGGACGCCGCACCCTGCCAGAAGGGACGCGGGTGGAGGGGCGCGCGGTGCACGGCGCGCGCGGGTGGCAGACCGTGGAGATCGCGAATCTGGACCTGACCGCGGCGACCGACGTCGTGCGCGACCGCGACCGCGAGCGGCTGTCGCCCGATGCGGTGCCCGACGACGGTGCGGCGCAGGTGGCGTGGGAGGACGTCAGCGTCAAATGGTTCAACCGCGTCAAGGGTTACGGCTTCCTGGTGGCGCTGGCGCGGCCCGGCGACATCTTCGTGCATATGGAGACGCTGCGCCGGGCCGGGATCGCCGATGTCGAGCCCGACCAGCGGCTGCGCGCGCGCGTGGTGCAGGGGCGCAAGGGCCCGCTGGCGGTGGGGGTCGCCGCGCCCGAGTGACCCGGCCGGCGCGCCGCGGTGCAACGGGGTGTTGAACGCGCGGGCGCACGCGGGTAAGCGAGGCGCCACGATGGGCATCAATCTCAACCCCTTCACCTGGTGGAACGGCGCAAGCTGGGGCACCGTCCTTTACGGCCTGCGCGGCAAGCGCCAGGTGGGCGAGGATTCGCTCGGCAACACCTATTGGGAGGGTGGCCGCGACACCGCGGGCGAACCGCGCCGCTGGGTGATCTTCGCCGGCGCCAACGATGTCAGCCGCGTCCCGCCGGAGTGGTTCAGCTGGCTGCACCGGCAGGTGGACGGCGTGCCGACCGAGGTGCTGCCGCCGCCGCGCCAGTGGGAAAAGCCCGCCGTGCCGAACATGACCGGCACGGCATACGCCTATCGCCCGCAAGGCGCGCTGGAGAAGGGCGGCCACCGCGCCGCCGCGACCGGCGATTACGAGGCGTGGAGCCCCGACGCGTGAAGCGACCGCTCGCGATCGGCGGGCTGGCGGCGATAGTGGTGGCGGGAGTGACCTGGGCGGGGCTGGGCCTGCGCTCGGGCGACCGCGCGCCCGCCGCCGACGCGCCGGTGGTGAGCGCGCCGGTCCCGGACAGCCTGCCCGCAGGCCCGTCCACCCCGGCCGCCGACGAGGTCCAGGCCGATGCGCAGGACGCCCCGGTCGACGCCGGTACCACCCCGATGGCGCAGCGCGTCGCGGTGCTGGGATTGCTCAACAAGCGCAACGGCGTCAGCCGCGACCTGGCGCTGAAGCCCGGACAGGCGGGGCGGATCGGCGACGTGATCGTGCGGCTGCGTGCCTGCGAGAAGACCGCGCCCTGGGAGCCCGAGCAACTGACCGGCGCGTTCGTGCAGATGGACGTGCGCGGCGCGGACGGACATTGGCGGCGCGCGTTTTCGGGCTGGCTCTACAAGGAGCGCCCGGCACTCAACGTCGTGCTCCACCCGGTTTACGACGTATGGCCCAAGAGCTGCACGACGACCTTCCCCGGTACGGCGCCGTCCGCGCCCGCCGCGGCGTCGAGCGCGAAGAAGTCGCCCGCCCCGACGCCGCGCCCGACCGCCGCGCCCGACGAACCCGCCGCCGACGAGCCGGTCGAGGAAAGCGCGGCGCCCAGCAACGCCATATAGTCGGCGCGATCGATTTCCTGCGCGCCGAGCGAGGCGAGGTGGGTGGTCATGAACTGGCAATCGAGCAACGAGAAGCCGCCGGCTGCCAGCCGTGCGACCAGCGAGGCGATCGCCACCTTCGAAGCATTGGGCGCGCGGCTGACCATGCTTTCGCCGAAGAAGGCGCGGCCGAGCGCCAGGCCGTAGAGCCCGCCGACCAGCCGGTCGCCGTCCCAGCATTCGACCGAATGCGCGTGGCCGAGCGCATGGAGCCGGACGAACGCCTCCTCGATGGCGGCGTTGATCCAGGTATCGGGGCGGTCGTCGGCCGCTTCGGCGCAGAGCGCGATGATGCGTGCGAACGCCTGGTCGACGGTGACGCGGAAGCGATCGGCGGCGATGACGCGGCGCAGCGAGCGCGACAGATGGAAGCCGTCCAGCGGCAGGATCGCGCGACGGCGCGGCTCGACCCAATAGATGCTGCCCGCGTCGCGGCTGTCGGCCATCGGGAAGACGCCGACCGAATAGGCGCCCAGCAGGAGCCCGGGGTCCAGCGTACCCACTTGCGTCAACCGCGGCGCTGCTCGATCGTGCGCCACAGCTGCGCAAAGGCGGTGGCGGCGGGGCTGCGCGGCGCGGCGACGCCGACCGGCACGCGCTGCGCGGTGGCATTTTCGACCGCGCTGGCCATCGGGATCACCGGCCAGTCGGGATCGCGCGCGATCGCCTCGGCATGAAGCGCACGGCGCCGGTCGACCATCATGTGGACGGGCAGCATCGGCACCTGCCCGCCGAACTCGCGATCGAGCGTCGCGAACGCCTGTTGCGCGAAGGCGGAGGGGATCACGGGCACGACCAGGAGATCGGCGGCGCGGATCACCTGATCGGCGGTCTCCGTCAGCCCGGGCGGGCAATCGAGCACGACATTGTCATAGTCGCCGAGACCGGCGACCAGCTTGCGCAGCCGACGCTTCTTGTCGAGCGCGCGCAGCTGGTGGTTGAGGTCGCGCAGCGACGCGTCGGCGGGAAGCAGGTCGAGCCGGTCGAAGGCGGTCGGCGCGATCAGCTTGGCGGCGTTCACGTCGCGCGCGAACAAGGCGCCGGCACGATCGTGTGCGCGCCCGTCGCCGAGCAGCCAGGTGGCGGAGCCTTGCGGATCGAGGTCCCACAGCAGCGTGCGGCGGGCGCAGAGCGTGGCGGCGCACCAGGCGAGGTTGACCGCCAGCGTCGTCTTCCCGACGCCCCCCTTCACGCTGTAGATCGCCACCGTGGTCATGCGCGCAAGGCTAGGCTGCGGGAAGGGACGGGGCAAGGAAGATGATGTAGGTTGCGAGCGGCGGATCGCGACGCGGAAAAGGCCGGGGCGGGATTGAACCAGGGCGGGCGGCGTGGTCGCACGCCGCCCGTGTACGGATCAGGAGTGGCAGACCAGTTCCGGCTTGCCCGGACGGGTCAGCTTGATCTCGCTGGTGGTGCCGGTCATCTTCCAGCCACCCTCGGCCACCAGCGGGTCGCCCGCCTTTTCGGCCTTCAACGTGGTGGGAGTGCCGCCCTTTTCGGTGCGGACGACCGCCTGCTTGTCGCCGTCGAAGAAGGTGACATAGGCCAGGCTCTGATCCTTGCAGCGCATGGTCTTGTCGGCCTTGATCGCCGGCGGCAGCTCGACGGGCGCGGCGTTGGCGAGCGTCGAGGCCATCGGATCGGGGTTGCTGTCCAGCACCTGCGGCGAGGACGGTTCGGAGTTGCAGGCCGACAGCGCCAGCAGGGCGGCGGCCACCGAGAGGGGGAGGAGCTTCTGCATAGTGCACGCGGCTTCGCCGATGCGCTTTACTCCGTCAAGGGATGCATTGTTGCGCTGCGTCAAAAACAGGATCACTCGTGAAATTCGTGCAGGTCCGGGATGCGGCCGAACGCAATCTTCGTACCCACACGGTCGAGCCGGCCGCCGTGCATCGCGCCGACCGACACGGCATGTCGCCCGAATCGTTCGTTGATCCGGTCCATCGCGCGGCTGAGCGCCAGCCCCCGCGTCTCGCGCGCCAGCGGGTCGTCGGCGGGCAGATGCGCGAACAGGGAATGTTGCTCTGCGGTGACCGGCTCGATCTCGGCGAGGGTGACCCCGATCATCCGGCATCCGCTGCGATGCACGCTTTCCTGCGCACGCAGCCGGGGCAGCAACGTGTCGAGGATCGACAGCATCGCGAAACTGTCCTGCGTCGCTGGAAGCCTGGCGGAGGTGCGCCAGACGCTCTTGTCGTCCTCGAACCGCGCATGGAGCACCAGCAGCCGCGCGCGATAGTCCTTTCGGCGCAGGCGGCTGGCGGCCTTGAGCGCCAGGCGCCGGGCGGTGAGCCGTGCCGCGGCATAGCCGCGCTTGCCCGGCGACAGGACGTGGCTGTGCCCGATCGTGCGGCTCTGCGTCGGCTTGTCGGCGAGATCGACGCCGTGCAGCAGGTACCAGAGCCGGTCGCCGTTCGTCCCGCCCCAGGCATGGCCGGCGTCGCGCGGGCGGCGTTCCAGCAGTTGCGCGATGTCGTTGATGCCATCCCGCGCCAGCCGCCCGGCCATCTTCGCGCCGATGCCGCTGATGTCGCGCAGCGAAAGGTCGTAGAGCGCGTGCGGCAGGTCGGCGGCCTCGAACACCACCAGCCCGTCGGGCTTGCGCAGGTCGGAGGCGAGCTTGGCAAGCAGGCGGTTGGGGGCGATGCCGACCGAGGAGGTGAGGCAGGCGCCGACCCGCTCGCGGATCCCGGCCTTGATCCGCCGCGCCAGCGCCTCGGCCTGGTCGCGGCGGTTCTCGTTGTCGAGCAGGCGACAGGCGACCTCGTCGATCGAGCACACCTTGGTGACCGGAATATGTCGCTCGATCTCGGCGACGATCGCGTGGTGGAACTCGACATAGCGTTCGTGGCGCGCCGGCGTGACGATCAGTTCGCGGCAGCGCTGCTTCGCTTCCCACACCGGCGTGCCGGTCGAGATGCCGAAGCGCTTCGCCTCGACCGAGGCGGCGATCGCCACGGTGGTGTCGGAGCCGACCGGTGCGACGATGACCGGGCGACCGCGCAAGGCGGGCTGCACCTGTTGCTCGACGCTGGCGAAATAGCTGTTCAGGTCGAGGAACAGCCAGCGCAGCGGACGGGGCGGCAGGTCGTGCATCGGCGACTCGGATGGCGGCGAACAATTCAGGAACATGGCAGAAGTGCAGCGCGTTGGCGAGTCGGGCAAGGGGGGCGAGGGCGCGGACAAGTTTCATTCGCTTGCGGTTCGCAGCCGCCGCCCGCATCTACGCGCCATGCTTACCACCACCGACACGCTGTCCCTGATCGGCAACACCCCGCTCGTCCGGCTCAAGGGGCCGAGCGAGGCGACCGGGTGCGACATCTTCGGCAAGTGCGAGTTCGCCAATCCGGGGGCGAGCGTGAAGGATCGCGCCGCGCTGTATATCGTCAACGACGCCGAGGAGCGCGGAGTGCTGCAACCCGGCGGCACGATCGTCGAAGGGACGGCGGGTAATACCGGTATCGGGCTGGCGCTGGTCGCCAACGCCAAGGGCTATCGCACGATCATCGTGATGCCCGATACCCAGTCCAAGGAGAAGATGGACACGCTGCGCGCGCTGGGCGCCGAACTGGTGACGGTGCCGGCCGCACCCTATTCGTCGCCGTGCCATTTCGTGCACACGTCGCGGCGGATCGCCGAGGAGACGCCGGGCGCGATCTGGGCCAACCAGTTCGACAATATCGCCAATCGCCGCGCGCACATCGCCGGCACCGCCGAGGAGATCTGGTCGCAGATGGACGGGCGGATCGACGGCTTCACCTGCGCGGTCGGCACCGGCGGCACGTTCGCGGGCGTCGGGCTGGGGCTGAAGGCGCACGATCCGGATGTGTGCATCGCGCTGAGCGACCCGCATGGCGCCGCGCTGTACGAATATTATGCGTGCGGCGAGTTGCGCGCGGAGGGTTCGTCGGTCGCCGAGGGGATCGGGCAGGGGCGGATCACCGCCAACCTGGAGGGCGCGCCGGTCGACACGCAGTTCCGCATCGCCGACCAGGAAGGACTCGACTGGACCGACCGGCTGCTGCGCGAGGAAGGGCTGTGCCTGGGGCTGTCGTCGGGGATCAACGTCGCGGGCGCGGTGCGGCTGGCGCGGCATCTGGGACCGGGCAAGCGGATCGCGACCATCCTGTGCGACACCGGTTTCCGCTATCTCTCCACCCTCTACGATCCCGCGTGGCTGGCGGCGAAGGGGCTGGTGCGCGGGGCCGCGTTAACGAATTGATCGACAGCAGCGCGACCATCGGTTAGAAATGCGCGACCGATGAAGGCGCCTCCCCAAGACAAGGCCGCTGTCGCACGGCAGCAGGCGGAACAGATGCGGCAGCGCGTGCGCGTCGGCATGATCGGGCTGGCGGCGGTCGTGCTGCTGATCGGGCTGGCGAGCGCGATCTTCTCGTCGGTCAACAAGCAGCAGGCGGTGAACGTCGCCGGTGCGGCGCAACCCGAACTGGTCGCCAACATGAGCGCGCCCGCCTCCGCCCCCGGCGCGGCGCCGACCAACGAGCCGCTGGCCGAAATGGGCGTGACGCCGGGCGCTGCCCCGACGCCGCAGGCCGCGCCTTCGCCGCCGGCGCAGCAACAGCCGGCCCCCGATCCCGCCGCGAGCGGCGGTGCGCTGTAGGTGCTTTGGCTGGAGATAACGGCCGGTCTGTCGCGACCGGTCACCCGAGACCGCATGCCGCGCCGGTTCGCGCAATCACTGAAATGCCAAGGCTTTTAGTGTGATTCCTCAACCGTTCGCACTGAGCTTGCCGAAGTGTGCGTACCAGACGATCCGCTTGGGGCACGTGCTTCGACAGGCTCAGCACGAACGGGGTAGCTGGGTTTCTCGCTATAACCTCTGGATTGCCGCTTCTGCGGAATGGTTGAGGCCGGAGCCCGAAAGCGATGGCGGTCACCTGCGGCGCCTCCGCTTCGATCGGGGAGAATCGGGGAAGCGGCGCCCGATCGTGGAAATTCCGGGGTGCGGGCACGTGATTCCACCCGCCATGGGCGTGGGTCGTGGCGCTCGACCGCACGCGCCGCCGCGCATTTCCGCCATTTTCAGGGATGCGCCGGGCTGATCCCCGGATTTCCCCGAAAATCCCTTCTCATCCCTGTTTAACCCTGATACGTAAGCTCAACGACATTGGGGGCAGGACCACTGTTGTTTGCTGGCAGCAACGCCGGCGTGCGGGGATGCCCGCGCGTCGGACAGGGTGGTCGTGCGCTCCGGGTGCGAGGTGGGCGTGGTCGACAGGGTGGATTATCAGGGAAAGGGGCTTGGTCTTGTCGACGACAAGGGCCGCGTCGCGATTCCGAACACCCTGCGCGCCACGCTGGCGAAGAACGCCCCGCGCGAGGACGGCAAGGACGGCGGCACCGTCATCATCGCGCCGCATCCCGAGCATCGCTGCCTGATCGCCTACGATCCCGGCTTCGTGCCGTTCTGGAAGGCGAAGCTGGAGGCGCTGGACGCCGCGCAGTTCGCGACCAGCGGGCGCACCGACTACAACATCCTCGACCGTGCCGGCGGCGCCGAGCCGCTGCCGTTCGACGGGTCGGGCCGCTTTATCATGCCCACCTTCGAGCGCCGCTATGCCCGGATCCAGGGCGCGGCGGTGTTCCTGGGGGCGTTCAACTGGATCACGATCTGGGCGCCGCACGTCCTGGTCGAGACGCCGGGCATCGATCCGTTCCTGAAGGAGTATGTGGAGTTCACCTGCGAGGACAAGGGGATCGCCCTGTCATGAGCAGCCTCGACGCCCCGCACATTCCGGTCCTGCTGACCGAGGTCATCGACGCGCTCGCCCCCGCCCCCGGCGAGCGCCATGTCGATGCGACCTTCGGTGCGGGCGGCTATACTCGCGCGATTCTGGCGACCGGCGCGACGGTGATCGCGTTCGACCGCGATCCGGATGCGATCGCGAACGGACGCGCGCTGGAAGGAGAGGCGGCGCTGACGCTCGTCCCCGCCACCTTCTCGACGATGGCGGTCGAGTTGCAGGCGCTGGACGCGGTGCCGGTCGACGGGGTGACGATGGACATCGGCGTGTCGTCGATGCAGCTCGACCAGGCGGCACGCGGCTTTTCGTTCCAGGCGGACGGGCCGCTCGACATGCGGATGAGCCAGGACGGCATGTCGGCGGCGGACTTCCTGAACGAAGCCGATGAGGAAGCGATCGCAGACGTCCTCTACCAGTACGGCGAGGAGCCGAAGTCGCGGCGGATCGCGCGCGCGGTGGTCGCGGCGCGCCCGCTGACCACGACCGCGCAGTTCGCAACCGTCGTGCGCAAGGCGTTGGGGCACCGGCCCCACGACAAGAAGGACCCGGCGACCCGCGCGTTCCAGGCGGTGCGCATCCACGTCAACGGCGAGCTGGACGAGCTGGAGCGTGGGCTGGAAGCGGCCGAGCGCGTGCTGAAGCCGGGCGGGCGGTTGGCGATCGTGACCTTTCACTCGCTGGAGGATCGCATCGTGAAGCGCTTCCTGCGCGACCGCTCGGGCGCGGCGCCCGGCGGATCGCGCCACATGCCGGTCAGCGCGCCGACGCGCGCCCCGACCTTCGAGATCACCGCCCGCGCGATCCGCGCGAGCGACACGGAGCTGGCCGCGAACCCCCGCGCCCGCTCCGCCACACTTCGTACCGCCCGGCGTACCGGGGCGGCCCCTTGGCGTTTGGAGGCGTAACGATGGCGGCGATATATAGGTTGAAGGGGCTGGGGTGGCTGACCGGCTGCGCCGTCGTGGCGATCGGCTTCTATCTGGTGTCCTCGCAGGTGGCGGCCGAGCGCAAGCAGCTGGAGCAGGTCGACCGCCGCATCGTCGCCGCCGAGCGCGACATCCGCGCGCTGGAGACCGAATTCGACGTGCGCGCGAACCTGGCGCAGCTGGAGCAATGGAACGGCAGCACGCTGGCGCTGACCGTGCCGACCGCGCAGCAGTTCGTCCGTGACGAGCGCGCGCTGGCGGCGCTGTCGCCGGTGCCGGGTGCGCCGGTGCCGGGCCGCGACGTGGCGGTGCAGACCGCGCAGCTGATCGTCCCCGCGGCGCCCGTCGTCGCCACGCCCGCCGTCCAGACCGCCGCCGCCACGCCCGCCGCCGCCCCCGCCACGGTCGTGAAGGTCGCCGCGGTGCAGGTCGCCGCCGCGGCGCCGGTGACCGTCACCAAGGTCGCGGCGCGCGCGGTCGCTGCGCCCGTGAAGGCCGCCAAGGTCGCGATGCTCGACCGCGGGCTGCTGAGCGAGAACACGCTCGGCGACCTGCTGAGCGGTGCGCGCGCCGAGCGGAGTCGCCTGCGGTGACGACCTTGGTCGCCCGTCCGCTCCGCGCCGGCCGCTCGGGCGACCAGCGCCAGCAATTGCTGGCGACGCAACACCTGCGCCTGATGATCCTGCTGCTGTTCTTCGCGGCGGGTGTGGTGATCGTGATCGGGCGGCTGGCGATGCTGGGCGTCCTGGAAGGCGGCGACCGCGGACCGGCCACGGCGCTGGCGGTGCCGCGCGGCGACATCGTCGACCGCAACGGCGCGCCCCTGGCGCGGACGATCGACGCCTGGACGATCGGCGTCCATCCGAAGAAGCTGCTCGGCGATCCGTCGCAGATCGCGCAGAAGCTGGCCGACCTGATGCCCGACCGCGGCGACCAGGCGTGGTTCTATGCGCAGATCACCAAGCCGGTGAGCTTCACCTATCTCAACCGGCGTGCGAGCCCCGCGCTGGTCGAGGCGGTGAACGCGATCGGCGAGCCCGGCATCGTGTTCGAGCGCGAGACGCAGCGGCTGTATCCGCAATCGACGATGGCGTCGCACGTGCTGGGCTTCATCAGCGGCGGGCACGGCATGAGCGGGATGGAGCGCGCGCTCGACGACCGGCTGACCAATCCGGCTACGATCGGGCAGCCAGTGCAGCTGTCGATCGACACGCGCGTGCAGGCGGCGATGGAGAGCGAACTGGGCCGCGCCATGACGACCTTCTCGGCGCGCGGCGGCGGCGGAATCGTGCTGGACGTCCATACCGGCGAAGTGGTCGCGATGGTGTCGCTGCCGACCTTCAACCCCAATCGCGTCGGCATGTCGGGCAGCGAGCAGCTGCGCAACATCACCACGCAGAGCGTGTTCGAGCTGGGATCGACCTTCAAGCCGATCACGATGGCGGCAGCGATCGACAACGGCGTCGTGACGTCGATGGAGCGGCGCTTTGACGCGACGCATCCGTTGCAGGTCGGGCGCTTCACGATCCACGACGAGCGCGGCGATCCGAAGCGCTGGCTCAACATGGCCGAGACGCTGATCTATTCCTCGAACGTCGCCACTGCACGCGTCGCCGACGAGGTCGGGCCGCAGCGGATGCAGGCGATGTTCCGCAAGCTCGGCTTCGACACCCGTCCCGACATCGAGGTGCGCGAGAAGGGGCGGCCGCTGTGGCCGACCTTCTGGGCGCGGACCACGACGATGACCACCGCCTACGGCCACGGCATCGCGGTGACGCCGCTGCACCTCGCCAACGCCTATGCCGCGCTGGTCAACGGCGGCACGTGGCGGCCGGCGACCCTGATGAAGGTGCAGCCGGGCCATGCGGTCGCGGGACGGCGCGTGATCAGCGAGGCGACGAGCGCGCGGATGCGGCAGATGCTGCGGCTGATCGTGCTGCGCGGGACCGGTCGCAAGGGCGATGCGCCGGGATACCGCGTCGGCGGCAAGACCGGCACCGCCGAGGCGGCGGTCGCAGGCGGCTACGACCGGTCGCGCAACGTCGCGACGTTCGCCGCGGCGTTCCCGATGGACGCGCCGCGCTATGTCGTGGTCGCGATGCTCGACTCGCCGCTGGGGACGAAGGAGACCTTCGGCTGGAAGACCGCCGCCTGGAACGCCGCGCCGGTGGTGGGCCGCACGATCTCGCGCGTCGGGGCGATCCTGGGCGTGGTGCCCGACGACCATCGCGATATCGACGTGTCGGATATCGTGCCGACCCTGTGGGAGGATCCCGACCGCGCGACCAAGAGCGGCGGCCAATGATCCCGGCGGCATCGAGGATGGCGGCATGAAACTGTCGCAACTGGTGGAGGGAGGCGGCGATCAGCCGGTCACCGGCTTCGCGATCGACCACCGCAAGGTGGCGCCCGGAACGATCTTCGGCGCGTTCGAGGGCGCGCGGGTCAACGGCGAGGACTTCATCCCCGCCGCGATCGAGGCGGGCGCGGTGGCGGTCGTCGCGCGGCCGGAGGCGCGGGTCGCGGGCGCGCTGCACATCCGCGACCACAACCCGCGCGAGGCGTTCGCGCGGCTGGCGGCGCGGTTCTTCGCGCCGTTCCCGGCGACATCGGTCGCGGTGACGGGCACCAACGGCAAGACCTCCACGGTCGAAATGACGCGGCAGCTGTGGCGGATGGCGGGGCATCACGCCGCGTCGATCGGCACGCTGGGCGTCGCGACCGCCGACGAGCGGGTCGTGACCGGGTTGACCACGCCGGACGTGGTGACGTTCCTGTCGAACGTCGCGGGGCTGGCGCGCGAGGGGGTCACCCATGTCGCCTTCGAGGCGTCGAGCCATGGGCTGAGCCAGTACCGCACCGAGGGATTGCCGGTGGCCGCGGCGGCGTTCACCAACCTCAGCCGCGATCACCTCGACTATCACGGCGACATGGCGGCGTATTTCACCGCCAAGCTGCGGCTGTTCGCGCAGGTGCTGGCCGACAGCGGCACCGCGGTGGTGTGGGTCGACGATCCCAATTCGGAGCGCGTGATCGATCTGGCGCGCGAGCGCGGCAACCGCGTGTTCACGGTCGGCGAGCATGGCGACGACCTGCGGCTGGTCGCGCGCGAGCCGACCTTGCTGGGGCAGGGGCTGACGATCCGCGCCGCGGGCGCCGACCACCGCGTGACCCTGCCGCTGATCGGCGGATACCAGGCGGCGAACGCGTTGGTCGCGGCCGGGCTGGTGATCGTGACCGGCGGCGACGTCGCGCAGACGATCGCGGGGCTCGCGCGGTTGCAGCCGGTGCGCGGACGCCTGGAGCGCGCCGCGATCACGGCGAGCGGCGCCCCCGTCTATGTCGATTACGCGCACACCCCCGATGCGATCGAGGCCGCCTGCGCAGCGCTGCGCCCGCACGTGAGCAGTGGAACCGGGGGCAGTGGGAACGGGGGTAGCGAGGGCGGGGGCCGGTTGATCCTGGTGCTGGGCGCGGGCGGCGACCGCGACGCGGGCAAGCGCGTGCCGATGGGGCAGGTCGCGGCGGCAAGCGCCGACGTCGTGATCGTCACCGACGACAATCCGCGCGGCGAGGATCCGGCGACGATCCGCCATGCGCTGCTCGAAGGGGCGCCGGGGGCGCGCGAGATCGGCGACCGCCGCGCCGCGATCGGCGCCGCCGTCGCCGAGGCGGGGCGCGGCGACATCGTGCTGATCGCGGGCAAGGGGCACGAGCAGGGACAGATCGTCGGGGAGCTGGTGCTGCCGTTCGACGACGTGGCGGTGGCGCGCGAGGCGGCGGCGTGATGGCGCTGCCCCTGGCGTCGGTCGCGCCGGTAGAATCACGAGCGTCCAAGGTTTTGAATTCGCGCCTTCGCGGGAATGACGGTTTTGCTATGGAGCGCACATGACGCTCTGGACCGCCGCCGAGATCGCCGCCGCCACGGGAGGCACCGCCACCGCCGACTTTTCGGTCGATGGCGTCGCGTTCGATTCGCGCGAGGTCGGCGAGCGCGACCTGTTCGTCGCGCTGACCGGCGAGCATACCGACGGCCATCGCTTCCTCGACCAGGCATTCGCGCAAGGCGGCAGCGGCGCGATCGTGTCCCAGGCGACGCCGCGTCCGTCGGTGCAGGTCGGCGATACGTTCGCGGCGCTGGAGGATCTGGCGCGGGCGGCGCGCGCGCGTGTGTCGGGCAAGGTGATCGGGGTGACCGGTTCGGTCGGCAAGACCTCGACCAAGGAAGCGCTGTTCGCCGCGCTCGACCGTGCGCCGGGCGTCAAGGCGCACCGTTCGGTCAAGAGCTACAACAACCACACCGGCGTGCCGCTCAGCCTCGCGCGGATGCCCGCCGACACCGACTTCGCGGTGCTGGAGATGGGCATGAACCATCCCGGCGAACTGGCGCACCTGACCACGCTGGTCCGTCCGCACGTCGCGCTGATCACCGCGATCGCGCCGGCCCATACCGAATTCTTCCCCGACGAAAGCGCGATCGCCGATGCCAAGGGCGAGATCTTTCGCGGGCTGGAGCACGGCGGGACCGCGATCGTCCCCTATGACAGCCCGCATCGCGAGCGGTTGATCGCGGCGGCCAAGCCGTATGCGGGGCGGATCGTCACTTTCGGACTGAACCGCGAGGCCGATGTCAATGCCGCGGACGCGATGACGGTGCGCGGCGGCGGCAGCTTCGTCAACGCGCAGGTCGGCGGGCGGGCGTTGAGCTTCACGATCGCGCAGCCGGGACGGCACTGGGTATCGAACGCACTGGCGGTGCTGGCGGTGGCGGATGCGGTGGGCGCCGATCTGGCGCTCGCCGGCCTCGCGCTGGCCGAGATGGGCGGCCTGCCCGGACGCGGGGCGCGGATCGAGGTCGGCGTGGGCGACCGCGACAGCGGCGGCAAGGCGATCGTCATCGACGAAAGCTACAACGCCAATCCCGCGTCGATGCGCGCGACGCTGGCGGTGCTTGCCCAGGAGACCGGGCGACGCGTGGCGGTGCTGGGCGAAATGCGCGAGCTGGGCGAGCAATCGGCGGAATACCACGCCGGTCTGGCCGATGCGGTGATCGCGGCGCGCGTCGAAACGGCCGTGCTGGTCGGCGAGGCGATGCGGCCGCTGGCCGAGGCGCTTGAGGGGCGGGTCGATTTCGTCCATGTGCCGGCTGCCGCCCAGGCGCTGGATCGCGTGCGTGCGCTGATCCGCCCCGGCGATGCGGTGCTGGTGAAGGGTTCGAACGGCGTCGGCCTGTCGCGGCTGGTGAGCGGCCTTGCGAACGGGATGAGTTGAGTTGCTGTACTGGATCGCCGAACAACTCGGTTTCGCGGGCGGGTTCAACCTGATCCGCTATCAGACGTTTCGGGCGGGCGCGGCGGTCGCGACCGCGCTGTTCATCGGCCTGATCATCGGACCGCGCTTCATCGGCTGGCTGCGCGTGCGACAGGGCAAGGGGCAACCGATCCGCGCCGACGGGCCGCAGACCCACCTGGCCAAGCGCGGCACCCCGACGATGGGCGGGCTGATGATCCTCACCAGCCTGGTGCTGGCGGTGCTGATCTGGATGGACCTGAGCAACCCGTTCGTCTGGGCGTGCCTGTTCGTCACTTTAGGGTTCGGCGCGATCGGGTTTCTCGACGACTACGACAAGGTGCGCAAGGCGAGCACCGCCGGGGTGTCGGGCCGCGTCCGTCTGCTGCTGGAGTTCGGCATTGCGGGCGTCGCGGCGTGGATCGTCATGCAGGAGAACGGCTCCGGGCTCTATTTTCCGTTCACCAGCCGCTATTTCGTCGACCTCGGCTATTTCTATCCGGTCTTCGCCGCGTTCACGATCGTGGCGTTCGGCAATGCGGTGAACCTGACGGACGGACTGGACGGGCTGGCGACGATGCCGGTCATCATCGCCAGCGTCGCGTTCATGCTGATCGTCTATCTGGCGGGCAACGTGAAGTTCGCCGACTATCTCGGCATCCCGCACGTGCCGCGCGCGGGCGAGCTGGCGATCTTCTGCGGTGCGGTGATCGGCGGGGGGCTGGCGTTCCTGTGGTATAATGCGCCGCCCGCGGCGGTGTTCATGGGCGATACCGGCAGCCTGGCGCTGGGCGGCGCACTGGGCACGATCGCGGTGGTCGCGCATCACGAGATCGTGCTGGGAATCATCGGCGGGCTGTTCGTGGTCGAGGCGCTCTCCGTCATCATCCAGGTGTTCTGGTACAAGCGGACCGGCAAGCGCATCTTCCGCATGGCGCCGATCCACCATCATTTCGAGCAATTGGGTTGGAGCGAGCCGACGGTGGTGATCCGGTTCTGGATCATCAGCCTGGTGCTGGCGTTGGCCGGACTGTCGACGTTGAAGCTGCGATGATCGCCCTGCGCGCCTGGGCGGGGAAGCATTTCGCGGTGCTCGGGCTGGCACGCTCGGGCGCCGCGACGGTGCGTGCGCTTGTCGCGGGCAGGGCGCGGGTCACGGCGTGGGACAGCGACGCGGAGAAGCGCGACGCGCTTATTACTCCCTCTCCCCTCCCGGGAGAGACCCATCTCGGTGAGACACCTGCCCCTCACCCGACCCTATCCCCGGAGGGGAGAGGGCTCCTGACGGTTGCCGACCTTGATGGGCTCGACCTCGCCACCGTCGACGCGCTCGTCGTTTCCCCCGGTGTTCCGCTCAACACGCACCCGCTCGCCGCCAAAGCGCGCGCAGCGGACGTGCCCATCGTCGGCGACATCGAGCTGTTCGCGCAGGCCCGTGCCGACCTGCCCGCGCACAAGGTCGTCGGGATCACCGGCACCAACGGCAAGTCGACGACCACCGCGCTGGTCCACCACATCCTCGATACCGCCGGCGTGCCCGCGCAGATGGGCGGCAACATCGGGCTGCCGATCCTCGCGCAGGAGCCGTTGCCGGCGGGCGGGGTCTATGTGCTCGAACTGTCGAGCTACCAGATCGACCTGACGCGGACTCTCGACTGCGACGTCGCGGTGCTGCTGAACGTGACGCCCGACCATCTCGACCGCTACGACGGGTTCGGGGCGTACGCTGCCAGCAAGGCGCGGTTGTTCGCGATGCAGTCGCGCGCGCATCTCGCGGTCGTCGATTACGAGGCCGAGGCGGAGCATGGCGTGCTGGACGACGCGCCGGAGGGCCTGAACATCCGCTTCATCGACGGCGTGCCGTTGCCCGGCGACCCGGCGCGCTGGCCGTCGCTGCAAGGGCCGCACAACGAACAGAACGCCAAGGCCGCGGTCGCGGTCTGCGAGGCGCTGGGCATCGACGCCGCCACTATCGAGCGCGCGCTGGAGACGTTCGTCGGACTGCCGCATCGCATGGAGCGCATCGCGACGCTGAACGGCGTGGCATGGATCAACGACAGCAAGGCGACCAATCCCGAAAGCGCCGCGCCGGCGCTCGCTGCCTTTCCGCGGATCCACTGGATCCTGGGCGGGAAGGTCAAGGGCGACGATCTCAACGCGTGCGTGGCGCATCTCGACCACGTCGTGCGCGCCTATACGATCGGGGAGGGCGGGCCCCGCTTTGCCGAGGTATTGCGCGGGCAGGTGCCGGTCGCCGAGGTCGAGACGCTGGAGCGCGCGGTGAAGCTCGCCGCGCAGGAGGCGGTGCGGGGCGAGGTGGTGCTGCTGTCGCCCGCCGCGGCCTCGTTCGACCAGTTCCGCGACTTCGAGGCGCGCGGCGCGGCGTTCCGCGCGGCGGTGGAGGCCCTGGCATGAGCGTGACCAAGAACGAGCGCGCGCGCGCCGCGACCAGCCTGCGCAACCGCGGCGGTCGCGGCGATCCGTCGCCGCTCGGCACCTGGTTCTGGGACATCGACCGCGTGCTGCTGCTGCTCGCCCTGTTCCTGATCGCGATCGGGCTGATCGCGGTCGCGGCCGGGTCGCCGGCCAGCGCGATGCGCTATTCGGGCGAGCACCTGCATCTCGCGCCGCTGCATTATTTCTGGCGGCAGACGATGTGGGTGGCGGTGTCGCTGCCGGTGCTGTTCGGCGTGTCGATGCTGCCGCTCACGATGGCGCGGCGCATGTCGCTGATCGGGGCGGCGGTATGCGTCGCCTTGATGGTATTCGTGCCGTTCGTCGGGGTCAGCGTGAACGGCGCGCGGCGCTGGGTCGGGTTCGGCTTCGCGCAATTCCAGCCGTCCGAGTTCCTCAAGCCGTTCTTCGTCGTGACCGTGGCATGGCTGCTGTCGTTCAAGTCGCGCGACGCGGAGTTGCCGGTGACCGCGATCACCGCCGCGCTGACCGGGTTGATCGCAGTGCTGCTGATGCTGCAGCCCGACTTCGGGCAGACGGTGATCTTTTGCACGATCTGGCTGGCGCTGGTCATCATCGCGGGCACGCCGACGCGCGTGATCCTGGGTTTCCTGTCGATGATCCCGGTCGCGCTGGTGGCGGCGTACCTTTTCTACAGCACCGCGCGCAAGCGGATCGACGCGTTCCTGTTTCCGGGTGTCGAGGGGGAGGGTGCGGCCGACCATTTCCAGACCAACGCCGCGCACAACACGCTGACCTCGGGCGGCTGGTTCGGCACCGGGCCGGGGGCTGGGACGGTCAAGTTCGGGCTGCCCGAGGCGCATACCGACTATATCTTTTCGGTGATCGGCGAGGAGTTCGGGTTGCTGGCGTGCATGATCGTCGCGCTGACGTTCCTGGCGATCGTGGTGCGGGTGTTCGTGAAGTTGCTGGACGAACAGGACCCGTTCCGGCTGCTCGCCGCCGCCGGGTTGGCGGTGCAGTTCGGTGCGCAGGCGCTGATCTCGATGGCGGTGAACACCGGGCTGGCGCCGTCGAAGGGCATGACGCTGCCGTTCATCAGCTATGGCGGATCGTCGATGATCGCGCTGTCGATGGGGATGGGGTTGCTACTGGCGTTCACGCGCCGCAATCCGTTCCTGCTGCGCAGCCCCTATATCGCGCAGCAACGCTGGAGCGCCGAATGACGCAGGTCCGCGATTTCCGCCCCCGCCATTATGTGCTGGCCGCAGGCGGCACGGGCGGGCACATGGTGCCGGCCGCGGCGCTCGCCGCCGAATTAATGAAGCGCGGTCACAGGGTTGCGCTGGTCAGCGACGCGCGGGGCGTGCGGTTTCCGGGACTGTTCGAGGGCGTCCAGACGCATGTCATTCCCGCCGGGCGCTTCGCGGGCGGGCCGCTCGGCTGGGCCAAGGCGGCGCGGT
Source organism: Sphingomonas sp. BE138 (assembly GCF_031456125.1). Classification (NCBI taxonomy): domain Bacteria; kingdom Pseudomonadati; phylum Pseudomonadota; class Alphaproteobacteria; order Sphingomonadales; family Sphingomonadaceae; genus Sphingomonas; species Sphingomonas sp. BE138. The sequence goes on from NZ_JAVDUC010000006.1 coordinate 134,665, forward strand.
TGATGGTGCAGGGGCGCAGCATGGCGCGCGAACTGTATCGCAGCTTCCGGCCGTCCGCGGTGATCGGTTTCGGCGGTTATCCGGCGTTTCCCGCACTTTCCGCGGCCTTCGCGGCGGGCATCCCGACCGCGGTGCACGAGCAGAACGCGGTGCTGGGGCGGGTCAACCGGTTGGTGGCGGGGCGGGTGGATGCGATCGCGACCAGCTATGCCGAGACCGAGCGGCTGAAGCCGCGCCACCGCGCCAAGGCGCATCTGGTCGGCAACCCGGTGCGCGAAAGCGTGCTGGCATTGCGCGCCAAACCGTTCCCGGTGCCGGAAGAGGACGGAATATTCCGCGTACTTGTGACCGGCGGTAGCCAGGGCGCGTCGATCCTGAGCCAGGTGGTGCCGGATGGTCTCGCCTTGTTGCCCGTCGCGTTCCGCCGCCGCCTGCAGGTGACGCATCAGGCGCGGATCGAGGACATCGACGCGGTGCGCGAGAAATATGCGCAGCTCGACATCGCCGCCGATCTCGCCACGTACCTGCCCGACCTGCCCGAGCAGCTCGGCTGGTCGCATATCGTGATCGCGCGCGCGGGCGCCTCGACGATCGCCGAGCTGACCGCCGCCGGGCGCCCCGCGATCCTGGTGCCGCTGCCGTCGGCGACCGACGACCACCAGACCGCCAATGCGCGCGCGATCACCGCCGCGGGCGGCGCGCGCACCATCCCGCAATCGGCCTTCACGCCGCCGGAACTCGCCAAGCAGATGCAGAAACTCGGACTCGATCCCGAAGCCCTCGGCAATGCCGCCACCCGCGCACGGTCGTGCGGGGCGCCGCACGCCGTTACCGACCTGGCCGATCTGGTCGAGAGCCTCGATGCCCCCCGGGCGCGGGTAATGGTCGGCAAGGCGCAGACCAGGCAGGCCTTCGCATGATGGAGTATGGCGCATGAAAGGCGTCGCGACCGACATCGGGACGATCCATTTCGTCGGGATCGGCGGGATCGGCATGTCGGGCATTGCCGAGGTGATGCACAACCTGGGCTACAGGGTGCAGGGCTCCGACGTGGCCGAGGGCTATGTGATCGAGGGGCTGCGCGCGCGCGGCATCGCGGTGACGATCGGGCATGACGCCGCCAACGTCGACGGCGTGGCGGTGGTCGTCACCTCCACCGCGGTGAAGCGCGGCAACCCGGAGGTCGAGGCGGCGCTGCGCAACCGTATTCCGGTCGTCCGCCGGGCGGAGATGCTGGCCGAGCTGATGCGGCTGAAATCGACGGTCGCGGTCGCGGGGACGCACGGCAAGACGACGACGACCTCGATGGTCGCCGCGCTGCTGGACGCGGGCGGGGTCGATCCGACCGTCATCAACGGCGGGATCATCAACAGCTACGGCTCGAACGCGCGGCTGGGCGCGAGCGACTGGATGGTGGTGGAGGCCGACGAGAGCGACGGCAGCTTCCTGCGGCTGGACGGCACGATCGCGGTCGTCACCAACATCGATCCCGAGCATCTGGATCACTACGGCAGCTTCGAGCGCGCCAAGGACGCGTACGTCGAGTTCGTCGAAAACGTGCCGTTCTATGGCGCGGCGCTGTTGTGCCTCGATCATCCGGAGGTGCAGGCGCTGATCCCGCGCGTCCGCGACCGGCGGATCGTGACCTATGGCTTCGCAGCCTCCGCGGACGTGCGCGGGGTGAACGTCGCCCCCTATCCGGGCGGCAACCGGTTCGAGGCGCTGATCCGGTCGCGCGACGGCGCGGTGCGGTCGATCGAGGGAATCGACCTGCCGATGCCGGGGCGGCACAATGTCCAGAACGCGCTGGCCGCGATCGGCGTCGCGCTGGAACTGGGCATCGACGATGCGACGATCGCACGCGGGTTCGAGCGGTTCAGTGGGGTCAAGCGGCGCTTCACCAAGGTCGGCGAGGTGGCGACGGGCAATGGCGTCGCCACGATCATCGACGATTACGGCCACCATCCGGTCGAGATCCGCGCGGTGCTGGCGGCGGCGCGCGAGAGTGCGCAGGGCCGCGTCATCGCGGTGGTGCAGCCGCATCGTTACTCACGGCTCGGCAATCTGATGGAGGAGTTCCGCGGCGCGTTCAACGACGCCGACCTCGTCTATGTCACGCCCGTCTATGCCGCGGGCGAGGCGCCGGTGCCGGGCGTCGATGCGGAGGCGCTGGTCGCGGGGTTGCAGGATCGCGGACACCGGCAGGCGAGCGTGATCGCCGATGCGCCGGCGCTGGCCGACGCGCTGGCGGGCGAGCTGCGCAGCGGCGATCAGGTGATCTGCCTGGGCGCGGGCGATATCACCAAATGGGCCGCCGGACTGGCCGCCGCGATCGGAGAACGCGCATGACCAACTGGTTCGACGCCGCGATCGGCTGGCAGAAGCAGTTGCTCGAAACCCAGCGCACCGCGCTGGACGCCGGGCGGCACGCGTATGACGCGGGCGCAGCGCTGGTCGCGGCGCAGGAAGCGTCGCGGCGCGCGGTCGAGGCGAACTGGCAGGCGTGGAACGCGTGGCTGCAATTGTGGCGACCCGCGCGGTGAGCGCGATGCCCCCGGTCCGTGGCCGCCTGACGCCGCACGCGCCGCTGGCGCCGCTCGTCTGGTTCAAGGCGGGTGGGGCGGCGGAATGGCTGTTCGAGCCGGCGGATGCCGACGATCTGAGCGACTTCCTGCGCGCGCTCGACCCGGCGGTGCCGGTGATGGCGCTGGGGCTGGGGTCGAACCTGATCGTGCGCGACGGCGGCGTGCCCGGCGTGACAATCCGGCTGGGCAAGCCGTTCGCGACCGTCGCGGCGCTGGACACGGTGACGCTGCGCTGCGGCGGCGGGGCGAGCGGCATCCTCGTGTCCTCGACCGCCCGCGATGCGGGCGTCGCGGGGCTGGAGTTCCTGCGCTCGATCCCCGGCACGGTCGGCGGGTTCGTGCGGATGAACGGCGGCGCCTATGGCCGCGAAACCGCCGACGTGCTGGTCGAGGCGGAAGTGGTGCTGCGCTCGGGCGAGCGGCGGACGCTGGCGACCGGTGAATTGGGCTATACCTATCGTCATTCGGCGTTGCCCGAGGGGGCGGTGGTAATCGCCGCGACCTTTCGGGGCATGCCGGGCGTGTCGGCGGACATCCAGGCGGAGATGGACCGGATCGCGGCGGCGCGCGAGGCGTCGCAGCCGCTGCGGTCGAAGACCGGCGGGTCGACGTTCAAGAACCCGGACGGGCACAAGGCGTGGGCGCTGGTCGATGCGGCGGGGTGCCGGGGGTTGCGGCGCGGCGATGCGCAGGTGAGCGAGAAGCATACGAATTTTCTGCTCAACCTTGGAACTGCGAGCAGTGGCGACATTGAGGCTCTTGGCGAAGATGTGCGCGACCGCGTGAAAGCGGCGAGCGGAATAGAGCTAGAATGGGAAATCCAGCGCGTGGGTAATTTCACGGATAGCCCTCGCCCCCTCGGGGAGGGGGTTGGGGGAGGGGCCGAGGTCTCACCGAGAGCGGCCTCTCTGCGAGGCACCGACCCCTCACCCCAACCCTCTCCCCGCAGGGAAGAGGGAGCATGACGGCGCTTCACATCGCCGTCCTGATGGGTGGCTGGTCGGCCGAGCGCGAGGTGTCGCTGTCGTCCGGCAACGGCGTCGCGGAGGCGCTCGAATCGCTGGGTCACCGAGTCACGCGGATCGACATGGGACGTGACGTCGCCGCCCGGCTGACCGAAGCGGCGCCCGACCTCGTCTTCAACGCGCTGCATGGTACGCCGGGCGAGGACGGCAGCGTGCAGGGGCTGATGGACCTGATGGGCGTGCGCTACACCCATTCGGGGCTCGCCACGTCGGTGATCGCGATCGACAAGGTGCTGACCAAGCAGGTGTTGGTGCCGGCGGGCGTGCCGATGCCGGGCGGGCGGATCGTGAAGAGCGCCGACATCCACGACGCCGATCCGCTGCCGAGGCCCTATGTGCTGAAGCCGGTGAACGAGGGGTCGTCGGTGGGGGTCGCGATCGTCACCGCGGAGGGCAATTACGGCAACCCGATCGCGCGCGACGCGCGCGGGCCGTGGCAGGAGTTCGACGAGCTGCTCGCCGAGCCCTATGTGCGCGGGCGCGAGCTGACGACCGCGGTGCTCGGCGACCGCCCCCTGGGCGTCACCGAGTTGCGGCCCAAGTCGGGCTGGTACGATTACGACGCCAAATATACCGACGGGATGACCGACCATATCTTTCCGGCGGAGATCCCCGACGAGGTCACGCAGGCCTGCATGGCGCTGGCGCTCAAGGCGCATCGCGTGCTGGGGTGCCGCGGCACCAGCCGGTCGGACTTCCGCTGGGACGACGAGCGCGGGGTCGACGGGCTGTTCCTGCTCGAGGTCAATACCCAGCCGGGCATGACGCCGCTGAGCCTCGTCCCCGAACAGGCGCGGCACACCGGGATGAGCTATCCGGAGCTGGTGCAGGCGATCGTCGACGAAGCGATGGCGGGAGTCGGGGCCGGGGCCGGGACCGACGTGAGGTCGGGGGCGATGCAGCCGTGAGCCGGACGATCAAGCGCGGGTCGAGCCCTCCGGCGCGCCGCCCCGCGCCAAACCGCCGCCGCGTGCAGAAGGCGTCGCTGGGCGACCGGTTGCTCGCGCGGATGCCGATCGGCGAGGAGACGTTGCGCAAGGCGGTGACGTGGACCGTACTGGGCGGGGTCGGTATCGCGACGGTGTTCGTCGCCAATCTGCTGGGCGTGCCGCAGGCGATCGGCGCGGGGATCGCCGAGGCGGCGGGGCGCGCCGGTCTGCGCGTCGAGCAGGTCGACATCACCGGGCTGAAGCGGATGGACCGCGAAACGGTCTATGCGATCGCGCTGGAGGACCAGTCGAGCCGCGCGATGCTGCGCGTCGATCTGGAGCGGGTGCGTAACCGCCTGCTCGATTACGGCTGGATCGCCGACGCCTATGTCGCGCGGCGGCTGCCCGACCGGCTGGTGATCCATATCACCGAGCGCGAGCCCGCCGCGATCTGGCAGGACAAGGGCCAGCTGACGCTGATCGATGCCGAGGGGCGGTTGCTGGCGCCGGTCGCGGCGTCGCGGATGCCGGACCTGCCGCTGGTGATCGGCCCGGGCGCGAACCAGCAGGAGCCGGGCTATCAGGCGCTGCTCGCCGCCGCGCCGGCGCTGCGCCCGCGGATCCGCGCCGCGACCTGGGTCGGCAACCGGCGCTGGGACCTGACCTTCACCACCGGCGAGACGCTGGCGCTGCCGCAGGACGGCGCACCGCAGGCGCTGATCAAGTTCGCGCAAATGGACGGCGCGGATCCGCTGCTCGGCAAGGGCTGGCTGCGCTTCGACCTGCGCGATCCGGCGCGGATGTACGCGCGCCGCGCCGGGCAGGACAAGCAGCAGGTCGCCGACGACGGCCGCAACGATCCGCCCGCCGACGCCGCGGCGGCCACGAACAACGTGATCGGCGACAACGACCGGACGATCGAGGCGCGCGCCGGGGAAGCGTTGCGCTCGGGCGAGGCATGAGGGGGTAGGGCAATGGCGAAGGTAGCACCGGACGGCCTGATCACGGCACTCGATATCGGGTCGTCGAAGGTATCGGCGATGATCGCGCAGAAGGGCGACGGCGGCGAGCTGAACGTGCTGGGCACCGGGCAGCGCGAGAGCCGCGGGGTGAAGCGCGGCTATATCGCCGACATGGACGCCACCGAGGTCGCGGTGCGCGAGGCGGTGGAGCAGGCGGAGCGGATCGCGGGCTTCAACATCGAGAACGTCTGGGCCGGCTTCTCGGCCGGCGGGCTGGTGAGCGACGAGGCGTTCATCGAGGCCGAGCTGGGGGGCATGCGGATCGAGCAGGCCGATATCGACGCGTTGCTGCACGAAGGGCGGCAGTCGATCGATCCGCAGGGGCGCATGGTGCTTCACGCGCAGCCCGCGCTCTACACGCTCGACGGGCTGACGGGCGTGAAGAAGCCGCTGGGGCTCCATGCCGACCGGCTGGGCGTCCACATCCACGTCATCGCCGCCGACGGATCGCCGGTCCGCAACCTCGACCTGTGCGTCCGCTCGGCGCATCTGGAGGTGAAGTCGATCATCGCCGCGCCGGTGGCGACGGGCCTCGCCTGCCTGACCAGCGAGGAGCGCGACCTGGGCGTGGCGCTGGTCGAGATCGGGGCGGGGATCACCAACGTGTCGCTGTTCGCGGGGTCGATGCTGGTGGGCCTCAAGTCGATCCCGTTCGGCGCGGCGGACATCACCGACGACATCGCCAGCGCGTTCGGCACGACGCGGTTGCAGGCCGAGCGGATCAAATGCTTTCACGGTTCCGCCAACGCTTCCCCGCGCGACAATCACGAGATGGTGACGATCCGCGAGCGCACGCAGGAGGAGGATTCGGAGGCGTTGCAGATCACCAAGGCGGCGTTGATCGCGGTGATCCGCCAGCGGCTGGAGCATCTGGTCGGCGAGATCCAGGCGGCGCTGAAGGAACTGAAGTTCGAGGGGCCGGTCGGGCGGCAGGTGGTGCTGACCGGCGGCGGCGCCGAGCTGAAGGGCATTGCCGACTATGCGCAGCAGGCGCTGGGCCGCTCGGTGCGGATCGGGCGGCCGCGCGGGCTGACCGGGCTGCCCGAGGCGCATGCCGGGCCGGGGTTCGCGACGCTGGCGGGGCTCGCGTTCTTCGCGGCCAGCGACCCGATCGACCTGCGCGGCCTCGCGCCGACGCCGCAGATGGTGCACCGCCAGCGGGGCTTGCGCGGCTTCTGGAAGCTCGTGCAGGCGGCGAAGGCGAATTATTGACGCAGCAACAGGGCGCTTGGCGGTGTTTCCTCTTTCGCCGCGCGCCCGCATGTTGCACATCGGTGTAAACGGCCCGTTATGAACCATGCCACGCGGGCGGACGGAGTAAGTTTGCGATGAGCATCGAATTCATCACGCCCGACCTCGACGATCTGACCCCGCGGATCACCGTGATCGGGGTCGGCGGTGCGGGCGGCAACGCCATCGCCAACATGATGCGCGCCGACGTGCAGGGCGTGAACTTCCTGGTCGCGAACACCGACGCGCAGGCGCTGAAGCAGTCGGAGGCCGAGCAGAAGATCCAGCTGGGCGCCAAGATCACGCAGGGGCTGGGCGCCGGCAGCCGGCCGGAGATCGGCCGCGCCGCCGCCGAAGAGACGATCGACGAGCTGTCGCGCCTGCTCGAGGGCAGCCACATGTGCTTCATCGCTGCCGGCATGGGCGGCGGCACCGGCACCGGCGCGGCCCCGGTCATCGCCAAGGCGGCGCGCGACATGGGCATCCTGACGGTCGGCGTCGTGACCAAGCCGTTCAGCTTCGAGGGCAATCGCCGCTCCAAGTCGGCGGATGCGGGCATCGAGGAGCTGCAGAAGTTCGTCGACACGCTGATCGTGATCCCCAACCAGAACCTGTTCCTGGTCGCCAACGCGAACACCACGTTCAAGCAGGCGTTCGAGATGGCGGACGAGGTGCTGCAGCAGGGCGTGCGCGGCATCACCGACCTGATGGTCATGCCCGGCCTGATCAACCTCGACTTCGCCGACGTCCGGTCGGTGATGCAGGAGATGGGCAAGGCGATGATGGGCACCGGCGAGGCGGAAGGCGACGACCGCGCGCTGATCGCCGCGCAAAAGGCGATCGCCAACCCGCTGCTCGACGGCGTGTCGATGCAGGGCGCCAAGGGCGTGATCGTGTCGATCACCGGCGGCGACGACATGCGCCTGCTGGAGGTCGACGAGGCCGCGAACCACATCCGCGAGCTGGTCGATCCCGACGCCAACATCATCTGGGGTTCGGCGTTCAACCCCGAGCTGGAAGGCAAGATCCGCGTCTCGGTGGTCGCCACCGGGATCGAGAGCAGCGGGCAGGTCGCGGCGCCGGCCGCGGCCAGCGCGCCGTCCGAGCCGCCGCGCACGTTCAGCTTCTCTGCGCCGCGCCGCGCCGAGCCGGCCCCGGCTGCTCCGGCCGCCGCCGCCCCGGCTCCGGCCCCCGCGCCGCAGCCGGTCGCCTACGAGCCGACCCCGCAGGTGCCGCCGCAGCAGCCGAGCGGTGCCGCCGCCGCAGCGATGGCCGAGGGCGTGCCCCCCGCCAACGCCGGCGCCGGGATCGACCCGTCGCCCGCGCGCCCGAACGAGGACGAGCTGGTGCTCGGCGCGGACTCGCTGGTGCCGACCCCGCCGCCGGCCGCGCCGCCGGCCGGTGATGCGCAGCGCCGCCGCTTCCTGTCGCCGGGCGGCGAGGACGAGGCACCCGCGCCGGCCGCACCGCGCGTGAAGCTGGGCGGGACGCTGTTCGAACGCATGCAGAACGCGACCCGCAACGCCGGTGGCCGCGCCGCCGACGACGAGGGGCGCGAGCCGGGCGACCTGCCGCGCTTCCTGCACCGCCAGAACAACCAGTAATCCGCCCTTCGCAGCGGTGGTGCCGGCGGGTGCCGTGCACCGCCGCTGCGGCTCGCTTCGTCGCAGGCGGGCCGGCGGCGACATTGCCGGGCCGGCGGTGAACGGCTCTATGGCACGATGACCAACCGCTCGTCCGCCATGGCCCCCGCGGGGATCGCGATGCGCGACGGGCGGTGCGGAGCCACCCGGCGCCGACCACCCATTTCCTCGAACCGCCAGACCGCGTCGCGGGTCCTGCGCGGGGAGCATGTTGCATGATCGACCTCGCCCGGTCGCGACCGGGGCGCCATGCGGTCGCCCGGTGCCTCGCGCTGGCGCTCGCCGCGGCGGCGCTGTCCTCCGGTACCCTCGCCGCGGCGCAGGAAGTGGTGGCTGCCCCCAATCCCGATGCCGACCGGCTTGCCGACGTGGTGCGGCGGCTGGGCAGCGCGCCGCGTGACCTGTCGGCGCTGATCGAGGCGGGCGAGCTGTCGTTCGCGCTGGGCGATGCGACCGCGGCGGCGGCGTTCTTTACGCGTGCGGAGGCGATCGACCCCAACAACGGTCGCGTAAAGGCGGGGATCGCGCGCATCCTGGTGAACGGCGAGCGGCCGGGCGAGGCGCTCCGCTATTTCGAGCAGGCGCAGCGCCACGGCGCGCCGATGGCGGCCTATGCCGACGATCGCGGGCTGGCCTACGACCTGATCGGGGAGCAGGCGCGCGCGCAGCAGGACTATCGCCTTGCGCTGGCGCAGGGCGGGCGCGATGCGGCCGAACTGGACGAGATCCGCCGCCGCTATGCGCTGTCGCTCGGCATTTCGGGGCGGCAGGAGGAAGCGCTGGCGCAGATCGACCCGCTTCTGCGCAAGTCGGATCGCGGGGCGTGGCGGGCGCGTGCCTTCATCCTGGCGATGAACGGCGACGTGAGCGGCGCGAACAAGATCGCGACCGGCATGATGCCGCGCGGCATGGCGAGCGGGCTGGCCGCGTTCTTCCAGCGGTTGCCGACGCTGTCGCCGGTCGATCGCGCCTTTGCGGTGCATTTCGGGGAGGTGACTCCGACCGCTGCGCGACTGGCGGACGCGCGGATGGCGCCGACGCTCGCGCCGCTGCCGGGCGCGGCGGCTCCGGCCCCGACGCAGGTCGCCGCCGCCACGGTGCAGCCGGTGCCGACGCCGCAGCGCCTGTCGCGCAGCGAGCAGCGCCGCCGTGACCGCGCGACGCAACTCGCCTCCGCGACCACGCGTGCTCGGGCGAGCACGCCGGCCCCGACCGCGACCGCGCCCGCCGCCGTCCAGCCCGCTCCGGCGCCGGTGACGCAGACTGCCGCCGCGCCGGTCCGTTCGAGCGATGCCGTGCCGCCGCTTCCAACGCAGGTCGCCTCCGCCGCGCCGCGCCCGGTGGTGCAGCCGTTGCCGACGCAAACCGCCACCGCGCCGACGCGCGCCACGGTCCAGCCGCTGCCGACCCCGGTCGAGCAGCGCGCGACCGCGCCAGTGAGCGCCGCACCTGCACCACAGCCGGTCTCCCCGACGCAGGTGGCGCGGGCGAGCGCGCCGGCCCCGGCCGCGCGACAGCCGGTCGCCCCCGCCACGCAGGTGGCCGCTGCCGTCACCACCCCGCCGGTGGTGCCTGCGACACGGCGCGCGCCGCCGCTGCGCGTGTCGCCGCCGCGGATCAGCGAAGATTCGATCCTGGCGCGGATCGTTGCGGGCATTTCGGTGCCCGCGTCCGAACTGGGGGTCGCGCCGATGCCGGGAGCGCAGCGCGTGGCCGTCGTCGCCGCGCCGCCCGCGCCCGCCGCGCAGACGTTGGAGGACGCCGCGCGCACCGCCGAGCGCAACGCCGCCGCCGACGAGCAGAAGCGCCCGAAGCTCGCCGCCGCCAAGCGCGTCGCGCAGAAAGCGCCGGTCGTGGCGGTCGAGCCCGAGGAGAAGCCGGCCGCCAAGTCGCTCGCCTCCAGGCCACTCGACCGCAAGGCGCGCGCCAAGGAACTCGCCGCCGAGAAGGCGAAGAAGGAGGCCGCCGACCGGCAGGCGGCCGAGAAGAAGGCGGCGCGCGCCGAACCGGCGCGGATCTGGGTGCAGGTCGCCAGCGGTGCAAACGAGGGCGACCTACCCAAGGCGTGGAAGGGCGCGCAGGGCAAGGCCGATGCGCTGGCCGGCAAGCGTGCCTATACCGTCCCGAACCGTGCCACCAATCGCGTGGTGACCGGCCCCTTCAAGACCGAGGCCGAGGCACGCGCGATGGTCAACAAGCTGAACAAGCAAGGATTGTCCGCCTTCACCTTCACCAGCGAGGCCGGGCAGAAGATGACGCGGCTGGACGGCAAGTAACATGGCCGCGCTGGCGCCGTGGGCGTCCGATCCGGCGCGCAGCCGCGGGCGGCTCCACCCCGAGGAGAGCGCCGACCGCGGCCCGCGCGACGCGTTCCAGCGCGATCGCGACCGGATCATCCACTCGATCAGCTTCCGCCGCCTGCGCCACAAGACGCAGGTGTTCATGGCGCCCGACGGCGACCATTTCCGCGTCCGGCTGACCCACAGCCTGGAGGTGGCGCAAATCGGGCGGACGATCGCGCGCGTCCTGGGGCTGAACGAAGACCTGACCGAAGCGCTGTGTCTGGCGCACGATATCGGCCACCCGCCGTTCGGGCACGCCGGCGAGGATGCGCTGCGCCAGGCGATGCGCGACGCGGGCGGGTTCGACCACAACGGCCATACGCTACGCACGCTGATGCGCATCGAGCGGCCGTATCCACGCTGGCCGGGGCTGAACCTGACGTGGGAGACGCTGGAGGGGCTGGCCAAGCACAACGGACCCGTCGCGGTGCCGGCATGGGCGCTGGCGGCGGCGGATGCCGAGGCGGGGCTGGAGCTGACCAGTCATGCCTCGCTGGAGGCGCAGGTCGCGGCGCTGGCGGACGACATCGCCTATGACAATCACGACATCGACGACGGCTTGCGCGCCGGGTTGCTGACGCTGGAGCAGATCGAGGCGGTGCCGCTGGTGGCGGACGGGTGGCGGCGGGTCGCGGCGCGCTTCCCGGATGTGCCGCGCGGACGGCTGGCGGGCGAGCTGATCCGCAGCCAGATCGGCGCGATGGTCAACGACCTGATCGCCGAATCGCGCGCGCGGATCGCGGCGGCGGGCGTCGCCGGCGTCGAGGATGTGCGCGCGGCGGGGCGCGCGCTGATCGGCTTTTCACCCGCGATGGCGGCGGGCGAGCGCGCGTTGAAGCGCTTCATGTATGCCAATCTGTACCATCATCCGCGGCAATTGGCGGCGGCGTCGGCGGCGCAACAGGTCGTCGCCGGGCTGTTCGCGGCCTATCGCGACGATCCCCGGCTGCTGCCCGAGGAATGGCGTGCGCGGTTGCCGGACGCCGAGCCGGGTGTCAGCCGCCACATCGCCGACTTCATCGCGGGGATGACCGACCGCTATGCGGTGTCGCGCTATCGCGAGACGGTCGGGCCGATCGATCTGCCCGAGGGATTCTGAGGCGCCGGCGCGGCGCGTGGGGCACGTGCTTCGACAGGCTCAGCACGAACGGCGTCGGGATCGCGCGACTTCCACACCGTTCGCCCTCGGCTTGTCGAAGGACGTGTTTCAGGCACCGGCGCTCCCCCGATCAGACCAGCGCCAGCAACCGGTCGCGCTTGTCGATCAGCGCCGCCATGTCGCCCGCCGGTGCGGTGCGCGCGGCCATCGCGCGATCCAGCCGCTCGCGCGCCGCCGGCGCGATCTCGCCCAGCCGGGCCGCGATCTCCTCCATTTCGGCCATTCGCGCCCAGCAATCGAGCACGACGTCGCATCCCGCCGCGATCGCGCCCGCGGCCTTGTCGCCCGCCGATCCCGACAGCGCCTTCATGTCGATGTCGTCGGTCATCAAGAGCCCGTCGAAGCCGATCCGACCGCGGATCACCTCCTCGATCACCACCGGCGACAGCGTCGCGGGCCGATCCGGGTCCCACGCCTGGTAGACGATATGGCTGGTCATCCCCATCGGGGCGTGCGCCAGCGCGCGGAACGGGGCAAGGTCGTCCTCCAGCTCCGCCGCCGGCGCGGTGACGGTCGGCAGATGATAGTGCGTGTCGAGCAGCGCGCGGCCGTGGCCGGGCATGTGCTTGACGACCCCGACGACGCCGCCCGCGGCCAGCCCCTCCAGCGTCGCGCGGCCCATCGCGGCCACCCGCATCGGCTCGTGCCCGAAGGCGCGGCAGGTGATCGCCTCGGTCGTATCCGGCCGCGCCACGTCGAGGATCGGGTGGCAGTCGACGGTGATGCCCACTTCGGACAGCATCAGCCCCAGTGCATGCCCGTTGGCTCGCGCCGCCTCGATCCCCGAGATCGGCGCCCGTTCGTACAGCCGGTCGAAGTCGGGGCCGGCGGGGAAGGCGGGCCATTCCGGCGGGCCGAGCCGCGCGACGCGTCCGCCCTCCTGATCGACCAGGATCGCGACATCCTCGCGTCCCTCCAGCGTGCGCAGCGAGTCGGTCAGCGCGCGCAGCTGGGCGCGCGTCTCGACGTTGCGGCGGAACAGGATGTAGCCGGCCGGGCGCACGCGCGCGAAGAAGGCGCGCTCGGCGGGGGTGAGGACGGGGCCGGACAGGCCGAAGATCACGGGCTTCATGAGCCGTCTGTACGGCGGAACGGCGTGATCGGGAAATGGCTTTGGCTTCGGCCCGGATCGGTCTAGCAACGATCCTCCGACACGGGGAGACGACGATGCGTGCTGCGGGATTGCTGGTGTGCCTGGGCGCGGGCGCGCTGCCCCTGACCGCCGCGGCGCAGACGACCCCGCCGCCGGTCGAGCCGCCGCCGCTAGAAGAAGCGGTGCCGGCCGGCGTCACCCCGCCGCCGGTGACGATGCGGGTGCAGGTCACGCTGGGGCCACAGTGGCAGCCGTCCTTCCCCGGCGATGACCAGCGGCGGCTGAGCCCGTGGGTCAGCGTGTCGCGGACGCGCGGCGCGACGCCGTTTGCGTTCGGCGCGCCCGACGACGGCACCAACCTGACGTTCCTGCGGCGCGGCACGACCGAACTGGCGGTCGCGATCCGGCGCGAGGGGCGACGGCGCGGCGGCGACCTTTATCCGAACCTGCCCGGCGTCGGGCGGACCTTCGAACTGGGCGGATCGCTGGAGACGTGGGCGGGCGATTCGCTGCGCTTCCGCGGCGACGTGCGCAAGGGGATCAACGGGCACAAGGGCTGGATCAGCCAGCTGGGCGCCGATTACGTCCGGCGTGACGGCGACCAGTGGATCGTGTCGCTGGGCCCGCGCGTGCTGCTGGGCGATGCGCGTTACCAGCGGGCGTGGTTCGGGGTCGACGATCGCGCGGCGGCCGCCACCGGGCTGGGCGTCTATCGCCCCGGCGCGGGGGTGCGCTCGGTCGCGGCGACCGGCAGCTGGTCGATGGAGGTGTCGCGGCACTGGGGCGTCGAGGGCCAGCTGACCTATGAGCGGCTGGTCGGCGACGCCTATCGCTCGCCGATCATGCAGGACTGGAACTCACGCAACCAGATCCAGGTCGCGATCGGGCTGCATTACACCTTTTCGGTCAGGGTGCCCGATCGCGGAATCTGGCGGATCATCCGGTGACGAAGCAGCCCTCGCCCGCCAGCTTCAGCCGCGCGCACAGGTCGCTCGCCGCCGCCGCACCGCCGGCGTCGACGCGCAGGCGGTAGACGGTCCGGCCCTTCACCACCGCCGGCTGAACGACCTTGTTGAGCGTCGCCACATAGCCGAACCGGCGCGCAATCTGGCTCCAGGCGGCGTTGGCGACCGACTCGCTCGGGAAGGCGCCCAGCTGCACCATCGCGCCCCCCGACGCGGCGCCGGGCACCCGCGCCGCGGGCGCGCTGACCGGGCGTTGCGCGCGGAGCGGGGCGCTGGCCTGCGGCACTGCGACGCTGGCGGTCGGCGCGCCGCCCGCAGCGGCGGTGGGCGACGGGGCGGGAGCGGTGGCGCGCGCGACCGGCGCCTCGGGCACCTGCGCCAGATCGATCGCGGCATCGGTGCGGCTGCCGGCGCTGGCGGCGATCGCCGAATCGCCTTCGCCGATGACCTTCATGCCGCCCGGCTCCTCGGGGCGGACCTTGTAGTCGCCCGCGGGGGCAGCGATCAGCCGCCCGTCACCGCCGCTGCCGCCGAACTGCCATTTGTACAGCCCGAACAGGATGGCGGCGAGCACCAGCAGCCCGACCGTGACCAGCGCCACGATCCGCCCGACCGGCACCGCATAGGGATCGTCGGCCTCGACGGTGTCGAGCCACGGCAGACGATCCGCGTCGCTCATCCGCCCGATCGGCTCCCCCTCACGCATCAATGCATCTCCGCAACCGCCTCCACCCCCATGATGGCGAGACCGTTGCGGATAATCTGGCCGATCGCCGACGCCAAGGCGAGTCGCGCAGCGGTGACGGCGTGGTCGTCGGGGACGAGGAAGCGGCGGTCGGGGCGGTCGTTTCCGGCGTTCCACAGGGAGTGGAATTCTGCCGCCAGATCATAAAGGTAGAAGGCGATCCGGTGGGGCTCACGCGCTGCTGCCGCCGTCTCGACGATGCGCGGGAACTGGCTCGCCAGGCGCACCAAGGCCAGCTCTTCCGTATCGAGACGGGACAGATCGGCGTCGGTTGCCGCAATCCCCGCCTTCGCCGCGCGACGATGTAGCGAATGGACGCGGGCGTGCGCATACTGGACGTAGAAAACCGGGTTTTCCTTCGACGCCTCGACCACCTTGGCGAAGTCGAAGTCCATCTGCGCGTCCGACCGCCGCGTCAGCATCGTGAAGCGCACCACGTCCTTGCCGACCTCGCGCACGACATCGGCCAGCGTCACGAAATTGCCCGCGCGCTTCGACATCTTCACCGGCTCGCCGCCGCGCAGTAGCCGCACCATCTGCACCAGCTTCACGTCGAAGCGCGTCTTGCCCTCGGTCAGCGCCGCGACCGCCGCCTGGATGCGCTTGACGGTGCCGGCATGATCCGCGCCCCAGATGTCGATCAGCTGGTCGGCGCTCTCCGCCTTCTGGAAGTGATAGGCCATGTCGGCGCCGAAATAGGTCCAGCTGCCGTTCGACTTGCGGATCGGGCGGTCCTGATCGTCGCCGAACCGGGTCGAGCGGAACAGCGGCAACTCGACCGGTTCCCAGTCGTCCGGGGTCTCCCCCTTCGGCGCCTCGAGCACGCCGTCGTAGATCAGGTCGCGCGCGCGCAGCACCGCCTCGGCCGCCTCGGGCTTGCCCGCTGCCTGCAACTGCGCCTCCGACGAGAAGACGTCGTGGTGGATGCCGAGCAGCGCGAGGTCGTCCTTGATGAGCGCCAGCATCGCCGCGACCGCGCGAGTGCGGAACAGCGCCAGCCACTCGGATTCGGGCGCGGCGGCGTAACGGTCGCCGAACTCCTGTGCCAGCGCCTGTCCCACGGGTACCAGGTAATCGCCGGGATACAGCCCCTCGGGGATGGCGCCGACATCCTCGCCGAGGGCCTCCCGGTAACGCAAGTGCGCCGAGCGCGCGAGCACGTCGACCTGCCCGCCCGCGTCGTTGACGTAATATTCGCGGATCACCTTGTGCCCGCCGAACTCAAGCAGGCTGGCGAGCGCGTCGCCCACCACCGCGCCGCGGCAATGCCCCATGTGCATCGGACCGGTAGGGTTGGCGGAGACATATTCGATATTGACCGTGACGCCGTTCCCGCGCGTCGAGCGGCCATAGTCGGCGCCCTCGCCGGCGATCGTCGCGATCTCCTGCCGCCAGACGTCGTCGTGCAGCTTCAGGTTGATGAAGCCCGGCCCGGCGACCGACACGTCGGCGACCTCGGGCAGCGCGCGCAGCTCGCCCGCCAGCGCCTCGGCCAGCGCGCGCGGATTGGTGCCGGCGGGCTTGGCGAGCACCATCGCGGCGTTGGTGGCGAGATCGCCATGCGACGGGTCGCGCGGCGGCTCGACCGTCACGTTGCGGCGGTCGAGATCGGCGGGCAGCGTGCCCGCGGCGGTCAGCGCGTCGAGCGCGGCATCCACATGAGCGGTGAAACGGGTGAAAAGCGTCATGCCGCGCCGCTTAGCCCAAGGGCGGCGGCGACGCAAAAACCGTAATGCGGCGGGTGATTGCAGCAGCTGCAACCACGAATGTGACACCGGCAATTGCGGTTGTGCGGCGCAACATCGATGCTGCGCTGCATCATCGGTTTGCAGGGAAATGTCACATGCGCTCCTCGATCGCTTTCGTCCTGACCGCCGCCGCGCTGCTGCCGGCGGTCGCCGCTGCCGCCCCGGCGGAGCGCAGCTTCACGCGCGACGGCCACACCTACGTCTATTCGATGACGGCGAACGAGGACGGCACGACGCTGATCCAGGGGCATGAGGTCGGTGGCGCGGCGAGCCGCTTCCGGCTGACCGTGAACGGTACGCGCGTGTCGGGCCAGGCCAACGGTCGCGACGTGTCGTTCCGCACCCCCCAGCCGCTGGCGCCGGTAGCGGTCGCCGCGAACTGATCGCGGCGGGGCGGCGGTCGCGTCGTCCCGACCGGAAACGGAAGGGGCGATCCGCGTCGGCATGGGCCGACGGGATCGCCCTTTTCGTTGGTTCGGGGGCGAGTGGGCGAGCTTTCTTCCGTCATTGCGAGCGTAGCGAAGCAACCCCGGGGCCGGATCAGGACGCCCTGGATTGCGTCGCTGCGCTTGCAACGACGGCGGAGAGGATATGGTGCCGCGCACACGCGGATCGTACCTCTCCACCGTTCGTGCTGAGCTTGTCGAAGCACGTGTCCGGGGCGCCTCCACTGCGAGCCAGGGGCGATCTTTCGCGGCACGCCCTTCGACAGGCTCAGGGCGAACGGTCGTATATGAAACCCGAAGCGACTGGCCGCGGAGGACTCATGGCTCCTTCGCCAGAGTGGCTGGCGACGCAGGGTGCGCATGTCCCCCGGACATGCTCTTCTATCCCTGCTTCGCCAACCACTCCTCCAGCCACTTGATCGTATAGTCGCCGGCGCGGAACTCGGGATCGTCGAGCAGCGCCTGGTGGAGCGGGATGGTGGTCTTCATCCCCTCGATCACGAACTCCTCCAGCGCGCGGCGGAGGCGGCGCAGCGCGCCTTCGCGGGTCGCGCCGTAGACGATCAGCTTGGCGATCATGCTGTCGTAATAGGGCGGCACCTTGTAGCCGGCGTACAGCCCGGAATCGACGCGGACGTGCATGCCGCCCGGCGCGTGATATTGCTTCACCAGCCCCGGCGACGGCGCGAAGGTGCGCGGATCCTCGGCGTTGATGCGGCATTCGATCGCATGGCCGCGGAACTCCACATCCTCCTGGCGGAGCGTCAGCGGGTGCCCCTCCGCGACGCGGATCTGCTCGCGGACGAGATCGAGGCCGGTGATCGCCTCGGTCACCGGATGCTCGACCTGCAGGCGGGTGTTCATCTCGATGAAGTAGAACGCGCCGTCTTCCCACAGGAACTCGATCGTCCCCGCGCCGCGATAGCCCATGTCGGCCATCGCCTTCGCGACGATCCCGCCCATGCGGTCGCGCTCCTCGGGGGTGATGACGGGCGAGGGCGCTTCTTCGACGACCTTCTGGTGGCGGCGCTGGAGCGAACAGTCGCGCTCGCCCAGGTGGATGGCGTTGCCGTTGCCGTCGCCGAAGACCTGGAATTCGATGTGCCGCGGATTGCCGAGGTACTTTTCCATGTAGACGGTGGCGTCGCCGAACGCGGCCTTCGCTTCCGTGCCCGCCTGCTGCATCAGCGTTTCGAGCTGGTCCGGGGACTGGCACACCTTCATGCCGCGCCCGCCGCCGCCGCTAGCGGCCTTGATGATGACCGGATAGCCGATCCGTTCCGCGAGCGCCTGCGCCTCCGCTACGTCGCTGATCGCGCCGTCCGAGCCGGGGACGAGCGGCAGCCCGAGCGCGCCGGCGGTACGCTTGGCCTCCACCTTGTCGCCCATCACCCGGATATGCTCGGGCTTCGGGCCGACGAAGATCAGGTTATGCAATTCGACGATCTCGGCGAACTTGGCATTCTCGCTGAGGAAGCCGTAGCCGGGGTGGATCGCGTCCGCGCCGCTGATCTCGGCGGCCGAGATGATGTTCGGGATGTTGAGATAGCTGTCGGCGGCGGCCGGCGGGCCGATGCAGATCGCCTCGTCCGCGAGCCGCACGTGCATCGCGTCGGCGTCCGCGGTCGAGTGGACCGCGACCGTCTTGATGCCCATCTCATGACAGGCGCGGTGGATGCGCAGCGCGATCTCGCCGCGGTTGGCGATGAGGAGCTTCTTGATCTGGGGCATGGGAGACAAACCTAGAGGTCCGCTCGCCCTGCGCCCGTCGAAGGGCGTGCCGCGCGCACAGCGCTGGCGGCACGTGCTTCGACAGGTTCAGCACGAACGGGGAAGAGAAAGGCGCGCGGGAGCGGCGTGGCCTACTCCACCACCACCAACGGCTGGTCGAACTCGACCGGCTGGCCGTTGTCGACCAGCACCGCCTTCACGACGCCCGCCGACGGCGCGGTGATCGGGTTCATGACCTTCATCGCCTCGACGATCAGCAGCGTGTCGCCCGTCGCCACGCTCTGTCCGACGCTGGCGAAGGGCTTCGCGCCCGGTTCCGCGGAAAGGTAGGCGGTGCCGACCATCGGCGAGCGCACCGCATTGGCGTCCGACGCCGCCGACGGACCCGCGGTGTCGACCTGCGGCGGGGTGGCGGCCGCGGGTGCCGGGGCGGCCGGCGCCGGCGCGTAGTGCATCGCCGGTGCGGCGTTCACCGCCGCCGCCTTGCGCGCGACGCGGATCTTGCGATCGCCGTCCTCGACCTCAATTTCGGTCAACTGCGTCGTGTCGAGCAGCTCGGCGAGCTGGCGCACCAGATCGACATCGACCTGCATCGCGCCGCTATTGTGAGAGATGTCAGCCATGCAACCCCGATTTTCCCTGACGTTTGGTCGCGGCTCCTGTCAGAAGCGGGCCGCGGCTTCAAGCGCGAGCTGGTACGACAGCGCGCCGAATCCGGCAATGGTGCCCTTCGCGGCGCGCCCGACGAACGAGGTGTGACGAAAGTCCTCGCGCGTGTGCGGGTTCGACAGATGAACCTCGATAACGGGCGTGCGGATCGCCTTGATCGCGTCGTGGACCGCGACCGAGGTGTGGGTGAAGGCGCCGGCGTTGAGGATCACCGCGCGCGCGTCGTGCGCCTGCGCCTCGTGCAGCCAGTCGACCAGATGCCCCTCGTGGTTGGACTGGCGCATGTCGATCGCCAGGCCGAGTTCCCGCGCACGGTCCTCTAGCGCGCCGGCAATGTCGTCGAGCGTGTCGTGGCCGTAGATCTCGGGCTCGCGCGTGCCGAGCAGGTTCAGGTTCGGGCCGTTGAGGACATAGACGGTATCGGGCATCGGCGTCTCATCGCATCGCGGCGCGCGCGGCGCAACGTTGCCCCGCCCGTCGCCGCACCCTAGATGGCGGGCATGGCACATTCCGACGGCACCATCACCATCTCCGTTAACGGCGAGCACAAGCGCGTGACCGCCGGGATCTCCATCGCCGAGCTGGCGCAATCGCTGGGGCTGGTGCCCGAGAAGGTGGCGGTCGAGCGCAACCTGGAGGTGGTGCCGCGCTCGACGCTGGCGCAGGTGACGGTCGAGGACGGCGACGAGCTGGAGATCGTGCACTTCGTCGGCGGCGGCGATCACGCGGGGACGATCGCGGACGATAGCTGGACGGTCGCGGGGCGCACCTTTCGGTCACGCTTGATCGTCGGCACCGGCAAGTACAAGGATTTCGCGCAGAATGCCGCCGCGGTCGCCGCATCGGGAGCGGAGATCGTCACGGTGGCGGTGCGGCGGGTCAACGTCAGCGATCCGAACGCGCCGATGCTGACCGACTATATCGATCCCAAGAAGGTGACCTACCTTCCCAACACCGCGGGCTGCTTCACGGCCGACGATGCGATCCGCACGCTGCGTCTGGCGCGCGAGGCGGGCGGCTGGGACCTCGTCAAGCTGGAGGTGCTGGGCGAGGCGCGCACGCTTTATCCCAACATGCGCGAGACGCTGAAGGCGACCGAGGTACTGGTGCGCGAGGGGTTCAAGCCGATGGTCTATTGCGTCGACGATCCGATCGCGGCCAAGCAGCTGGAGGAGGCCGGCGCGGTCGCGATCATGCCGCTGGGCGCGCCGATCGGCTCGGGGCTGGGGATCCAGAATCAGGTCACGATCCGGCTGATCGTCGAAGGCGCCAGTGTGCCGGTGCTGGTCGATGCCGGCGTCGGGCAAGCGAGCGATGCGGCGGTGGCGATGGAGCTGGGCTGCGACGGGGTGCTGATGAACACCGCGATCGCCGAGGCGAAGGACCCGGTGCTGATGGCGGCGGCGATGAAGGCCGCGGTCGAGGGCGGGCGGATGAGCTATCGCGCCGGACGCATGGGCAAGCGCCGCTACGCCGATCCGTCGAGCCCGCTGTCGGGATTGATCTGAGGCAAGGATAATGCCGCGGCGGGGGAACCGTGCCGCGGCCGTACCGTTCTGTCGTCACAGGGTTTCGGACAAGGAGATCGACGATGGGCGAACTGACCGACAAGATCAAGGGCAACGTTAACGAAGCGATCGGCAAGGTGAAGGAGGCCGTCGGCCACCACAACAACGACGCCGATCTTGCCGCAGAGGGCAAGGTGCAGCAGGCCGAAGGCAAGGGCGAGCAGTTCAAGGGCAAGGTGAAGGGCGCGCTGGGCGACGATATCTGATCGCGCCACGTTCGCAGAAGGATAGGGGTCGCTTCGGGATGCCGGAGCGACCCTTTTTTCTTGTGTCGTTACATTTGCTCGATCGGCAACGCCCCGGCAAAGACTCGGCCCAGGCGGGAAGGTGCGCGATGGTGCGGCAGAATTGTCATGGATGTTGTGCGACGCGATCCGGATGGGACAGGAGCGGCGCAAGGGTTACCTGTTCCCCAGCAATCCCGCCCCCACGCCGAGCGCCGCCACCGCCAGCACCAGCGCCGCGATCATCAGCGCGCCGTCGCGCACCGTGATCGCCAGCCCGAACGCCGCGATCGCCAGCATCGGTATCGTCGTGGCGAGCGGGAGAAGCTCCAGCGGCGGCACCGCGCACGCCAGCACGATCACGCCCACCGCGGCGGCGCGCACGAACGGCCCCTTGGTCAGCGCGGGCAACCGCCCGTGGAACCAGCGGTCCATGAACCGCGCCACCCCGCGCGTCTTGTCGACGGCCGTCTTCGCCTTCTCCGCCGAGATCGCCCGGCGGCGTACGAAGCTTGGCAGCCATAGATGCCGGCGCCCGAACGCCATCTGTACCGCGATCAGCATGATGACCGCCGCCATCGCGGTAGGCAGTCCCGGGATGCTGCCTACCGGCGAGATGTCGATCAGCGGCATGACCACCAGGAACGGCCCGAACCCACGGCTGCCCAGCGCCTCGACGACGTCGCCGACCGCGATCCGGTCCCGCTCGTCGGCCAGCTTCTCGACCGCGTCGAGGATGTCGCCGACACTATGGGGTTCGTCTGCCATCATGGATTAACCCACCGATCGGGTGCCGGTTTCCGCTGCCGGTCGATCCGTCGTTGCGAGCACAGCGAAGCAATCCAGAGCGTCGTGGTCCGGCGCCGGGTTGCTCCGCTGCACTCGCGATGACGAGACGTCGCCCTATCGCTGCCCCAGCGCGCTCAGCGTCGTGGCGGGGGTGATCTGCTCGATATCGGTCAGGCAGTGCAGCAACCGAACGCCCGTCACGCCAAGCAAGCGGTCGAGCGCGGGCGCGAAGTCCTCCGTGCGCGACACCGTCTCGGCGGTTGCGCCATAGGCGCGCGCCAAGGCGGCGAAATCGGGGTTGTGGAGGCGGGTGGCGGCGGGGCGTCCGGGATATTCGCGCTCCTGGTGCATGCGGATCGTGCCGTAGGTGCCGTTGTCGACCACCACGACCAGCAGGTCGGTGCCGTGCTGGACCGCGGTCGCCAGTTCCTGCCCGTTCATCAGGAAGTCGCCGTCGCCCGCCACCGCCACCACGCTGCGCCCCGGTCGCCGCAGTGCCGCCGCGATCGCGGCGGGCAGGCCATAGCCCATCGCCCCCGCGGTCGGCGCCAGCTGCGTCCCCGGGCCGGCATACTGCCAGTAACGATGCCACCAGCCCGAGAAATTGCCCGCGCCGTTGCAGATGATCGTATCGGCCGGCAGCGCCGCGCGCATCGCCACGACGCACGGCCCCAGATCAAGCGCGACCCCGTTGCGTGGCGCGGGCTCGCGCCACGCCTCATAATCGGCGCGCGCCTCGGCGGCATGCGGGTGGGCGCCGCCGTCGAGCGGGACCAATGCCTCGGCGAACGCGGCCATGCCGGCGCAGATCGCCAGATCGGTGGCATAGACGCGGTGCAGCTCGGCCGCGTCGGGATGGACGTGCACGAGCCGCTGTCCGGGATGATCGGGAGTGACCAGCGCATAGCCGTCGGTGGTCGCCTCGCCCAGCCGCGCACCGACGACCAGCAGCAGGTCGGCGTCGCGCACCCGCGCGACCAGCCTGGGGTTGGGGCCGTAGCCGAGGTTGCCGGCAAAGGCCGGGCAGTCGTTGGCGATCGCATCCTGCCGGCGGAACGCGGCGGCGATCGGCACGCCGGCGCGCGTCGCCCAATCGGCGAAGGCGGTGGCGGCGGTCACGTCCCAGCCGGCGCCGCCGACGATCGCCAGCGGGCGCTCGGCGGTGGCGAGCAGGTCGCGCAGCCGCTCCAGCGTGTCGGCGTCCACCGCCTGCTCGGGGCGTTCGATGCGCGTGCGGTCGACCGCCTCGACCTCGTCGAGCAGCATGTCCTCGGGCAGCGCCAGGACGACCGGGCCGGGGCGGCCGCCGATCGCGGTGGCATAGGCACGCGCGACATATTCGGGAATGCGCCGCGCATCGTCGATCCGCGCCACCCATTTGCACAGCGGCGCGAACATCGCCTGAAAGTCGATCTCCTGAAATGCCTCGCGGTCGCGCGTGCCGCGATCGACGTCCCCGACGAACAGGATCATCGGTTGCGAATCCTGGCTAGCCACATGGACGCCGATCGCGGCGTTCGTCGCGCCGGGTCCGCGAGTGACGAAGGCGACGCCGGGGCGGTGCGTCAGCGTCCCGTCCGCGCACGCCATGAACGCCGCGCCGCCCTCCTGCCGGCACGTCACCACGTCGATCGCGGGCGTGTCGTGCAGCGCGTCGAGCACCGCCAGGAAGCTTTCCCCCGGCACGGTGAAGACGCGGTCGCACCCTTGCGCGACGAGCTGGTCGACCAGGATGCGGCCGCCGGTTCTCAGGCTTGTCATGGGCGTGCAGCCTAGAGCGTGGGCGGGGGGCCGCAAGGGGTTTGGTGGTCATGCGGGTTGCCCCGTTGCCTTCATCGCCTCGCTCGCTAAGGAGCGTGGGTGCGCGGGGTCGGGGCACCGGGTGCGCGCGATGTCATAGCCGGACCGGAGAGCAAGCCCGTGGTCAACAAGGTGTACGACGATGCCGCCGCGGTGCTGGAGGGGCTGCTGTTCGACGGCATGACGATCTGCGCGGGCGGGTTCGGCTTGTGCGGCATCCCCGAGCGGTTGATCGATGCGATCCGCGATGCGGGGACGAAGGACCTGACGATCGCCAGCAACAATGCCGGCGTCGACGGCGAAGGGCTCGGCAAGCTGCTGCGCACGCGTCAGGTCAGGAAGATGATCTCGTCCTACGTCGGCGAGAACAAGGAGTTCGAGCGGCAATTCCTGGCGGGCGAGCTGGAGGTGGAGTTCTGCCCGCAGGGGACGCTCGCCGAACGTTGTCGCGCGGGTGGGGCGGGGATCCCCGGCTTCTATACCAAGACCGGCGTCGGCACGCAGGTGGCCGAGGGCAAGGAAGTGAAGGTGTTCGATGGCCCGAATGGACCCGAGGAATATATCCTCGAACGCGGCATCCGCGCCGATCTGAGCATCATCAAGGGCTGGAAGGCCGACGAGAGCGGCAATCTCATCTTCCGCAAGACTGCGCGCAACTTCAACCAGCCGATGGCGACCGCGGGCAAGATCTGTGTCGCCGAGGTCGAGGAGGTGGTGCCGGTCGGCACGCTCGACCCCGATCACATCCATCTGCCCGGGATCTACGTCAAGCGGATGATCGTCGGCGCACCCTACGACAAGAAGATCGAGTTCCGCACCACTCGTCCGCGCGCGGCCGCGTGATGCGGGCACGCGTCCTGCCGGCGCTCGCTGCGACGCTGCCGCTCGCGCTCGGCGGGTGCGCGGCGCAGCGGCAGGTGCTGCTCGGGCGGCCGAGCGTGCCGCCGGTCGCCGCCGATGCGCCCGCACCCTCCGCCGTGCCGCCGGCGATGGCGTGGCTGTACGGCTCGGGCGAGGCGGCGGCACTGTCGGAACAGGCGTACAACGGCATGGTCCGTTATGTCCGCGACGTGCTGGACCGGGCGCGCGACCGGCGCGGGCGGCTGCCGTCGCAGCGCAGGGCCGGCACGCTGCCGCGCTGGCCTGCGTCGGCGGTGCTGATGCCCGGCGCGACCGCGGCCAGCGCGGAGACGGTACCGTGCGGCACCTTGCCCCCGGCCGTGGTGCTCGACATGGACGAGACCGCGGTGCTGAACCTCGGCTACGAATATGACGACGCGCAAGCGCCGCACGCCTGGGACCAGCAGCGCTGGGAACGCTGGGAAAGGGCTGGCGCGACCAAGGTCGGCGCGGTGCCGGGTGCGGTGGCGGCGTTCCGTGCGCTGCGGGCGATGGGGGTGACGATGATCGTCAACACCAACCGCTCCGCCGCCAACGCCGACCAGACCGCGCAGGCGCTGGCCAATGCCGGGCTCGGCGACTTCCGCCATGGCGAGACGCTGTTCCTGAAGGGCGACGTCGACGGCAAGTCGGGCAAGGACGGCCGCCGCGCTGCGATCGCCGCGAGATATTGCGTGCTCGCGCTCGCGGGCGACCAGCTGGGCGACTTCGCCGATCTGTTCAACCCGCCCGGCCCGGCCCCGGCGGTCGGGCGGCGGATGTTGACCGCGGTCGGGCCGATCGAGGCGCGCTGGGGCAACGGCTGGTTCGTGCTGCCCAACCCGGTCTACGGCACCGGCCTGGGCGCCGGCTGGGACGAGACGTTCCCGGCCGACAAGCGCTGGAAGGACGCGCCGTGAGCACCTTCTCTTTTTTCCGAACGGGAGCCTGAACACCATGGCGCAGGACAGCAAGGGCTGGGACCGCAACGGCATGGCGGCGCGCGCCGCGCGCGAGCTGAAGGACGGCTATTACGTCAACCTCGGCATCGGCATCCCGACGCTGGTCGCCAACAACATCCCCGACGGCATGACGGTGACGCTGCAATCCGAGAACGGCATGCTCGGCATCGGGCCGTTCCCGTACGACGACGAGGTCGACCCCGACCTGATCAATGCCGGCAAGCAGACGATCAGCGAACTGCCCTCCTCGGCCTATTTCGGCAGCGAGCAGAGCTTCGCGATGATCCGCGGCGGGCATATCGACCTCACCGTGTTGGGCGCGATGGAGGTGTCGGAGCGCGGCGACATCGCCAACTGGATGATCCCGGGCAAGATGATCAAGGGCATGGGCGGCGCGATGGACCTGGTCGCCGGCGTCAAGAAGATCATCGTCGTGATGGAGCATGTGTCGAAGGACGGCAGCCCGAAGTTCCTGCCCGATTGCAGCCTGCCGCTGACGGGCAAGAATGTCGTCGACATGATCGTCACCGACCTGGCGGTGTTCCAGCGCCCCGATCACGATTCGCCGTTCCGGCTGATCGAGCTGGCGCCGGGCGTAACCGCGGACGAGGTGAAGGCGAAGACGACCGCCCGGTACGTGGACTGATCCGATGACCTATACGCTCATCACCGCGAACCGGAACTATTCGAGCTGGTCGCTGCGCCCGTGGGTGCTGATGACGATGCTCGGCATCCCCTTCGAGGATCGCGTCGAACCGTTCGCGTCGATGGACAATCATGCGGCGTTCCGCGCCTTTTCCCCGACCGGCCAGGTCCCGGTGCTGCTCGACGGCGACCGTACCGTGTGGGACTCGCTCGGCATCGCCTTGTATCTGGGCGAGCGGCACGATGGCGTGTGGCCGGCCGATCCGGACGCACGGGCGTGGGCGATGTGCGCGGCGACGGAAATGCACGGCGGATTCGGCGCGCTGCGGGGCGAGCGGACGATGACGGTCGGCCAGCGCGTGACGCCGCACGACACCTCGCCGCGAGTCGCGCGCGACGTCGCGCGGCTGGCGGAATTGTGGGGCGAGGGGCTGACCCGCTTCGGCGGCCCTTTCCTGGCCGGCGCGTCGTTCGGCGCGGTCGATGCGTTCTTTGCGCCGGTCGCGTTCCGCGTGCGCACCTATGGCATCGACGTGGGCGAGGCCGGTGCACGCTGGGTGGCATGGATGCTGGAGCAACCCGCGATGCGGGCGTGGGAAGCGGCGGCGCTGGCCGAGACGTTCCGCGAGACATCGCACGAGGCGGAGGTGACCGCGACGGGTACGGTGATCGAGGACCATCGCGCCGTCTGAACGGTGGCGATCACCGGCCGGCGCGGATATATCCGCCGCGATGGACATCGCAGCTGCCGACACGCCCCCCTGGGTACAGCGTTTCCAGAACTTCGACGCGGCGATGGTGCGGCTGCGCGGGGGCGTGGACCTGCTCGATCGGCCCGACATGCCGGCCATCATCCGGGAAGGGGTCATTCAACGGTTCGAATATACCTTCGAACTCGCGTGGAAGACGCTGAAGGATTATCTCGTCGCCCGAAAGGTGACGATGCCACGGACCGGCCCGGCCGACGTGATCCGGGCAGCGTTCGCAGCAGGCTATATCACGGATGGCGAAATCTGGATGGAGGCGCTCGATGCACGCAACGAGGTGTCGCACGTCTATCGTCAGCAGGCCTTCGATCGCGTGATCGACGCGTTGCGCGACCGCTTCATGGACCGGTTCGAAGACCTGCATGAAATGTTGCTGGTCGAGCGTTCGCGACTGTGACCGACGATGCGATCACCATCACCGATCGCGAACGGGCGATCGTCGGATCGGTCCTTCGGGCGTTTGCGGACCGGATCGACCGTGTCGCCGTCTTCGGATCGCGCGCGCTGGGGCGGGCACGGCCGGCGTCCGACATCGACCTGGCGCTTTACGGGTCGCTGGACGCGGCGGCACTGGCGCGGCTCTGGTCGTTGTTCGACCGCAGCGGTCTCGCGGTGACGACCGACCTCGTCCATTATGAGGCGCTGGGCGATGTGCCGCTGCGCCGGCATATCGACCGTTATGCCAAGACCCTGTTCACGCACGAGGATCTGGCGTGATGATCGGGTCGGTGCGTCGCCGCAACAAGATTGCGTCGACCCTTGGAGCGACGATGCTTTTCGGTTAACAGCCGCGCATCATGTCCTCCATTCCCCGCACATTGTACGAGAAGGTCTGGGACGCTCACGTGGTCGAGCGTCGCGACGATGGCTCCTGCCTGATCTATATCGACCGCCACCTCGTCCATGAGGTGACCAGCCCGCAGGCGTTCGAGGGCTTGCGCAGCGCCGGGCGGCGGGTGCGGCGTCCCGACCTGACGCTGGCGGTGCCCGATCACAACCTGCCGACCACCGCGCGCGTCGATGCGCACGGCCACGAACTGCCGATCGCCGACCGGGAGAGTGCGGAACAGCTCGGTGCGCTGCGCCAGAACGTCGCCGAGTTCGGCGTGCCCTATATCGACGCACTGTCGGCGAAGCAGGGGATCGTGCATGTCGTAGGCCCGGAGCAGGGCTTCACGCTGCCGGGCACCACGATGGTCTGCGGCGACAGTCATACCTCCGCTCACGGCGCGCTGGGCGCGCTGGCGTTCGGGATCGGCACCAGCGAGGTCGAGCATGTGCTCGCCACGCAGACGCTGATCCTGTCGCCGTCGAAGACGATGGAGGTGCGCGTCGACGGCACGCTCGGCTACGGCGTCAGCGCCAAGGACGTGGTGCTGGCGATCATCGGGCGGATCGGCGCGGCGGGCGGCACCGGCCATGTCATCGAATTCACCGGCGAGGTGATCCGCAACCTGTCGGTCGAGGGGCGGCTGACGATCGCGAACATGTCGATCGAGGGCGGTGCGCGCGCCGGGATGATCGCGCCCGACGAGACGACCTTCGCCTATCTGAAGGGACGGGCGTTGGCGCCCAAGGGCGCGGACTGGGACAAGGCGGTCGCCTGGTGGCGGACGCTGCCCAGCGACGCGGGCGCGCGTTACGACCGCAGCGTCGTGCTCGACGCCGCCAATATCGCGCCGTCGCTGACCTGGGGCACCAGCCCCGAGGACGTGGTGCCGATCACCGGCGTGGTGCCCGCGCCCGACAGCTTCGCCGATGCGTCGAAGCGGGAGGCGGCGCGCAAGTCGCTCGACTACATGGGGCTGACCCCCGGAACGCGGATGCAGGACGTGCCGGTCCAGCACGTCTTCATCGGCAGCTGCACGAACAGCCGCATCGAGGACCTGCGCGCCGCCGCCGCGGTGGCGGGCGGCCGGCATGTCGCCGACGGCGTGCGCGCGATGGTCGTGCCCGGATCGGGGCTGGTCAAGCGCCAGGCCGAGGCCGAGGGGCTGGACCGCGTGTTCACCGAGGCGGGGTTCGAATGGCGCGAGCCCGGCTGTTCGATGTGCCTGGCGATGAACCCCGACAAGGTGCCGCCGGGCGAGCGCTGCGCCTCGACCAGCAACCGGAATTTCGTGGGACGTCAGGGACCTGGCGCGCGTACCCATTTGTTGTCGCCGGCAATGGCGGCGGCGGCGGCGGTCACCGGCCGTCTCGCCGACGTGCGCGAACTGATGGGTTGAGGAAAAGGGCGTGAGATGAAGAAGGTATTGATGTTCCTGATCGCCGGTTCGGTGCTGAGCGGGGTCGCCGCCTATGCCGCGATCGCGCGTCCCGCGATCCCCGCGAGCCGCCCGGCGCGCTGATGGAGCCGGTCACGCGCGTTTCGGGCACCGCCTATCCCTGGGGTGCCAAGAACATCGACACCGACGTCATCATCCCGGCGCATTGGCTCAAGACGATCAAGCGCTCCGGGCTGGGCAAGGGCGCGTTCGAGACCGTGCGCGCGCAGCCGGGCAATATCTTCGACGACCCCGCTTACGCCGGCGCGCCGATCCTGATCGCGGGCGACAATTTCGGCTGCGGGTCAAGCCGCGAACACGCTGCCTGGGCGCTCGGCGACATGGGGATCAAGGCGGTGATCGCGCCGAGCTTTTCCGACATCTTCTCGGGTAACGCGTTCAAGAACGGCATCGTCCCGGTCGTGCTGCCGCAGGAGGCCGTCGATCGGCTGGTCGAGGTTGCGAAGACCAGCGAGGTTACGGTCGATCTGGAGACGATGACCGTCACCACCCCGTTTCAGGACCGCTTTCCCTTCGAGCTGGATGCCTTTCGCCGCCGGTGCCTGATGGAAGGGCTGGACGAGGTCGGCCTGACGCTGGCAAAGGATACCGCAATTTCGAAATTCGAGGAGCGGCTCGACGACGAGCGGCCCTGGATCAGGAGAGATGCGGCACATGCGGGCTTTGCTGTCGAGGACGCCGGGCGGACCTGAAACTCTGGAGGTCGGCGATCTGCCCGACCCCGGCGCGGGGCCGGGCGAGGTCGTGGTCGCGGTCCGGGCGTGTTCGATCAACTATCCCGACGTGCTGGTCATCGAGGACCGTTATCAGGTCCGCCCGCCGCGTCCGTTCGCGCCCGGCGGCGACATCGCCGGGGTCGTCGACAGCGTCGGCGCGGGCGTGACGCAGTGGCAGGCCGGCGACCGGGTGATCGGCACCGTGCTGATGGGCGGGCTGGCCGAGAAGCGCGCGGTCGCCGCCGACGCGCTCTATCCGCTCCCCGACGACCGCGGGTTCGAGGAAGGCGCGGCGCTGCTGCTCACCTACGCCACCAGCATCCACGCCCTGGTCGACCGCGCGCGGATCAAGCAGGGTGACCGGCTGCTGGTGCTCGGCGCGTCGGGCGGGGTCGGGCTGGCGGCGGTCGAACTCGGCAAGGCGTTCGGCGCCCACGTGGTCGGCGCGGTGTCGAGCGAGGAAAAGGCGGAAGCGGTGCGCGCGGCGGGCGCCGACGAGGTGATCGTCTATCCGCACGCTCCCTTCGACAAGCCGGCGTCCAAGGCGCTCGCCGATCGCTTCAAGGCGGCGGGCGGCGCGGGCGGGTTCCAGGTGATCTACGACGCGGTCGGCGGCGATTATGCCGAGCCGGCGCTCCGCGCGATCGGCTGGGAAGGGCGCTATCTTGTGGTCGGCTTCCCTGCCGGTATCCCCGCACTCCCGCTCAACCTGACGCTGCTCAAGAGCTGCGACGTGTGCGGCGTGTTCTGGGGCGCGTTCGCAGCGCGCGACCCCGCCGCCAACCGCGCGCATATCGAGCGGCTGCTCGACCTGTGGCGTGAGGGGCGCATCACGCCGCGCGTGAACGAGGTGTTTCCGCTCGAGCGCGGCGGTGAGGCGATCGCACGGCTCGGGCAGCGCAGCGCGATCGGCAAGCTGGTGGTGCGCGTCGCGGGTTGAGCGACGTTGCACCGCGGACGGGCGCGCACTATCCATCGGTGACGTACCGACGGAGCCAGCATGACCCTTTTCGACGATCGTGAACGCGGATTCGAGGCGAAGTTCGCCCGCGAGGAGGAAGTGGCGTTCCGCATCATCGCCCGCCGCAACCGGCTGGTCGGGCAATGGGCCGCGCAGCTGATGCAACTGACCCCGGCCGAGACGGATGCCTATGCCAAGGCGGTGGTGCAGGCCGATTTCGAGGAAGCCGGCGACGAGGATGTGCTTCGCAAGATCTTCGGCGACCTGACCGCGGCGAACGTCGACATCGACGAGGCGGCGGTACGCCGCGCGCTAGACGAGCAGACCGTCGAGGCGCGCCGTCAGCTGATGCAGCCGGAGTAAGCGCGATGCCGATGGAAGGGGCGGAGATCGCCGCATTGATCAAGGCGGGCATCCCGGATGCCGAGGTCGAGATGACCGATCTGGCCGGCGACGGCGATCACTGGTCGGCGCGCGTCGTATCGGCGTCGTTCGTGGGGATGCCGCGCGTGCGCCAGCATCAGGCGGTCTATGCCGCGCTGGGCGGGCGGATGGGCGGCGTGCTCCACGCCTTGCAGTTGACCACCGCCGTTCCGAAGTAGGCCGGCGACACAGTTTCGAGGAAGATGACGATGACCGACGACACGAACGCCCGCATCGACGCGCTGGTGAAGAGCAACCCGGTGGTGCTGTTCATGAAGGGCTCGCCGCTGTTCCCGCAGTGCGGCTTCTCCAGCCGCGCGGTCGCGATCCTCGAGCGGCTGGGCGTGCAGTTCGAAAGCGTCGACGTGTTGCAGGATCAGGCGATCCGCCAGGGGATCAAGGGCTATTCGGACTGGCCGACCATCCCGCAGCTGTATGTCGGCGGCGAGTTCGTCGGCGGATCGGACATCATGATGGAGATGTACGAGGCCGGCGAACTGGGCGAGTTGTTCCAGAAGGCCGGCGCGGCGCAATGATGACGGCGCGGCGTCCCGCGTGGGACGCCGTGCGGAGCCCATGGGCCCGACCGTCCGGCTGGGTCACGACGCCTCTGGCCCTTGATTCATGTTTGTCGCATAGCCGCCGAGCCGGTCGGAATGTGTCCGACCGCTTCTGGGGGGCAAGCATGGGTTTTTTCAGCAAATTGCAGAAAACGTTCGGTCGCGGCACGACGGGCGAGGCCACGCCGCTCAAGTCGATCGATGAGGTCCTTGAATCGCCGCAACTTTTCAATGAGTTGATGGTGTTCTGCCAGTCTGAATATTCGCCGGAAAACCCGGCCTTCCTGATGGCGGTGCGGCATTTCCGGGCCTTGCGGCTCGGCAACAAGAGCTTCCACATCCCGGTAAAGGCGATCCCGGCCGGAGGCTGGATCCCGCCGCAGCACCGCGGAAGCGAGGCCACGATGGGGGCCTATGTCTACGACACCTTCATCGATCCGGCCTCCTCCACGCAGGTCAACCTGCCCGCGGCGGTCTTCCGCGAGTTACAGACGGTGGCGGCAAGCCCCGGGCGTCCCTTCACGCTGGACTCCTTCGCCAAGGCGTTTGCCGAAATCGTGAACCTGGTGCGCGGCGACACGCAGAAGCGCATGGCGGCGGCCGCCGCGAAGTAGCGGGGGAACGTTTCCTACGCCGATCGCTCTTGACTACGGATGTAATCGTGTCGATTACATCCGTAGTCAGATGGGTGGAGCGAGGGAGCGAGTCGTGGTCGAGCGGATCAGCGATGCCGAACATGCGGTCATGGAGGTGCTGTGGGACGAAAGTCCGCTCACCGCGCAGGACGTGGCCGAACGTGTCGACCCCGAACGCGGCTGGAGCGCTGGGACCGTCAAGACATTGCTCGGCCGGCTGCTCGGCAAGGAAGCCGTCCGGCACGAGGTCGATGGGCGGCGCTATCTTTATAGCCCGGCGGTGCGGCGCGAGGATTATGTCGCGCGCGAATCGACGCGACTGATCGACCGGCTGTTCGGGGGCCGGCTGACCCCGCTGGTGGCGCACCTGGCCGAGCGCGACGCGCTCAGCGATCAGGACATCAGCGAGATCGAGGCGCTGCTCAAGGCGCTCAAGCAATGATCGCCTCGGCACTGACAGGCTGGGCTGTCGAGGCAATGCTGGCATCGGCGCTGCTGATGCTGGCCGTCATCATCCTGCGCGGGCCGGTGCGGCAGGCGTTCGGCGCGCGCGTCGCCTATGCGCTGTGGGCGATGCCCGTGCTGCGGCTGGTGCTGCCGCCCTTGCCCGAGGGGTGGCGCGGCGAGGCGCTGCCGGTGCTGCCCGCGCTGGAGCCGATGACCATCTCGCTCGGCCATCCGGTCGCGACCTTGCCGGTGACAAGCAACGCGCATGCGATCGGCTGGCCGTCGATCGCGCTCGCACTCTGGCTGGGCGGCGCGGCGGCGCTGCTGGCGTGGCAGG
Source organism: Sphingomonas sp. BE138 (assembly GCF_031456125.1). NCBI lineage: Bacteria > Pseudomonadati > Pseudomonadota > Alphaproteobacteria > Sphingomonadales > Sphingomonadaceae > Sphingomonas > Sphingomonas sp. BE138. The sequence goes on from NZ_JAVDUC010000006.1 coordinate 167,998, forward strand.
CGTTCGGCTACCTCCGCTTCCGTTACGACGTGCTGCGGCACGGCATCGCGGTCGACCGCGTCGGATCGGTGACGGTGGTGCAGAGCGCGGCGACCGACGGCCCGCTGGCCTTCGGTGTGTTCGACCGCGTCGTCGCCTTTCCGCGCGACTTCGCGGCGCGCTTCGATGCCGAGGAGCGCGCGCTGGCGCTGGAGCATGAGCTCGGCCACCATGCGCGCGGCGACCTGATCGCCAATTGGATCGCGCTGGCGGTGCTGGCGCTCCACTGGTTCAACCCGCTGGCGTGGATCGCCTTCCGTGCTTTCCGGGCCGATCAGGAAATGGCCAACGACGCGCGGGTGCTGGCGCGCACCGGCGGCGCGGCGCGCCACGCCTATGGGTGCGCGATCGTCAAGGCCGCGCACGGCCGTGCCGTGTCGCCGGCGTGCCACCTCAACACCGTGAAGGATCTGAAGGGGAGACTGAAGATGCTGGGCAGGAAGAAGGCGTCGCGCACGGAGATGACGATGGGCGGCGCGGCGATCGCGATGCTCGCGGCCGGCGGGCTGGCGTTCACCGCCTCGGGCACGCAGGCCGCCGAGCGCGTGCGCGCCGGGGTCGAGGATGCGACGGGGCTGGAGATGACCATGCCCGAGATGCCCGATATGCCCGAGATGCCTGACATGCCGGACGTCCCCGACGTGCCCGCCGCCCCGGCGACGCGCCACATTGTCGTGACGCCGCAGAAGTTCGGTCGCACCACGGTGATCGTGAAGACCGACGGCCGCACCACCACCTACACCGGCGCCGCGGCCGAACGATATCTCGCCACACATCCCGCGCCGGTGCCCCCGGTTCCGCCGGCGCCGCCTACCCCCGCTGTCGCGCCGCTGCCGCCGGTCCCACCCGTTCCCCCGATGCCGCCGGTTCCCGGCGACGCGGAGGTCGCCGCGCTCGACGCACACGCTGCCGCGCTCGACCGCCAGGCCGCACGGCTGTCCGCGATCGACGCCGCGCGGCTGCAACGCGAGGCGGCTGCGCTGGCGCGCAACGCGCAGCGCCTCGCGATGGTCGACACCGCGCGCATTCGGCAGCAGGCCACGGCGCTCCAGCGTCAGTCGGGGGCGATCCGGCGCCAGTCGCTTCAGGCCGCGCTGACCGGACTGGAGCGCGCGCGCGTCGCGCTCGCCGCCGAGCGCAACCTGAGCGACGCGCAGCGCGACCATGCGCTGGCCGGGGTCGACAGGCAAATGGCGCGGATGCGGGCACAACTGGCGGCGCAGGAGTAATCCCGAAGACGTACCGCCCCTGCGCAGGCACGGGCGCATGCCCGTCCCGTATTCTGGAAAGGTTCGACACGCGCTCGACGCGTATGGTTCGAACCTTTCGTCCGCACGACACGGCGATAGGTTCTGCCTACGCAGGGGCGGCGGCGCTTCGCGGCAAATTTTATCCGGCAAATGCCGGGCTCTTCCGCGACCGGTCGCAGCGCTCGCCACAGGGAGTTCCAGCTTCCGCTGGGGCGACGCTGGTGGAGGGCACCCCCCGCCACCCTTGCGCCCATCCGCCGACACCGCCATGTGCAGCATCGATGGCAGACGACCTCCCCACCGGCGTGGCGATGACGCTGGAACCGCTCGTCACGCGCGTCCTCGCGCCCAACGCCTCGGCCTACACCCACACCGGCACGCAGACGCACATCGTCGGCCGCACCGATCTTGCCGTGATCGACCCCGGCCCGGCCGATCCGGCGCATCATGCTGCGGTGCTCGCCGCCATCGCGGGCCGTCCGGTGCGCGCGATCCTCGTCACCCATCACCACCGCGACCATTCGCCCGGCGCGATCCGGCTGGCGCAGGACACCGCCGCGCCGATCGTCGGCTGCGCGCCGATCGTCGTCCAGGTGGAGGGCGAGCCCGCCGATGCGGCCTTCGACGTCGATTACGCCCCCGATCGCGTGCTGGCGGACGGCGACGCGGTGTCGGGAATCGGCTGGACGCTTCGCGCGCTCGCAACGCCGGGCCACACCGCCAATCACCTCGCCTTCGCACTGCCCGAGGCGAACGCGCTGTTCTCCGGCGATCACGTCATGAGCTGGGCGACCAGCGTCGTCTCGCCGCCCGACGGCGACATGGGCGATTACATGGCCAGTCTGGAGAAGCTGCTGCTGCGCGACGACCGCATCTATTACCCCGGCCACGGCGAGGCGGTCGCGCGCCCGCAGCGGCTGGTGCGCGGCATGCTGGGGCATCGCAAGCAGCGCGAGGGGCAGATCCTGCGCCTGCTGGCGACCGCGCCGCATACGATCGCGGACATGGTCGCGCGCATGTACGTCGGGATCGACCCGCGGCTGGCGGGGGCGGCGGGGCGCTCGGTGCTGGCGCATCTGCTCGACCTCGAACGGCGCAGGCTGGTGACGCGGAAGGGGGACGCATGGCGGGGCATCTGACCGGACAGCATCTGACCGGGCTGGGGCGGCTGCTCGTCTCGCTGGCGGTCGCCGTCGCGATCCTGGTCGCGACCTGGGTCGGCTATCGCTACGTCACCGAACGGTACACGGTCGAGCGCGACGCCAGCGGCGTGGCGGTGGCGCGCGTCGTCGCGGGTCGATTGTACGGCAGCAACGAACTGCGCGTCAGCCATCTGTCGGGCACCGTCCAGTCGACCGCATCGGCGACGCGGATGTTCGGCTGGCTCAAATACGTCCGCGTCATCAAGGCACCGTACGATGTCGACTATTTCGTGCCCCTCGGCAGCCTGCGCCCGCGCGACTTCCGCTATGACGAGCGACGCCGCCGCCTGCTGGTCGAGGTGCCCGACGTGACGGTGGGCGCGCCCAACATCGACGAGAGCCGCGTCACGATCGACACCACCAGCGGCGTACTCCCGCCGCGCGGCGCGATGGCGGAATTGCAGAAGAAGGTGTCCGGCAAGGCGACCGAGGTGGTCGCCGCCAAGGCGCGCGAGCCCGGGAACATCGCCAAGGCACGCGAGAACGCCCGCACCGCGCTGGAGCGGCTGTTCGAGGGTACGCTGGCGGCCGCGAACCTGCCCGTGGATGTCGAGGTGCGCTTCGCGGGCGAACCGCGCCCCGACAATCGCGACCAATGGGATTTGACGCGCTCGCTGGAGGAAGTGCTCGGCAACGCACGCTAGGGCGCCATCTTCGTCATCACCGCGAAGGCGGGAATCCAGGACCTGCGACGCCGCGACTCTTGCGAAGACCTGCGCGTCTGGATCCCCGCCTACGTGGGGATGACGACCGGGAGAGGTGACCAGGATCACCCCTCACATTGATTCGCTTGATTGCGTCCCCGTGACGCGCCATCTGCGCGCGCATGGAACAGCCGACGAACCTGACGGGTCTCGACCTGCGCGCCGAGATCGACCGCCTTCGCCGTGAGCGCAACGCCGTCATCCTCGCGCATTATTATCAAAAGCCCGAGATCCAGGACCTTGCGGACTTCGTCGGCGACAGCCTCGACCTCAGCCGCAAGGCGCAGGCGACCGATGCGGACGTGATCGCGTTCTGCGGCGTGCGCTTCATGGCCGAGACCGCCAAGATCCTGTCGCCGCAGAAAACCGTCATCCTCCCCGACATGGACGCCGGGTGCAGCCTGGAGGACAGCTGCCCGCCCGAGCAGTTCGCCGCCTTCCGCGCGCAGCATCCCGACGCGATCGCGCTGACCTACATCAACTGCTCGGCGGCGGTGAAGGCGCTCAGCGACGTGATCGTCACCTCGTCCTCGGCCGAGACGATCCTGGCCAAGATCCCCGCCGACCAGAAGATCATCTTCGGCCCGGACCGCAACCTCGGCGGCTATCTGGCGCGCAAGACCGGGCGCGACCTGATCCTGTGGCCGGGCGTGTGCATCGTCCACGAGGCGTTCAGCGAGACCGAGCTGCTGAAGCTGCGCGCGCAATACCCGTCCGCGCCGATCGCCGCCCACCCGGAGTGCCCCGCGGTGATCCTCGACCACGCCGATTACGTCGGCTCGACGCGCGGCATCCTCGACTATGCGATCGCGATGCCGGGCGACACGCTGATCGTCGCGACCGAGCCGCACATCATCCACCAGATGCAGAAGGCGTTGCCGGGCAAGACCTTCATCGGCGCGCCGGGCGCGGACGGGAACTGCAACTGCAACATCTGCCCGTACATGGCGCTGAACACGATGGAGAAGCTCTACGTGGCGTTGCGCGACCTCAGCCCGCGGATCGAGATGGAGGAGGGGCTGCGCGTGCAGGCCAAGAAGAGCCTCGACGCCATGCTGGAGATGGCGAGCACCACGGTCGGGCAGGGCGACCTGGGTCCGGCGAAGGTGACCGGCGACTGAAGGTAGGCGAGGGATCGACGGCCTGCCACGGCAGCGATGCACATCTCTCCGCCAACATTCGGCGGCTTTCCGTCGGCCGTTCGCAACCTCTAAACCGTCGTTCCCGCGCAGGCGGGACCGCAGAACCTCCGGCGTGGCGCCTCTTGCGGGAACCTGCGTGTCTGGATTCCCGCCTGCGCGGGAATGACGAAGCATTGTCCCATATCCGCCAACATTCGCTACCCTCCGCGCTGCTCCGCCCCGGCACCGGCACTCTGCCGCGCAGGCCCCCTAGCGGCGCAACGATCGCCAACTTGCGCGACCCGCTTCCTATCGCGACCCGCCGTCGCTACGCAGGAAGCCGATGAACCGCCTGATCCCGCTCGCCCTCGCTCCCGTCGTCCTCGCTGCCGCCCCGGCCGCCGACCCGTACCTCTGGCTGGAAGACATCGAAGGCCCGCGCGCCCTCGAACAGGTCAAGGCGTGGAATGCCGAGACCGAGGCGCAGCTGACCCGGGACCCGCGCTACGAACAGGACCGTGCCCGCGCCAAGGCGATCCTCGACGACGAGGCGCAGATCGCGGATGTGGATGCGGTAATCGGCGACCGCGTCACCAATCTGTGGCGCGATGCGAAGAACCCGCGCGGGCTATGGCGCGTCGCAGATCTGGCCGATTACCAGGCGGGTAAGCCGCGGTGGCGGACGCTGATCGACGTCGATGCGCTTGGGCGGGCCGAGGGCAAGAGCTGGGTCTGGCACGGCGCCAGCTGCCTGGAGCCCGATTATGCGCGTTGCCTCGTCCGGTTGAGCCCCGGCGGCACCGACGCGCAGGTGGTCCGCGAATTCGATCTCACCACCGGGCGCTTCGTCGACGACGGCTTCGTCCTGCCCGAGGCGAAGAACGACGTCGACTGGGTCGACCGCGACACGTTGCTGGTCACCACCGACTGGGGGGCGGGGTCGCTCACCACGTCGGGCTATCCGCGCATCGCCAAATTGTGGAAGCGCGGCACGCCGCTGTCCGCCGCCGTCACCGTCCACGAGTCGCCGGTCGGCGCGGTGCAGGTCAGCGCGGCCTCGTTCGTCGATGCCACGCGCCGCTGGCCGATGGTCAGCGTCGGGCACACCTTCTTCGAACGCGAACTGCTGGTACAGGCCGCCGACGGCCGCTTCGTGCCGCTCGGTCTACCCAGGGGCGCGGACGTGCTCGACGTGATCGACGGGCGCGCGGTGGCGAAGCTGAACGAGGCCGCGGACGGCTTTCCCGCCGGCGCGCTGGTGGCGTGGTCACTGCCCGAGATCGTCGCCGGCCGACGCCCTCGGGGCGAGCTGGTGCTGGCCCCCGGCGACCGCCAGGCGATCGAGGAGGTCGCCGCCAGCGATCATGTCCTGTGGGTCAAGCTGCTCGACGACGTGTCGGGACGGTTGCTGGCGCTGCGCCGGCAGCCGGACGGCCGCTGGTCGCCGACCACGATCGCGCTGCCCGGCAACAGCACCGTGCATCTCGGCGCCACCGCGGGCAAACGCGACGAGGCGTTCGTCACCGTCGAGGGCATGCTGACGCCGCCGACGCTCTATGCGGTGCGGGCCGGCGCGGTGCCGCATACGGTGCAGGCGCTGCCCGCGCGCTTCGATGCCTCGAGATATCAGGTGGTGCAGCGCTTCGCGACCTCGCGCGACGGCACGCGGGTGCCTTATTTCCTGGTGACGAAGAAGGGCGCGGCCGCGCCGGCCCCGACGCTGATCCACGCGTACGGCGGGTTCCGCGCCGCGCAGACCCCGACCTATCTGACCGGCCAGCCCTATCGTGCCGGGCCGCTGGCGCTGTTCTGGGTCGAGCAGGGCGGCGCCTATGTCCTCGCCAACCTGCGCGGCGGCGGCGAGTACGGGCCGCGCTGGCACCAGGCGGGGCTGCGCGAGAAGCGGCAGAACGTGTTCGACGACCTTCACGCGGTCGGCGACGATCTGGTGCGCACCGGCGTGTCGGCGCGGGGCAAGATCGGCATTTCGGGCCGCTCGAACGGCGGCCTGCTGGTCGGCGTCGCGATGCAGCAGCGCCCCGATCTGTACGGTGCGGTCATCGCGGGCTCGCCGCTCGAGGATATGCAGCGCTATTCGCATCTGTCCGCCGGCGCGTCGTGGATCGACGAATATGGCGATCCGGACAAGCCCGCCGACTGGGCGTTCATGCGGCGCTGGTCACCCTATCAGAACGTGAAGACGGGCGTCCGCTACCCGCCGGTCTTCTTCTACCTTTCGACCAAGGACGACCGCGTCCATCCCGGTCACGCGCGCAAGCTGGCCGCTTTGCTCAAGCAGAACGGCAACCGCGTGTATTTCCACGAATATCTGGAGGGCGGCCATTCGGTCGGCGCCGATCATGCCGAGGATGCGCGCCGTGCCGCCCTGCTCGACGCCTTCCTGCGCCGCGAATTGATGGCGAAGTAACGCTACACCCGGCGCTCGTCGGCGAGCGCGCAGGCGGCGCCGGTCTCGACCTGAAGGGTGGCGTGACCGATGCCGAACCGGTCGTGGAGCATCGCCTGCGCCTCGTGAAGGAAGCCGTCGCCGGGATGGCCGCCGGGCATCGCCAGATGCGCGGTCAACCCCGGCTCGGTGGTCGACATCGGCCAGATGTGCAGGTCGTGGATCGTCGCGACGCCGGGCAGGGCCGACAGGGCGTCGCGCACCTGGTCGTAATCGATCCCGCGCGGCACCGCCGCCAGCGCCATCTCCACCGTCTCGCGCAGTAATCCCCAGGTCTGCCAGAAGATCACCACCGCAATGACGAGGCTTACCACCGGGTCGATCCACGCCGCGCCGGTCAGCCAGATCGCGACGCCGGCGATGACCACGCCGGCGGAGACGATCGCGTCGGACAGCATGTGGAGATACGCACCGCGCACGTTGACGTCGCCCTCACGCCCGCGCGCGAACAGCCATGCGGTCAAAGCGTTGACCGCGATCCCCGCGGCGGCGACGGCCGACACCGTCAGCCCGGGGACGCGCGGCGCGTCGCCGAAGCGCTGCACCGCCTCCAGCGCGATCGCACCGATCGCCACCAGCAGCAGCAGCGCGTTGGCGAGCGCGGCGAGGATCGTCGATCCCTTGAGCCCATAGGTGAAGCGCTTCGACGGTGCCGCGCGTGCCAGTGCCGCACCGCCCCACGCGACCGCAAGCCCGAGCACGTCGGACAGATTGTGCCCGGCGTCCGCCAGCAGCGCGACCGAGCCGTAGAGGAAGCCCGCCGCGCCCTCGGCCACGACATAGGCGAGGTTCAGCGCGATCCCGATCGCGAACACCCGGTCCCAGCGTTCGGGCGGAGCGGCGTGATGATGGCCGTGACCGGCGTGGTCATGCCCGTGGTCGTGGCCGTGGTGATGGTGCGCGTGAGCCATAAGGCGGCGTCTACCACCGAGGTGCACGCCCGCGCCAGTTCCGCACTCAGCCGTAATTTATTCCGCTGCGGTGACACGAAGGGGCAGCGTTGCCGCCGCTACCGGCGGGTGGCGAACCAGATGACGTGCGTCGCCCCCTTGCCGTTCTCGCGTGCGCGGACCTTCGCTTCGTCGACCGCGAAGCCGCTGTCGGCCAGGCGGCGGGCGAAGCGTGCGTCGGGGGCGGCGGACCATATCGCGAGCACGCCGCCGGCGCGCAGCGCGGTACGCGCGGCGGCGAGGCCGCGCGGGCCGTACAGGCCGTCGTTGGCGGGGCGGGTGAGCCCGTCGGGGCCGTTGTCGACGTCGAGCAGGATCGCGTCGTATCGTCCTGCACCGGCGCGGATCGTCGCGCCGACGTCGCCGATTTCCAACGTCACCCGCGGATCATCAAGGCATCCGGCGGCGAGCGCCGCCATCGGCCCGCGTGCCCATTCGATGATGCCGGGGACCAGTTCGGCGACCGTCACGCGCGCGTCGCTGCCCCGGCGGGCGAGGACGGCGCGAAGCGTGAAGCCCATGCCATATCCGCCGATCAACAGGTGCGGAGCAGCGCGACCCGCCAGGCGGTCGCAGGTCATCGTGCCGAGCGCGACTTCCGAGCCGCTCATCCGCGTGCTCATCAGCTCGTTGCGCTCAAGCACGATCATGAAGTCGGCCCCGCGCCGGAACAGGCGAAGCGGCGGGCCGTCCGGCACCTCCGCCACGCCGACCAGTTCGGGACGAATCACTTCTTCTGGCGGGCCTTGCGCGCGGCGTAGCGGGCGTCGCGCGCCGCCTTCAGTTCGGCGGCGGTCGGCAGGACCGGCGGGCGCTTCGCGGCGGCGGCGGCCTCCGCGGCGGCGGCCGCCTCGGCTGCTGCCTGCGCGCGCGCCTCTTCCTTGGCGGCCTTTTCGGCGGCGATCGCGGCGCGGCGCTGCTCGCGCTTCTCGGCCTCGGCGGCTTCCTTGGCCTCGCGCGCGGCGAGGCGGGCGGCGACCTCTGCAGGATCGGGGGCGGCCTTGTTCTTCAACGCCTCCAGCGCGCGCGCCTTCGCGTCGCGGGCGGCGGCGGCGCGTTGGTTGAAGTCAAGGGCCTTGTAACCTGCCATGCTGCGATATTCTCCTTGGGAACCTTACGATAACGCCGGTCGTGGCGAAAAGCACAACGGCCCCGCATCGCTGCGGAGCCGTCGGGTCGGTGTCGGCCGTGCGGCCGGACCATTGACCGGCGCGTATACGCCTGCGCGCGGTTGGGCGCAACCGCTATCGGTCGCCGTCGACCGCCAGCCGGCCCAGCGCGGGATCGTCGGTGAAGAAAGCGTCGATGCCGAGCGCGATGTAGCGGCGCATCTCCGCCACCGACCCGGCCGGGTTGCGCGCATCGTCGCCCGCATCGCTGCGGAAGTCGGCGGCGAGGAAGCGATTTTCGGGGCGGAAGGTCCAAGGGCAGACCTGGAGCCCCGCCGCATGCGCATCGGCGACCAGCGTCGTCGGCGCGGCGAGCCGCCCATCGGCGCCGAGCGGGATCAGCATCCGCGTGTTGGGCGCCACGATGTCGGCATAGCGCGCCATCTCGCGCAGGCCGGCGGGCGAGACCATCGCGCGATAATCGGGGCCGCTGCCGGCCTTCACGACGTCGGCGGGGCGCTGCGCCGGATCGCCGATCAACTGCACCAGCCGGACGTTGCCGCCCTTCGGCAGCTTGCCACGCAGATAACGCAGGTTCGCGACCTCGAACGACTGCACCTGCACCGGTGCGGCGCGGGTGTAGGCGTGCGCGGCGAGAACGGCGAGAAAACGGTCCTCGACGGCCAAGCCGACGCCTGCGAAATAGGTGGAATGCTTGAGTTCGGGCACGATTCCGATCGTGCGGCCGCGCGCGGCGGCCTCGGCGGCGGCGAAGTCGATGACCTCGTCCAGCGTCACGATCTGGAAATGTCCGTCGTAGCGCTGGCTCTCGGGGCGGATCGCGCCGAGCCGTTCCCTGGCGCGCAACGTCTTCAACTCGGCGAGCGTGAAGTCCTCGGTGAACCAGCCGGTCTGCGCCTCGCCGTCGATCGTCTTCGTGGTGCGGCGCGGGGCGAACTCTGGGCGATCGGCGACGTCGGTGGTCTCGGCGATGTTGTTCTCGTGCCGCGCCACCAGCACGCCGTCCCTGGTCGGAACCAGATCGGGCTCGATGAAGTCCGCGCCGTCCTGGATCGCCTTCGCATAGGCGGCCAGCGTATGCTCGGGGCGCAGCGCCGAGGCGCCGCGGTGCGCAAACACCAACGGCGCCGGGCGGGACGACGGTGCCGCGCCGGCGGTGGAAGCGACCCCCAGCGCGAGGGCGGAGCCGAGAGCGGCGCGGCGAGTCATCACGCTCAGAACCCCGCGGCCAGCGTGACGAACACCTGGCGGGGTGCGAGCGGGAAGAAGTTGTACGTTCCCGACGCCGCCCCGACGCTGATCGTCGAGAACGCCTTCTTGTCGGTGATGTTGGTCACGTTCAGGCTGACGTTCAGTTTCTTCGCGAGGCCCTCGCCCGACAGCGGCATGTCGAAGCCGACGCGGCCCGACAGGGTGAAATAGCCCGGCACCCTCAGGTCGTTCGTGAACGTGGCATAGCGGCGACCGATATAGTCGCCGATCAGCTGCAGCTCCACCCCGTCGCCGCTGAGCGTCGCCACGGTTTTGTTCAGCCAGTCGGGCGAGCCCGGCACCTTCTTGCCCGCGGTCGGCACGACGACCGGCGGCGTACCGACGGTGTAGTTATCGGCGTAGCGCGAGTTGTTATAGGACAGCGCGTTGTACAGCGAGAAGCGGTCGCCGAAGCGCAGCGTCGCCGCCGCGTCGACGCCGTCGGTCTTCACGCTGCCGACGTTGGCGATGATCGGTGCGCCGCTGATGATCGCGGTGATGGTCGTGGTCGGGCTGATCGCGAGCAGGCGGTTCGAGAAGTCGACGTGATAATAGCTGATCTGCCCCTCGAACCCGGTCAGCGGACCGAGGTCGAGCGGGCGGCGGGTGCGGATACCGCCTTCGTAGGTCCAGCTCGTCTCCGGCTTGGTATTGTCCTTGAAGAACTCGAACAGCGTCTGGCTGCCGAGTGCGAACGGCGACAGCCCGGCGGCGGCGCTGGTCTGGAACTGGCGGATATTCTTCTGCGCGTTGACGAACACCTGCTCGTGATCGGTGGCGTCCCACAGCACGCCGGCCTGCGGCAGGAACCATTCGTCGGTGTTGATGCGCCCGACCGGCAGCTCGCGCGAGCCGGTGAACGAGCCCGGAATGGGCTGCACCGGCACGCGCTGGCGCGCGCGCTGGAAGGTGCTCTTGAACCCGGCCTGGAGCGTCAGCGTGGGGATGATCTTCCACGCGTCCTGGATGTGCGCCTGGATCTCGGTCACGCGGATCTCGCTGCCGTATTGGGTGATCAGCGGATCGGCGAGGTCGAGCGGGCGATCATAGGGCGACGACGGGTTGTTGACGTCGAGCGCATACCAGCGGCGGTAGGCGGACGAGCTCTGATGCTCGTACCAGCCGCCAAGCTCGAAGGTGTGATTGCCCAGCTCGGCGCGGAGCGTGGAAATGCCGCCGACGCGATCGATGCGATATTCGGTGGTGCGCGTCGCGAGGCCCGAGCCGCCGAAGATCGTCGACAGCCGCGCCAGGTTGGCCGCCGAGGTCGAGCTGCTGCCCGGCACGCCCGGATAGTAGAAGGAGAACAGCTGCGGCAGTCCGGCGACGGTGATCGGGCCGGCGACGATGCCCACGCCGTCATTGTGGTGGAAATACGCCTGGTTCGAGAAGGTCACCCGATCGCTGACGTTCCAGTCGTACTTCACATAGCCGAGATAATCGGTTCGCAGGGCGGCGCTGTAGTAATTGCTGTAGTTCGCGCCCGACGCCGCATAGCTGGCGGCGCCGTTGTACGGCAGCTGATTGGCGAGGTACGCCCGCATGTTCGCGAAGTTCGGATAGAGGAACGGGCGGATGTACGGCTGGTACGTCTGCGTCGCCGAGACAACGGTGGCGTCCTCGTTCGGCTCCTGCTTGTCGGAGAAGGCGAAATACGCGGTCAGCTTGCCGATCGCATCGTCATGGACCAGCTTGGCGTTCGCCTGCCAGCCCTTCTGATAGCCCTCGAAGTCCCACGCCCGCGCGCGCTGGCGCACGCCGGAGACGTAGAAGCGCGTGTTCTGCCCGATGTCGCCGCTGTCGAGGCGGACGTAGCTGCGCGTCGCCTCGTAGCTGCCGACGGTCTGTGCCGCGCTGATGCCGAAGACGGGATTCGGATCGCTGGTGAAGGTGTCGATCGTGCCGCCGAGATTGCTGGTCGAGGCGGTGCCGAGGTCGCCCGCACCCGAGGCGAGCAGGACACGCCCGACGTTCTCCGAAATGACCGCGCGTTGCGGGCTGAGGCCGTTGTAATTGCCGTATTGCTGGTCGCCGAGCGGCACGCCGTCGAGCGTGTAGCCGAGCTGTTGCGCGTTGAAGCCGTGGACGAACAACGAGATGTTCTGCTCGTTGTTGCCCCACGGATCGGCGGTCAGATAGGTGACGCCGGGCAGCGTCTGGAGCGCCTTGAGCGGGCTGATGCCGGGCAGGATCTTCTGGATCTCGGCGTTGGTGATCTGCGCGACCGAGCGGGTGGCGGTGCCGGTGACGACGATATCGTCGGACGGCGCGTCGGGTGCGGGCGTATTGTCCGCGGTCGAGGACGGGGCGGAGGCGGTCACGACGCTCTGCGCGAGCGCGGGAACCGCGGTGACGAGGGCGAGCGGAGCCACGCCCGCGATCAGGATGCGACGCATGTTCTGGATCTTTCTTGAGAGGATTACAGGCCGGTGCGCAGCGTCACGAAGAACTGCCGCGGCGCACCGGCGAGCAGCGTCTGACTGTCCCCGCTGGCGGTGTAGCCGTTGGAGCCGATCGTCGCGACGTAGCGCTTGTCGAGCAGGTTGGTCGCGCTGCCTTCGATGCGGACGCCGCGCAGGCTGCCGAGATCGCCGATCGTATAGCCGATCGTCGCATCGACCAGCACGCGGTCGCCGACCGACTGGTCGTTGGTGTAGGTGAAGTAGCGGCGGCTCATGTAATCGGCGCCGACGCGCGCGAGGAATCGGCCGTCGTCAAAGACGATTTCGCCCTTGGCCATGTGGCGCGGGCTGTCGACCACGGTCTTTCCGCGCGTCGCGGTGATCAGCGCGCCGTTCGCGCCGATGACATCGTCCTTATATTCGGAGTGGTTGTACGAATAGGACGCGAAGATCGAGAACGGGGCTGCGATCTTGTAGAGCGCGGTGGCCTCCGCACCGTAATTCTCGACGCCGCCGACGTTCTGGAGCCGCACGGGGCGGCCGAGGATGCCCGGCCCATCGGTGTAGGCGAGCAGCCGGTTCGAGAAGTCGACGTAATAGCCCGCGATCGAGCCCTGGAAGCCGCCGGAGCGGAAGCGTACGCCGGCCTCAGCGGTCTTCGACTTCTCGGGCTTCAGGCCGCCGCGAATCAAATCGAAGCCCTCTTGCGTCGTCGCGAACGGCGAGGCGCCGACCGCGGCCGAGACAAAGGCGCGCATGTTCTCTGTATAGGTCACGAACGCCTCGGCGGGGCCGAAGCCGTAGACTGCGCCGACCTGCGGCAGGAACCAGTCGCGCGCGTCGATCGTGCCGCTGGCCAGCGTGCCGACGATCGGGGTCGCCTTGTTGGTGACCTCATATCCCTTCCACCCGCCGGTCAGCGTCAGCTGGCCGAGCGTCAGGCGATCGCTGACGTAGTAGAGCTTGGTGTCGGTCTGGAAATCGACGTCGAACTGCGTCGCGAAGGGGTTCTTCTGGAACGACAGGACCTTGCGCGACGGGGTCGCCTGATCGGCGAGCCCGTAGAAGCGGCGGGCGTTGCGAAAGCTGTTCGATTCGTACCAGCCGCCGACCTCCAGCATGTTGTCGCCGGTCTCCACCTTCAGCCGCGCGATCGTGCCGCCGCGATTGATGTCGTACTCGGTGGTGCGGATCGACAGCGGCGCGCCGCCCGGCGTGCCGAGGTACGGCGTCACCCACACGCCCTGGCCATGGTTGTCGTGGTAATAGCCGGTCACCGACAGCGTCACCGCCTCGGTCAGCGGCGCGTCGAGCGTGATCCCGGTCAGATAGTCGCGTCGCAACCCGGCGGCGTCGAAATAGGCGTCATCGACCGAGGTGTAAGGCGAGGGGAAGGTCAGCCCGGCGTTCGGATACGGCAACGTGGCGGTCGCGGAGCCGGCGCGGGTCACTTGGTTGTTGTAGATCTGCGCGAATTGCAGCGCGCGCGCGTAATCGGGCGCGAGATTGTCGGCATCGTACCCCAGCCGCCGGATCATATCGAGGCTGAGATCCTGGTAGTCGTTCTCGCGCCGATCGGAGAAGTTGAAGAAGGCGGTGATCGAGCCGCGCTCGCCGATGTCCTGCACCAGCTTGGCGTTCGCCTGATGCTGGCGCTGAACGCCGTCGCCCTTCCACTTGCCGGCCTCGAGATAGCCGTAGCTGAGGTAGCCCCGCAGACCGCCCCCGGTGATGTCGCCGCTGTCGACGCGCGCGAAGCCGCGGTACGTGTCGTTCGACCCGTAGGTGCCCGACGCGGCGATGCCGAACGAATCGGACGGGCGGCGCGAGAAGAACTGCAGCGTACCGCCGAGGTTGGAGGTCGATGCCTCGCCGAGCGCGCCGGCGCCCTGCGCCACGGTGGTCGAACCGACATTTTCGGAGATGATCGCGCGGCTGATGTGCAGGCCGTTGGCGTTGCCGTAGCTCATGTCGCCGAGCGGGATGCCGTCGAGCGTGAAGCCGAGCTGGTTCTGGTTGAAGCCGCGCAGCGAGATGCGGCTCGACCATTCATAGGCGCCGAACGCGTCGGCGGACTGGAAGTTGACGCCGGGCAGCTTGGCGAGCGCCTTCAGCGGGGTGGTGCCGGGGGTCTGGCGCTCGATGTCGGCAGCGGTGATCGTCTGTACCTGCCGCGCCTGGCCGAAGCCGAGCACGACGACCTCGTTGCCCTCCGTCGCGGCAGGCGTGTCCGCCGCCGCAGCGGCGGCCGGGGCGGGGGGGACATCCTCGGCCAGCACGGGCGTGGCGGCGATGGCGAGCAGCGCACTGCCGGTGAGCAGCATCGAACGGAGCATGATCTTTTCCCTTTGATTACCGGGTTTCTGTCGCCCGGCGTTGACCAGCCCCCTGCGCGCGACTGTTTGCGGGCGCGTGACCGATTGGTGTCAGGTTCGTGACGGTGGTGGTCGATGACCGCGACGAAATACGTCACTCCCGAGGGCGAGCATCCAGGGGCGCCGCTTCGTCGATGAAATCGCGGCCCGGGTTCCCGATCCCCGCCCGCGCGGGGAGGAGGGCGATGCGGCGCCCCCGCCTTTACGCCATCCGGTTCCGCCCGCGCCCCACCGTCGCGCGGTGGCCGATCGTGGCGGCGGGGGTGCGGCGTTTGATCGTGTCGACCATGATCCAGTCGTTGCGCACCGCATCCGGTGCGATCGTCATCGCCATATAGCCGCGGCGCGACGTGTCGCACCATTTCAGCTCCGGGTTGGTGCGGACCAGATCGGCCGCGATCCTTGCCGGACCGGCGGCGGTGCCGCTCTCGAACCCCGGCGAGGTGACGCTGTGCCCGGCGAACTCGACCGCGGCGGGGCGGCCGTCGTGCGCGAGGTCATAGGCCCAGGCATTGTGGCTGTCGCCCGAGATCAGCACGGTGTCGCCGCCGAGCGCCTGCACCTGTTGCAGGAAGCGCGCGCGGGCCGCGGGATAGCCGCCCCAATTGTCGAAGTTGAACGGCAGCCCGACCTTCGCGGCGGCGATCCCCTCGGTCACGTAGCTGCTGGTACGGCCGTTCAGCCACGTCTGCGCATCGGCGGGCATCAGCGTCTGCCCCATGATCGTGCCGAAGCCGACCACCTGCCAACGCCGCCCGCTGCGCACCGAGGCGGCGAGCGCATGGTGGAGCCAGCTTTCCTGCTGCCATCCCATCATCGTCGCGCCCTTGTCCTGCCAGGCCCCGTCACGGAACGCGCGCAGCGCCGCGGACGGATCGGCGTTCCTGAACAGCGGGTCGAGATCGGGCTGCTGCGTGCGGCCGAGCAGCCGCGTCTCGGTACGGATCAGCGTGGCGAGCGCACCGATGTCGTAGCTCTTCCACGGCTCGTCCGACACCGGCATCCACTCGCGATACGCCTGGATCGAGGCGGCACGGCGCTGGTTCCAGTCGCCCTCGGTCGCGGGGTCGTGGTTCTGCGCGCCGCCCTCCCAGCTGTCGTTGGCGCTTTCGTGATCGTCCCATTGCGCGATCATCGGCAGTCGCGCGTGCAGCGCCTGGAGGTCGGGATCGGCGCGGTAGCTGGCGAACCGCTGGCGATAGTCGGCGAGGTGGATCGTCTCGGCGAGCGGTTGCGGCAGGCGGCCGGGGACGAGCTGGTTGGGCTCTGGATAATGATCCGGGCCATATTCGTAGAAATAGTCGCCGAGGTGGATGGCGCAGTCGAGATCCGCGCGCGCCGCGGCATGGCCGTAGGCGTTGAAGAAGCCGAAGCCGAGGTTCGAGCAGGAGAAGATCGCCGCACGCCAGGGCTCTACGCCGTCCGCCGGCAAGGTGCGGGTCCGGCCGACCGGCGAGCGCGTGCCGTCCGGCGCGACGAAGCGGAACCAGTACCAGCGCCCCGGCTGGAGGCCATCGGCGGTCAGCTTCACCGTATAGTCGCGCCACGGACCGGTGATCTGCGCCCCGACGACGCGTGCGCCGGTCATGTCGGGCTGTTCCGCGATCTCGGCGGTGACCTCGCCGGGCCGGCCGCCGTCGATCACGCAACGTGTCCACAGCAGCACCGAGTCGGGGCCGGGTTCGCCGCTGGCGACCGAATGGGTGAAGGTGCGTGCCGGACCTTGCGCAGCGGCGAGCAGCGGGGTGGCGGAGAACGCACCGGCACCGACGATGAGCGAGCGGCGGGTAATGGGCATCGGTGCAACCTCCTGTGAGCGCGACCGGATGGCCTCGGTTTGTGGAGGCTTGATGACACGGCGAAAAGTGAGGGCAGCGCAGGGGCTTGGGCCGGCGATCGTGCGTTGGGGCGATCTTGCGGACTTGGTGGAAGGCAGCGCGCGTGCAACGATTTCTGGTCGCCGAGAGCGAGAGTCCCGACGACCGTGCGGCGCGGCGTGCGCATACCGGGCAGAGTTCTGGCGAGAGCTATGCCGATACCTTGCGGCAGATGGCGGCGGGAGCCGAGATCATATTGTGCCAGCCGGCGGACGCCGGGCAGCCGGGATTTTCCCCGGAGAAACTTGGCGCCTTCGACGCGGTGTTCCTGACCGGATCGCCGCTGCATGTGTATGACGACACGCCCGAAGTCCGGCGGCAGCTGGCGTTCATGCGTGCGGTGTTCGCGAGCGGGACGCCGTCGTTCGGGTCCTGCGCGGGATTGCAGGTGGCGGTCGCGGCGGCAGGCGGGCGGGTGCGCGCGATGCCCGAGCGGATGGAGGCGGGCTTCTCGCGCCGGATCGTCGCGACCGAGGCGGGACGCGAGCATCCGCTGCTTGCCGGCCGCCCGGCGACGTGGGATGCGCCGGCGATCCACGGCGACGAGGTCGAGGAACTGCCCGAGGGAGCGACGCTGCTGGCCGGCAATGCGGTGACGCGGGTGCAAGCCGTTGAAATCCGGCACGACAAGGGGGTGTTCTGGGGAGTGCAATATCACCCGGAACTGTCGTTGGGGGAGATTGCGATCGCGCTGCGGCGGCAGGCGGCGCGGCTGGTCGAGGCGGGATTGGCGGAGGACGAGGGCGAGGTCGAGGAGCGCGCAGGGGTCATCGAAGCGCTGCACGGCGACCCGGCGCGGCGATCGCTGCGGTGGCGGCTGGGGGTGGACGGCGAACTGGCCGACACCGATGCGCGGCGGACGGAAATCGCCAATTTTCTCCGCGCCCTGCCGACGATCGACCGGCGCGGCGCGCGCTAGGGTGCCGGGCGTTCGCCGACGCCGCGGCAGCGGTCCGAGCAATATTTGACGGCGTCCCAGTCGCGCGCCCATTTCTTGCGCCAGGCGAAGGGGCGGTGGCAGCTGGCGCAGATTTTCTCGGGCAAACGCGGTTTCTTGTGCATGACGGTGAAGCGGTTTGGCGCGAACTGCGATCCGTGCGAGCGTGCGCGGAGCAGAAAATGGCAGGGACAGAGGACGATGCGGAACATCGGGGAGCAGCCGGGACGGCGGGCGGTGCTGGTCGGTATGGCGGCGGTGACGCTGTGTGGGGCAAAATACCAGCCTCGGGACGCAAAGATCACCCGAATGACCCGCGACTTCGACCGCATCGTTGCGCCGGGGACCACCATCGAGACGATCGTGACCGGAATCCAGTGGGCCGAAGGGCCGGTGTGGGTACCGCAGGGGGACGGCTACCTGCTGTTCTCCGATCCGCCGGCCAACATCGTCCGGCGCTGGTCGCGCAAGGACGGGGTGACGACATTCCTGTCGCCGTCGGGGGCGCCGGATCCGGATCGCACGATCCTGAGCGAGCCGGGCGCGAACGGGCTGACGCTCGACGCGCAGGGCCGGCTGCTGATCGCCAACAGCGGCGGGCGGTCGATCGACCGGGTGGACCTGAAGACGAAGCGGCGGACGGTGCTGGTCGATCGCTACCGGGGCAAGCGCTTCAACAGCCCCAACGACATGGCGGTCGCGCGCGACGGGGCGATCTGGTTCACCGATCCGCCCTATGGCCTGAAAGGCGAGAATGCGTCGCCGGCCGCGGAACTCAGCATGAACGGCGTCTATCGCTGGCGGGAGAGCGGAGCCGGGGGCGGCGAGGCGGTGCTGGTCGAAGGCGCGCTGACGCGGCCCAACGGCCTCGCGCTGTCGCCGGACGAGCGGCGGCTGTACGTCTCGGTCTCCGACGCCGCCGACCCGCGCGTGATGGCCTATGACCTGGGACCGGATGGGACGCCGCGTGCGTCGCGGGTGCTGGTGTCGGCGAAGGCGTGGCACGAGCAGGGCAAGCCGGGGCTGCCGGACGGGATGAAGGTGGCGCGCGACGGCACGCTGGTCTGTTCGATGCCGGGCGGGATCATGTTCCTGACCCCGGAGGGCGAGCCGATCGGGCTGATCGAGACGCCGACGCCCGCCGCCAATGCCGCGTTCGGGGAAGGCGGCCGCGCGCTGTACGTCACCAACAACGATCGCGT
The DNA here is from genome assembly GCF_031456125.1 of Sphingomonas sp. BE138. NCBI lineage: Bacteria > Pseudomonadati > Pseudomonadota > Alphaproteobacteria > Sphingomonadales > Sphingomonadaceae > Sphingomonas > Sphingomonas sp. BE138. The sequence goes on from NZ_JAVDUC010000006.1 coordinate 186,905, forward strand.
GCTGCGCATCGCGCTGCGCCCCGGCTGGCAGGGGTGATATCGAACGGGGTTGATCTCCTATCAAATCGGTATAGATTGGCGTGGACGATGGCGCATCGCCATCGACCATGAAGGGGATGTGCGTTGATGAAGAAGATCGTTGCAGGCGTGTCCGCGGTGGCCCTGGCGCTGTCGGTGGCGGCATGCGGGTCGAAGACCGAGACCGCGAACGAGACCGCGCTCAATGCCGATTTCGGCAACGACGTCGCGCTGAACGACACGCTGCCGGCCGACGAGAATGCGACCGACGCGGGCGCGCTGCCGCTGAACGCGGTCGACGCCAACACGACCGACGCCGCGACCACCAACGCGCTCTGACGAGATCGCGGGCGGCCCGCCCCGCAGCGGCGTCGCCCGCCACCCGAACCGTCTGGAGTTGCTCCCTAGACGAAACTGGCCCCGGCCCCGAGCGGCGCGGGGCCTTTTGTCTGGGGGGTGCGGGGCCGGGCGAGCCTTCGGCTCGCGCGCTCGCTGGCGCGAGCGCCACCCCTCACCCAGCTTCGACTAGGCCCTTGCTGCGCAAGGACCAAGTCTGCGCATCCCTCTCCCTTCTGCGAGGGGCGAGGGGAGGGCGTCACGCCGCGATCATTGCCGGCTCGGTCTGCGCGATCCAGCCGCCGCCGAGGACGCGGTCGCCGGCGTAGAGCACCGCGGCCTGGCCGGGGGCGACGCCATATTCGGGGGCGTCGAAGACCAGACGATCGCCGACGATGTGCGCCGGCACCGGCTTCGCCATCGAGCGGACCTTGGCGGTGAGCGGGCCGTCGAGCGAACCCAGCACGTTCATCGCCTCCAGCCGCGCCGCCGCGACCGCCAGCGCGGCGCGCGGGCCGACGACGACGCGCTGCGCGTCGGGCTCCAGCCGCACGACGTAGAGCGGCTCGGCGCTGCCGCCGATCTCCAGCCCGCGGCGCTGCCCGACCGTATAATGGACGAGTCCGCGATGCTCGCCAAGCTTGCGGCCGGCCAGATCGACGATGTCGCCGCCGGTCGCCGCCTCCGGGCGCAATTTCCTGACCAGCGCGGCATAGTCACCGTCCGGAACGAAGCAGATGTCCTGGCTGTCGGGCTTGTCGGCGACGAGCAAGGCCAGTTCGGCGGCGAGTTCGCGGACGCGCGCCTTGGGCAGTCCGCCGAGCGGAAAGCGCAGGAAGTCGAGCTGAGCCTGCGTGGTGGCGAAGAGGAAATAGCTCTGGTCGCGCGCCGGATCGGCGGCGCGGTGCAACTCGGCGCCGGCCGGCCCCTCCACGCGGCGGACGTAATGGCCGGTCGCGAGGCAATCGGCGCCGAGATCGCGGGCGAGTGCGAGCAGGTCGGTGAACTTCGGCCCCATGTTGCACTGGACGCACGGGATCGGGGTGCGCCCGGCGAGATATTCGTCGGCGAAGCGATCGACGACGGTCGTGCGGAAGCTGCTTTCGTGATCAAAGACGTAATGCGCGATGCCGAGCCGGTCGCAGACCGCGCGCGCGTCGCGGATGTCGCGCCCCGCGCAGCAGGCGCCGGCGCGCTTCGTCGCCTCGCCGTGATCGTAGAGCTGGAGCGTGACGCCGATCACCTCGGCCCCGGGCTGGCGCGCGGCGAGCGCGGCGACGACCGAACTGTCGACCCCGCCCGACATCGCCACGACGATACGCCGCGCACCGGGCGCAAGCTGAAATTCACCGCTGTCCATGATGCGCGCATCATACCGTGCGCGCGGGCGGCGCGTAAACCGAAATGAACGAAGCGTTTCCCCCGACTTTACCGGGCCTTCAGACCGGCGGGTGTAAGGTCGTGCCATGACACCCGAACCCCCGACCTCCCCGCCGCCGCTGCTCGACAGCCTGCGCGCCCGCCAGCGCGCCTCGCGCACCGCGCAGGTGGCGCGCATGCTGGACGCGCCGGCGCGCGTGACCGGCGGCGCGTTCAACGCGAACGCCGCCGCCGTGCTGAACGATTGGAAGCAGCCGTGAAGAGCTCGTTTACCGCGCCGCTTTAGGAGCCGTTCAATCCATCGCCGTTACGCAGCAGTCACGACATGGAGATGGGGCCCGCGGCCCCGAACCGAGGTTTGGAATGATCGAACAACAGAACAACAGTCGCCCTGCCAAGGTCATCGGTCCACTGGGGGAACCGTTGACGCTCGACACGCTGCCGCCGCCCACCACGACCCGCTGGGTCGTGCGGCGCAAGGCGGAGGTGGTCGCCGCGGTGAGCGGCGGGCTGCTGAGCGTCGACGACGTCTGCACGCGCTATGGCCTGACCGTCGAGGAATTCGCGGGCTGGCAGCGCGCGATCGACCGGTCGGGTATGCCCGGGCTGCGCGTGACGCGGATCCAGCACTACAAGTCGCTGTACGAACGCCAGCAAAAGTTCTGACCGCGGCCCCGGCGTCCCGCGCCGGCACAATGTGGAAAGGCGCGTTGACCCAGGTTGACAAATCCGAATTACGGGGCCGGAACAATGTGCCGGCCTCGTGAGTAATTCCCGCCAGAGCAGCCACTTCGGGCGCATCTGAGGGGAGTTACATCATGGGTATCATTCTCTGGCTCATCATCGGCGGTGTCATCGGCTGGCTGGCCAGCATGATCATGCGCACCGATGCGCAACAGGGCATCTTCCTGAACATCGTGGTCGGGGTCGTCGGCGCCTTCATCGGCGGCCTGATCTTCTCGGGCGGGTCGATCAACAACGCGCCGCTGACGATCTATTCGTTCCTCGTCTCGCTGCTGGGCGCCGTGGTCCTGCTGGCGATCGTGAACCTGGCCCGTCGCGGTCGCGTGCGGTAATCCCGCGACCCATCAGGTCACACGGCAAGACGGCCGCCCGGGCACCCGGGCGGCCGTTTTCGTGTCACTTCAGGAGGAAGCGGACGTTGACGGTGGCGGTGACGTCGGTCTCGCCGGGCAGCACGACCGTCTCCGCCTGTGGCGCCATCGCGGCGCGTGCCAGCATCGGCATCGGGCGCGGCCGATCTCCGCCGCTGTCGCCGGCCTCGTCGATCGCGACGATGCGCGCGACCGACAGCCCGGCGGCCTTTGCATAGAGTTCGGCGCGGGCGCGCGCCTTCGCGATCGCCTGCGTCCGTGCCTCGTCCAGCGCCGCCTCGGGATCGGACAGCGACAGGTTGGGGCCGTCGATCTGGTTGGCGCCGGCGCGCACCAGCGCGTCGAGCACCGCGCCCGACCTGGCGATGTCGCGGAAGCGGATCGCGACCGAATTGGTCGCCTGATAGCCGGTGACGACCGGCGGCTTGCCGTCCTGGTAGCGATATTGCGGCGCGAGCGACACGTTGCTGGTCGTCAGGTCGCGCGCGGCGGTGCCGGCGGCCTTGAGCGCCTTCACCACCGCATCCATCGCCTTCGCATTGTCCGCCAGCGCGGCGGCGGCGACCGGCGCCTGCGTGACGACCCCGGCGGTGATCGTCGCCAGATCCGGGGTGCGCGAGACGCGGCCGGTCGCGGCGACGTCCAGCACCGTGCCGTCGGGCACGACGGTCGCCATCGGCAGCGCGACCTGCGCGGCGGCGGGCAGCGCGGCCACGCCGGCCAGGGACCCGGCCAGCGACAGGGCCAGTGCAGGCAACAATCGGGTCATGCGCGAAAAACTCCCTTGATCCATGTTCGCGCCCCTCTGCCGCCGCGCGGCGGAATGCAAGATGAACGGGACAGGGCGTTGCAATCATTGTAGGAAACCCCGCGCCGCGCCCGGCTTGCACTGGTGACGTACGCGTGTAATACACGCCGGGGCGCGAAAGGGGAATCATGACGTACCAGGGTGGGGAGATGCGGGGCGCCGAGATGCAGGCGGGCGAGTTCCACGGCAGCGGGATCGAGGCCAGCGGCATCGGGGGCGAGACGCTGATGCTGGAGGATCGCACGCCGCGCCGTCGCCGCCGCTGGCTGCTGATCGGTGGCCTCGTGCTGCTGCTCGCCGCCGGTGCCGCCTGGTACGCGTTGCGCCCCAAGGCCGCCGATGCGCCCCCCGCCACCGCCGCCAGCCAGGCGCCCGCCGTCACGGTGATCGTGCCCGGCGCACAGGCGGTGGCGCGCACGATCAGCGCGACCGGCACGCTGGCCGCGACGCGCGAGATGCCGGTCGGCGTCGCCGGCGAGGGGGGGATGGTTTCCCGTGTGCTGGTCGAACCCGGCCAATGGGTGCGCGAGGGCCAGGTGCTGGCCACGATCGACCGCTCGGTGCAGGCGCAGACCGCGCAGTCGCTGGCGGCGCAGATCAACGTCGCGAAATCCGACCTGACGCTGGCGCAGTCGGAGCTGGAGCGCGCGCAGAGCCTGGTCGATCGCGGCTTCATCTCCAAGGCCGACGTGCAGCGCCGGATCGCGACCCGCGACGCGGCGCGTGCGCGCTTGCAGGTGGCGCAGGCGACCTTGTCCGAGCAGCGCGCGCGCAACGCACGGCTCGACATCCGCGCGCCGGCTGCCGGGTTGATCCTGACGCGCGGGGTCGAGCCGGGGCAGATCGTCAGCTCCGGGAGCGGCATGCTGTTCCGCATGGCCAAGGGCGGCGAGATGGAGATGCGCGCGCAACTGTCGGAGGGCGACCTGCAGGCGGTGCGCGTCGGCTCGCCCGCCAAGGTCGTGCCGGTCGGCGACACGCGCGCGTTTTCGGGCGCCGTGTGGCAGATCGCGCCGGTGATCGACCCGCAAACGCGCCAGGGCATCGCACGCGTCCGGCTCGCCTATGATCCGGCGCTGCGCCCCGGCGGCTTCGCGACCGCGACGATCACCGCCGGCGACGCGCGCCAGCCGGAGCTGCCGCAGTCGGCGCTGCTGAGCGACGAGCGCGGCAATTACGTCTATATCGTCGACGAGCAGAACAAGGCGCAGCGCCGCGCGGTGACGCTGGGCACGGTCGCCGACGACCGGGTGGCGATCGCCAGCGGGCTGAACGGCGACGAACGCGTCGTGCAGTCGGCGGGCGCGTTCCTGAACCCCGGGCAGACGGTGCGCCCGCAACGCGCCAAGCCGGCCGCCGCGCGGTAAGAAGGACGCATCCCGATGGGCTTTCGCAACATCTCCGCCTGGTCGATCCGCAACCCGGTGCCGTTGATCGTCCTCTTCCTGATGCTGACGGTCGCGGGGATCGTCAGCTTCGCGCGGATGGACATCAACGAACAGCCCGACATCGACTTCCCGATCGTCTCGATCGACATCACCCAGCCGGGCGCTGCGCCGAGCGAGCTGGAGACGCAGGTCACCCAGCGCGTGGAGGCGGCGGTCCGATCGCTGGAGGGGATCGACATGATCCAGTCGTACGTGTCGGAAGGCACGTCGACGACGATCGTCCAGCTCGACATCGGCACCCCGATCGACCGTGCGGTGAACGAGGCGCGCGACGCGATCACGCAGATCCGCGGGAACCTGCCCGAGGGCATCCTGGAGCCGCAGGTCGCGCGCGTGAAGGTGAACGACAACGACCTGGGCAGCTATACCGCGGTCGGCACCGACATGACGCTGGAACAGCTGAGCTGGTACATCGACAATACGGTGACCAAGGAGCTGATGTCGGTGCCCGGCATCGGCGGCGTGACGCGCAACGGCGGGGTCAGCCGCGAGATCCGCGTGATCCTGGACCCCGCCAAGCTCGCCGCGCAGGGGCTGACCGCCAGCCAGATCAACGCGCAGCTGCGGCAGGTGAACCTCAACGCGCCGGGCGGGCGTGCCGAGATCGCCGGCGCCGAGCAGTCGGTGCGCGTGCTGGGCAACGCCCGCACCGCCTATGAGCTGGGGCAATATCAGATCAGCGTCGGCGGCGGGCGCACGATCCGGCTGTCGGACGTGGCGACGGTGCGCGACCTGTATGCCGAGCAGCGCTCCGCCGCGTCGGTCGACGGGCGGCAGGCGCTGTCCTTCGACTTCACGCGCGCCAAGGGCGCGTCGGACGTGACGGTGTTCCGCGACGCCAAGGCCAAGCTGGAGGCGCTGGAGAAGCGCAACCCGCAGGTCCGCTTCAAGCTGCGCTACGACGGGTCCAAATACCCGCTGGAGCAATTCAAGACCGCGATCCACGCGATGATCGAGGGCGCGATCCTGGCGGTGATCGTCGTGTTCCTGTTCCTGCGCGACTGGCGCGCGACGATCATCTCGGCGCTCGCGATCCCGCTGTCGGCGATCCCGGCGTTCTGGTTCATGGACCTGATGGGCTTCACGCTCAACAACATGACGATGCTGGCGCTCAGCCTGGTCGCGGGCGTGCTGGTCGACGACGCGATCGTCGAGATCGAGAACATCGTCCGCCACATGCGGATGGGCAAGACCGCGTACCAGGCGTCGATCGACGCCGCCGACGAGATCGGGCTGGCGGTGCTGGCGACGACGATGGCGATCGTCGCGGTGTTCCTGCCGGTCGGTTTGATGCCCGGTATCGCGGGGCAGTTCTTCAAGAACTTCGGGCTGACCGTCGTCGCGGCGGTGCTGATGAGCCTTGCGGTCGCGCGGCTGATCACGCCGATGGTCGCGGCCTATTTCCTGAAGGCGGGCGGGCATGTCGAGCACGGCGGCGGGCCGCTGCTCAACGGATACCAGCGGCTGCTCATATGGACGCTCGACGGCACCAGGGCGGCGCGCGCGCGCGCCAAGGGCGGCATCCACCGCGTGCTCGGTTACTGGCGCGACCACCGCGTGTGGATGATCGGCGCGGGCGTGCTGGCGTTCGTGGCGACGATCGCGATGTTCGCGACCTCGCCCATGACGTTCCAGCCGGCGCGCGACATGCCGACCTCGACCGTGACGATCACCATGCCGCCGGGCAGCACGCTGAACACGACGCAGGGCGTCGTCGACCAGGTCTATGCCGTGCTGCTCAAGCAGCCCGAGGTGGAGAGCATCTACACCCGCACGCTGGTGGGCTCGGGGCGCGTGACCGCGCAATTGCGCGAGAAGCGCGACGTGACCTCGACCGAGTTCGAGCGCCGCGTGTCGCCCGACCTCGCCAAGATCGCCGACGCGCGCGTCAACTTCCAGTCGCAGTTCGGCTGGGGCGACAACAACCGCGACGTGTCGATCACGCTGGGCGGCGACGATCCGGTGGTGCTGCGCCAGGCGGCCGACCGGCTGGTCAAGGAGATGGGGACGGTGCCCGGGCTGCTCGCGCCGCGCATCGCGGGCGACCTGAACCGGCCGGAGATCATCATCAAGCCGCGGCTCGACCTGGCCGCCAGCCTGGGGGTGACGACGGCCGCCTTGTCGAACGCGATCCGCATCGCGACGATCGGCGACATCGACCAGAACAGCGCGCGCTTCTCGCTGAACGACCGGCAGATCCCGATCCGCGTCGCGCTGGAGCAGAGTTCGCGGTCGCGGCTGGCGACGATCCAGAACCTGCCGGTGCCGACGCTGACCGGCGGATCGGTGCCGCTGAACCTGGTGGCCGAGATCGGCTTCGGCTCCGGCCCGACGCGCATCCAGCGCATCAACCAGCAGCGGCAGCTGACGATCGGCGCCGACCTGAGCCCCGGGCAGACGATCAGCACGATGCTGCCCAAGGTCAAGCAGCTGCCGGCGATGAAGGAGCTGCCGGTCGGGGTCGGCGAACTGAGCGTCGGGCAGGCGAAATGGCAGATGGAGATGCTGCAGAACTTCATCATCGCGGTGACCGCGGGGGTGTTCGTGGTCTTCTCGGTACTGGTGCTGCTGTATCGCCGCTTGCTGCCGCCGCTGGTCAACATGGCGTCGCTGACGCTGGCGCCGCTGGGCGGGTTGATCGCGCTCCGCCTGACCGGCAATCCGCTGTCGATGCCGGTGTTCATCGGGCTGCTGATGCTGCTGGGCATCGTCGCCAAGAACTCGATCCTGCTGATCGACTTCGCGCTGGAGGAGATGCAGGCGGGCGTGCCGTCCTACGATGCGATCGTCGATGCCGGGCACAAGCGCGCGCAGCCGATCGTGATGACGACGGTGGCGATGGTCGCGGGCATGGTGCCGACCGCGCTGTCGCTGTCGGGCGACGGGGCGTCGCGCGCGCCGATGGGGATCGTCGTGATCGGCGGGCTGATGGTCTCCACGCTGCTGACGCTGCTGATCGTGCCCGCGGCGTTCTCGCTGGCGATCGGGGTCGAGCGGCGGGTCGGGCCGTGGCTGGGGCGGCGGTTGCTGACCTATCGTCCCGGCGACGAGGGCCCGGTGATCGAGCATGCGCCGCAGGACGCGATCGGCGCGCCGCATGGGCGGATCCCGTTCCGGGGCGAGGGATCGCATCCGGCGGAATAGGGGATTGGCAGCAGCTGACGCGGCGGTGTCGGTCGTCGTCGGCCGGTTGCGGGTGGATTGGCCCGACATAGGCCCTTGCCTGCGCAGACGCGACGGTGTTTGGACGTTCAAGTTATTCTCGTACTATCCGAACCGTTCGTGCTGAGCTTGTCGAAGCACGTGTCGCGGGCGACAACGGTGGCGAGCATCGGAGCGCGCGCGCCCCGGGCACGTGCTTCGACAGGCTCAGCACGAACGGAAATTGTTGAACCAGCGTGCGTACGAATTGACCCTCCGCCGCCTTGCACGCGCACAAGCTCTGTAACGGAGGTCTTGAACTTCGCGGGCGGTGGAGGATTGTTACGGGAATGAAGGTTCGCGCCGCTCCCCCGCCTGCCGCCCTGATCCGGATGCGGCGGGTCGCGGGGCTGTTGCTGGTGGCGATGGCGGCGGCGTTCTTCGCCTCGCGCGCGCTGGAGCCGCGGCATGCCGCATGGGGGTTCGTGCGCGCCTTCGCCGAGGCGGCGATGGTCGGCGGGCTGGCAGACTGGTTCGCGGTGACCGCGCTGTTCCGCCATCCGCTGGGGCTGCCGATCCCGCATACCGCGATCATTCCGCGCAACAAGGACCGGATCGGCGACCAGCTGGCGCAATTCCTGCGCGAATATTTCCTGATCCCCGCGGTGGTCGCGCGGCGGATGCAGCGGATCGATGTCGCCGCGGCCGCCGGGCGCTGGCTCGCCGATCCGCGCGGCGGCAGGGCCGGAGCGGGGGGGAGCGGGCGGATCACGCGCGGCATCTCGCGGCTGGCGACCGAGGTGTTGCAGGCGCTGGATCAGGAGCGGCTGGGCGGCATGGTGCGCGCGATGATGGTGACGCGCGTGCGCGAAACGGAGCTGTCGCCGATGCTGGGCCGCGCACTGGCCGCCGCCATGGCCGAGGAGCGGCATCGCCCGGTGATCGACGCGCTGGTGCGGTGGATGCGGGCTGCACTGGCGGCGAACGAGCATCTGATCCGCGCGATGGTCCACGACCGCGCGGGGGCGGTGCTGCGCTGGACCGGGCTGGACGAGACGCTGGCCAACAAGATCATCGACGGGCTCGACAAGCTGGTCGCGGAGATGGCGGAGAACCGCGAGCATCCGCTGCGCCTGAAGGTGGAGGAGGCGATGGAAAGCATCGCCGGGCGGTTGCAGCACGACCCCGAGCTGCGCGCGCGGGTGGAAAGCGTGAAGATCGAGCTGCTCGAAAACCCGGCGATGCAGGACTGGATCAACGGGCTGTGGGAACAGGCGCGCGCCGCGATGCTGCGCGCCGCCCGCGATCCGGATGCGCTGATGGCGGGCAAGCTGGGCGAGGCGTTGCAGCAGCTGGGCGCGACGTTGCAGGACGATCCGCGGCTGGGGCGGATCATCAACCGCTTCGTGCGTCGTGCGGCGGTGGGGGCGGCGGCGGATTACGGCGACGCGATCGTGCGGCTGGTGTCGGAGACGGTGCGCGGGTGGGACACGCACACGGTGACTGCACGGCTCGAAAATGCCGTCGGCAAGGACCTGCAGTTCATCCGCATCAACGGAACCCTGGTGGGCGGAATGGTCGGGGTGGTCATCCACGCCATCGACGTGCTGTTGTGAGCGGTCGATCACAAAAGTGGTACGCGCGCGGAACGATTGCCGCGCTGAACGCTTGTGGCGTGATGACCTTTGCCGCATGGATCGACCGATGACTGCGGCAGCCGACTTCAATGTGGATCAGGACGGGAACGGAGAGGTTCTCCGCTTCACCGGCGACCTGTCGCTGTCGCGGCTGGGCGACCTCCCCGCGCGCCTGGATCGGCAAGGCGGCAACGTGGCGCTGATCGACCTGTCCGGAATCGAGCGGATCGACACGATCGGCGCATGGGTGATCCACCGCTTCGCGCGCGAGCACAAGGCGCGGATCGAGGGGCTGAGCGGCGACGGGCAGAACCTGCTGGAGCAGGTGCAGGCCGCCGATCAGCCGGTGCAGATGCGGTCGCAATCGCGCTCTCCGTTCCGCCGCGTGCTGGCGGAGATCGGGGAGTCGACCGCGCATTCGGCGCGCACCGCGCTGGGGCTGCTGGCGTTCATGGGCGAGACGGTGATCGCGTTCGGCAACGTGCTGCGCCATCCCAGCCGCTTCCGCTTCAAAGCCACGGTGCAGCGCTTCGAGGTGGTCGGCGTCTCGGCATTGGGCATCGTCGGGCTGATGAGCTTCCTGATCGGCGTGGTCATCGCGCAGCAGGGCGCGGTGCAGCTGCGGCAGTTCGGCGCGGAGGCGTTCACGATCAACCTGGTCGGCCGCATTTCGATGCGCGAGCTGGGCGTGCTGATGACCGCGATCATGGTCGCGGGGCGATCGGGGTCGGCGTTCGCGGCCCAGCTCGGCACGATGAAGCTGACCGAGGAGATCGACGCAATGCGCACGATCGGCGTGTCGCCGATGGAGGCGCTGGTGCTGCCGCGGACGATCGCGGCGATCGTCCTGATGCCGCTGCTGGGCTTCTACGCCTCGATCCTGGCGGTATTCGGCGGGTGCCTGCTGTGCTGGTTCGCGCTGGACATCCCGCCGATCGCCTTTGTGGCGCGCATCCGCGAGGTCGTGCCGATCACCGACGTGTTCGTCGGCCTCATCAAGGCGCCGGTGTTCGGCGCGATCATCGCGGTCGCGGGCTGCTTCCAGGGCATGCAGGTGAAGGGCGATGCCGAGCAGGTCGGGTTGAAGACGACCTCGGCGGTGGTGCAGGCGATCTTCATGGTGATCGTGGTCGACGCATTCTTCGCGGTGTTCTTCGAACAGATCGGCTGGATCTGATGCCGCAGCACAATCGCTCCCGCCCCGACGATGCGCCGATCATCAAGGTGCGCGGCCTGCGCAACGAGTTCGGTGACCAGGTGATCCACGACAACCTCGACCTCGAGGTGCGCCGCGGCGAGATCCTGGGCGTGGTCGGCGGGTCGGGCACCGGCAAGTCGGTGCTGATGCGATCGATCATCGGGCTGCAATCGCCGAGCGCGGGCGAGGTCGAGGTGTTCGGCGAACCGACGCTGAACCGCAGCGAGCTGGACACGGTCGAGATCCGGAAGCGCTGGGGCGTGCTGTTCCAGGGCGGTGCGCTGTTCTCGACGCTGACGGTGGCCGAGAACGTGCAGGTGCCGCTGCGCGAATTCTACCCCGACCTCGACCTGACGCTGCTCGACGAGATCGCGTCGTACAAGGTGGTGATGACCGGGCTGCCGGCCGACGCCGGGCCGAAGTTTCCGGCCGAGCTGTCGGGCGGCATGAAGAAGCGCGCGGGGCTGGCGCGCGCGCTGGCGCTGGATCCCGAACTGCTGTTCCTCGACGAGCCGACCGCCGGGCTCGATCCGATCGGCGCGGCGGCGTTCGACGAGCTGACCAAGGCGCTCCAGAAGACGCTGGGGCTGACGGTGTTCCTGATCACGCACGATCTCGATACGCTGTATGCGATCTGCGACCGGGTGGCGGTGCTCGCCGACAAGCGCGTGATCGCCGTGGGGACGATCGACGAGCTGCTGGCGCTGGATCACCCGTGGATCCAGGAATATTTCAACGGCCCGCGCGGGCGTGCCGCGGTCGCCTCGAAAGCGGGGCACCAGACCAGCGCCGCGCGCGATGCCGCCGCCCACCCGACCGAGGTGGCGCTGGAGCAGAGCGGGCAGCGCTCGCAAGGCGGACTGGCCGACGATTATGCCCGCGGCGCGCCGGCGGTGGACCTGAACAAGCCGGCGCCCGCCGCCGGCGAGAGGGGCTGAGAGATGGAAACGCGTTCGAACCATGTCCTCGTCGGCGCCGTGGTGCTGATCCTGCTCGCCCTGGTCGCGATCTTCACGGTGTGGATCGCCCGGATCGGCGGCGCGGAGGAGCGCGACTACGACATCTTCTTCCGCCAGGCGGTCGACGGCCTGGCCAAGGGATCGTCGGTGACCTTCTCGGGCGTGCCGTCCGGGCAGGTGAAGAGCATCTCGCTGTGGAAGCCCGACCCGCAATATGTGCGCGTGCGGATCAGCGTGAACGACGAGACGCCGATCCTGCGCGGCACCACCGCCACGATCCAGGGCAGCTTCACCGGCACGAGCACCGTCAGCCTGGACGGCGCGATCAAGGGTGCGCAGCCGATCACCTGCCCCGAAGGCGACGCCGGCAAGAGCGTCTGTCCGCTGGGGGTGCCGGTGATCCCGACCAAGACCGGCGGGATCGGCGCGATCCTGAACTCCGCGCCGCAGCTGCTGGAGCGGCTGTCGACGCTGACCGAGCGGCTGACGGGGATGCTGAGCGACCGCAACCAGGCGTCGATCGCGGGCATTCTGGACAACACCAACCGCCTGACCGATGCGCTGGCCGATCGCGGACCGGAGATCGCGGCGACGCTGGCCCAGACGCGGATCGCGATCCAGCAGGCGGGCAATGCCGCCGAGCAGATCGGCACGCTGGCGCAGACGACCAACGGCGTGCTCGCCAACGACGTCCAGCCGGCGATGGCGAACCTGAACAAGGCGATCACCTCGGCGCAAGCGAGCGCGGACACGCTGAACGCCGCGATCGGCGACGCGCGCCCGGGGCTGACCACGTTCAGCAAGCAGACGATCCCGCAGGTCAACCAGCTGGTGCGCGACCTGCGCGTGACCGCCGCGTCGCTGAAGTCGATTTCGGAGCGGGTGGAGCAGGGCGGCGCCAGCTCGCTGGTGGGGCAGCCCGCGCTGCCGGACTATAAGGGGAAATGATCGTGCGTGCTTTCGCGAACAAGCTGCTGATCGTCGCCGCGTTGGTGCCGCTGGCCGGGTGCATCCGCTTCGGTGCGTCGCCGCCGCCATCGCTGCTGACGATCGCGCCGCAGTCGCAGCCGGCGGTGGGAACCGCGCAGAATTCGGCGACCGGCCGCGCGATCGTGGTCGAGGTGTCCGCCGTGCCGCAGTCGATCGCGGGGACGCGGGTGCCGGTGCAGGCGACCGACACCTCGATCGCGTACGTCAAGGACGCGCAATGGGCCGAAGCGCCGGCGCGGCTGTTCGCGCGGCTGCTGTCCGACACGCTGACCGCGCGCGCGCGGATGGTGGTGCTGTCGCCCGCGCAGTCGTTCGACGCGCCGAGCGCGATGCTGGGCGGCGAGCTGCGCGCGTTCGGTGTCGATGCGACGCAGCGGCAGGCGGTGGTGATCTACGACGCGTCGTTCACGCCGGCCGGGCGCGCCAACGTCGAGAAGCAGCGCTTCGAGGCGCGCGTGCCGGTATCGGCGATCGACGCCGCGCAGGCGGGAGCGGGGTTGAGCCAGGCCGCCAACCAGGTCGCGCAACAGGTCTCGGACTGGGTCGGCGCGCAGCGCTGACCGGCTTCAGGGCGCGCGGCGAACCTCCAGCGGCACTTCGCAGACGTCCGCGCCGCCCGAGCCGATCGTCGGTGCCGGCGGGTTTTCGCGGCGACGGATCAGCGCCGCGAAGCGCGGGTTGTCGGCGGCGCGGTACTGGAAGCGCGGGCGCTCGGCGGGTGACATTGCGCTGCCGAGCGTCACCGAGACGATGCGCATCCGTGTCGCGGCCTCGGGAAGCACACCCATCGGCGCCGGCCCGCGCGGTAGCGCCGAGAGATGTTCCATGCCCGAGATGACGCGCCCGACCACCGCATAATTGCGGTCGAGCCGGCGCGCCGATTGCCCGATCGGCGTGAACAGCTCCGCGCCCGAGCCGGAGGTCGGCGCTTCGTCGCGGGCGACCCCGACCATGCTGTAGCAATGCGTCAGCCACGCATGACCCTGCCCGTCGCTCGCCACCGGCCAGCCGTCGGCGGTGATCCCGGCGGTGGCGGAATGCGTGTCGGCGCGCGTCATCCGCTGCGCCGGGGCGAAGGCGGCGATCTCGAACTCGGGCGTGACGCTGGCGGCGACGCCGCGGGGCAGCGGCTTCTTCTCGGTCGCATCGCCCCATTGGGCGACCCAATTCTCCTGCACGCGGTACACGCTCTCACCATTCCACCAGCCAGCGGCGGCGAGCCGGCGGATGTTGGCGACATGCGCGGGCGCGAGCGCAGCGGCGAGGCGGATGACGACGGTGCGGTCGCCCGCGAGCCGCATGACCAGCAACTCATTCGCGGGAATGTCGCGCCAGTCCTGCGATGCCGGTTCGTGCGCGGGAGGCGGTGCGGTGGTTGGGGCAGCGGGGGCCTGCAGCAGCAGGAACAAGGGGGCAAGCGGCGTCATGCCGCGCAGCGTGACCGATCGCCGCGCCCGACGCAATCGACCCGCTTGCGTCCCGCGAGCACACCCACTAGGGCAAGCGCTTCCAAGCTATGCGGAGCGGTGGCCGAGTGGTCGAAGGCGCTCGCCTGGAAAGTGAGTATACGTCAAAAGCGTATCGAGGGTTCGAATCCCTCCCGCTCCGCCACAAGGCCGCGAAAACCTCGGGTTTACATGCGGTGCGTTCCTTTCCGCAGTCTTCCCCAAAGAGCGGGCGATCAAGCGCTCCGGTCGATTCTATTCGATAGCCACCAGGCTGCGATCCCGTCACGCGCGCTGCCACGGTCCGATGCGCGACTGGGGTCTTGCCTACCGATCGAACTGCTCCGGCGATAACGGCGCGGTCGGGTCGGCGACGGCATTCTCTGGATCCTGGCGCGGTTCGTAGGCGACCACCCATTGCGGATAGCCGTTCGGCGACATGACGTGTCGGCATGTCCCACCGGATCCGCACCAGTCTCAATCCAGCCCACCCCATGGCAATAGTCGCAGGTGGTGCGCTTGCATCGGAAGCTCACCAGATCGATCTCGGTGTTCCACTGCCCGTGGCCCTTGCAGATCGGGCACTTGGTCTCGAGGGTGCCGTTCCGCGGCTGGAGCGGGATGATGTCGAACGAATGAGGGCTGTTCGGGCCTTCGCAGTGGACGACGTTGCTGGCGTGGGCGATCGGTCTTCTCCTTGGCGCCGCACGAACGAGCGGACCGTCGATGCGGTTTCCCGATCTGGTCGAGCGCGGATCGGGCCGGCGTGCTCAACTCCTTCGCGCTGGGGCGACGGGGCGATGGGGCGAACCGGGGGACCCGCGGAGCCGCGAACCGTCCCTGGCCGCCGTTCAGCATGCCGAGCAGGGGGTCGCGGGTCGCGCTCACGCCGATCGGCAGCGTGCCAGAGCCTGCCGCCGGCGCCATGATGATCTCGGGGTCCGGCAAAGTAGGGTTCGCGCTGCGGCGCCGGGCGGCTTTGCGCCTCGTCTGACAAGCTCCAGTGCGGCGAGGAAGGCGGCGGGATTGATCGCCCGGCCTTTTGCATGCGCTGATGCTGTATCTGTCAGCGTCCGGATCGTCGGGGTAGGGTCGACAGGCGTGGACGATGCCGCCGCGGCCTCGTCACGGTACCGGAATGGGCAGGCATCGGCGCCTGACATGCGGCGATGATCCCGGAGATGCACGGCCGCCACGATTGGAACAATCCGCAGGTGATCGCACTTGTAGTGCCCTGAGGTGTCACCTCCAACGAAGGGGATTTCATGAAGAATGTTCTCGCGATCGCGCTGCTGGCCGGCGTAGCATCACTCAGCGCTTGCAATTCGAGCCCGCGCGAGCAGGCGGCCGACAACATCGAGGCGAACGCCGACGCGGTCGCGGACAACCTCGAAGACGCGGCGGACAACGTCGACAACGAAGCCGCCGAGGATCGGCTGGAGAACAAGGCCGACGCAGTGCGTGAGCTTGGTGAAGACAAGGCCGACGACATGCGCACCCATGACGCCGACACCAACCTGAAAAACGGCATTTAAGCCGCTGCGAGCGGATCGGGCTGCTCGCAAGCCCGGTGCGGGCGAGAGGGGCGCCGCGTGGCTGGCCCCTTTCGCGTCTCGGTCAGGCGAAGCGACGAGTTCGAGCGGAACCTACCTGGCGCAGAGGAGCGGTGCGCGACTCATCACGCGGCCAGACGCGTAGGGCTGGCGGGCTCCCGAAGCGACGTGGTCGCAGCATCGACAGTGAAACGGGACACCTGACGGGAGAGCGCATCGGCCTCGCTCGCCAGGCTGCGCGCGGCGGCCGTCGCCTCTTCCACCATCGCGGCGTTTTGCTGGGTCACGTTATCCATTTCACCAACGGCCGTGTTGACCTGCTGAAGTCCGATCGCTTGCTGCTCGGCGGCGGCGCTGATGCCAGCCATGAGCGAGCTGATCTCGCCGATGCGCAAGTTGATCGTCTGCAAGGCTTTGCCGGCTTCGTCGACCAATCCCACTCCGAGATCCACCTGCTCGGTCGACGCGTTGATCTTGACCTTCACGTCCTTTGCCGCATCCGCCGAGCGCTGCGCCAACGCGCGCACCTCGGAGGCGACAACGGCGAAGCCCTTACCCGCGTCCCCGGCTCGGGCTGCCTCGACGCCGGCGTTGAGCGCCAGAAGGTTGGTTTGGAACGCGATCGCGTCGATGACGCTGATGATCTCGCTGATCTCGCTAGACGAGCGTTCGATGCCGCTCATCGCCTCGACCGCGCGGCGAACCACCTCGCCGGACGCTGCGGCCTCGCGACGGGCGGTAGACACAATCTTGTCTGCCTCGGCAGCATCGGTTGCCGTTCGACGCACCGTGCTGGTGATCTCCTCCATCGCCGCGGCAGTTTCCTCGAGGCTCGCGGCCTGCTGCTCGGTACGCTGCGACAGGTCGTCGGACGCCGATCGGATGTCGGAAGCACCGCTGTTTATGTCTTTGGACGCGCGCATCACTGCGGACATGACCTGAGCCACGGACTCGATCGCGCGATTGAAGTTTGCTTCGAGTTGCGAGAAGGCGGCCGGGAAGCCCGAGAAGCGCGTGCTCAGGTCGGCGTTCGCAAGACGCTGAAGCCGATGCCGAGCTCCTCCATGACGGCTTGACGCTCCTGGTCATCGCGCTGCTTTTCCACGGCGGCGTCGCGAAAAACGAGCACCGCCTTTGCGATGTTGCCGATCTCGTCACGGCGGTCGGTACTCGGCACCTCGACGTCGATAGAGCCCGCAGCCATGTCGGCCATGACCTGAGCCATCTTCACGACCGGCTGCGCCATGGATCGCGACAGAAGCCAGCCAAGACCGCCTGCAAGCGCGATCGCGAACAATCCCCCGGCGCCAAGCGCCAGCTTGACCATCCACTCGGCATGCTCCTGCTCGGCATTCTGGTGCGCTACCCACGCTTCCTGCGCCGTCTGTATCTCCTTGTGGATTTTCCGCATCGAACCGAGTTGCTTGGCGCCGGCCAATTCGCGGGCGTGCTCACGCGATTGGGGATCGTCGTAAGCGGCAAGCGTCGGAGCGACCTTCGTCGCCTGCCAATCAGCTACTGCCTCCAGAAAATCATCCACCCGCTTGCTCTGGTCCGCGCGCGGTGCACTCTGCTTGAGCTTTGCAGCGGCGGTAGCGATCGCCTGTCGGTTTTCCTCGTGCGTTTCAAGGAACGCCTTCTTACCGAGCAGCACATACCCGCGCACCGCGCTTTGACCCTCGACGACTCCGGTGAGCATATCGTCGGCATGATCAGATGCCTGCTTCGCCTGATCCCGCTGCGCGGCGACTTCGTGGAGGCGCATCACGTTCACGAACACGACCGCGCTAACGATCGTAAAGGTCGCGACCAGGGAGCCGAACGCGAACGCGAGCTTGCGGGGGATGGCGAGATTGGCGAAACTCATGACATTCCCTCTACTTAGGTGAGGGAGAAGGTAGCGCCGGCAAGTTAAGGGCTGGCTAAGGGTAGGTAACCCTTTCAGCATCTCGTTAGGATTATGCCCGCAGGAACAGGAGCGCCGTGTTTCGCGCTGCCGGCTGCCACCAGCACGTAGGGCGATCGCTGCTTCCGAGCCGTGTGGCCACCGCGAAGCTGCGACGGCGGGCGCCGGCGGCATACAATCGCTCGTATGACCAGTCGCAGGACCGAGACTCCCGCATCCCGCCGCCTCGTCAATGAAAGGAAGCATCCTCGCTCTCAGCGCTACCGCAAGCAGGCTGCTCATCCACGTTTTCTCTCTGCGGCTGAGCTAGGTCGATGCATTCACATCAAGTGTTACTGACCCTAGTTGTCGGAGCGCTTGGTCGAGTGTGTAGGGCGGTGACAAACCCGGCCACGGGAGCGCCGGCATAGGTGCCGGTGCGGCGGAGAGAAATCCTGCCAGTGGTAAGCTGCTCCATTTGG